>NZ_JBVJWD010000003.1:157757-326734 GCF_055602785.1 Streptomyces sp. NPDC037301
TAGCGCTGGGACCGGTGGGGGCGGTGCCTGTTTTGTGCCCCCGCCGGGGGGCGGGGCCCACGGACCGTACTCTTGTCCCCGTGCAGGAACTCCACGACGCCCCCCTCGCCCCCCTGACCACCTTCCGGCTCGGCGGCCCCGCCGCCCGCCTTCTCACGGCGACGACCGACGCCGAGGTGATCGAAGCCGTGCGCGAGGCCGACGAGAGCGGCACCCCGCTCCTCGTCATCGGCGGCGGCAGCAACCTGGTCATCGGCGACAAGGGCTTCGACGGCACCGCCCTGCGCATCGCGACCGAGGGCTTCGCCCTGGACGGTACGACGCTGGAACTGGCCGCCGGGGAGGTCTGGACGGACGCCGTCGCCCGCACCGTCGAAGCCGGTCTCGCAGGCATCGAGTGCCTGGCCGGAATCCCCGGTTCCGCGGGGGCGACGCCGATCCAGAACGTGGGCGCCTACGGCCAGGAAGTGTCCTCCACTATCACGGAGGTCGTCGCCTACGACCGGTACACCCGCGAAACGGTGATCATCCCGAACACCGAGTGCGCATTCTCGTACCGGCACAGTCGTTTCAAGGCCGAACCCGACCGCTTCGTGGTGCTGCGTGTCCGCTTCGAACTGGAAGAGGCGGGCGGTCTGTCCGCGCCCCTGAAGTACCCCGAAACGGCCCGCGCCATGGGCGTCGAACAGGGCGAGCGCGTGCCCGCCGCGGCCGCCCGTGAAACGGTGCTCAGGCTCCGCGCCGGCAAGGGCATGGTGCTGGACCCGGAGGACCATGACTCCTGGTCGGCCGGCTCCTTCTTCACCAACCCGATCCTGGAAGAGGCGGAGTACGAGGCGTTCCTCGCCCGCGCCAAGGACCGGCTCGGCCCCGAGGTGACGCCCCCCGCCTTCCCCGCGGGCGGGGGACGCACCAAGACCTCCGCGGCCTGGCTCATCGACAAGGCCGGTTTCACCAAGGGATACGGCGCGGGACCGGCCCGTATCTCCACCAAGCACACGCTCGCGCTCACCAACCGCGGCGGCGCGACCACCGAGGACCTCCTCGCGCTCGCCCGTGAGGTCGTCGCCGGAGTCCACGAGGCATTCGGCGTCACGCTCGTCAACGAACCCGTGACGGTCGGCGTGAGCCTGTAGCAGGCGCGCCGCTCAGTACGCCACGCCCACGCCCTGCTTCACCGCCGCCGGATCGTCGACCAGCGCCAGCATCGCGTGCGCCACGTCGGCCCGCGAGATGGACCGGCCGCTGCGCGGGTTGCTGCCGTAGACCGTGCGGTACGTCCCCGTCAGCGGCCCGTTGGTGAGCTTCGGCGGCCGTACGGACGTCCAGTCCGTCGCGCTGCGGGCCAGCGCGGCCTCCATCAGCGTCAGGTCCGCGTAGACCTCCTTGAGGATCGCCCCGATCACCTTCAGCATCATCCGGTCCAGCAGCGGGTCGTCCGCGGGCTTCGGCGCGACCGGGGCCGCGCTGACCACCAGCAGCCGCCGCGTCCCCTCGGCCTCCATCGCCCGCAGCACCGACCGGGTGAGCCGCTCGGCGATCCCGTCGGCCTTCCGGCCGCGCGAGCCGAGACCGGAGAGCACCGCGTCCCGGCCCGCGACCGCCTCGCGCAGCGCCTCCGGGTCGTCGATGCGCGCCGCCGTGTGGACCTGCACGTCGGAGAGCGGGACGGGCAGTCGCGCCGGATCGCGGACCACCGCCGTCACGTCATGGCCCGCCGCCACCGCCTGGCGGACGATTTCCCGACCGATGCCGCCCGTCGCACCGAACACCGTGATCCTCATTGCGCACCCTCCCAGGGTGGGTAAGTATTCACTCACCCCTAGAGTGAGCGGATACTCACCACCTCGTCAAGCTTCATTGGAGTGCACATGGAGCAGAAGCCGGCCCGCGTCCGCATCATCGACGCCGCCCATCAGCTGATGCTCACCATCGGCCTGGCCCGCGCCACCACCAAGGAGATCGCCAGAGCCGCAGGCTGCTCGGAGGCCGCGCTCTACAAGCACTTCCCCAGCAAGGAAGAGCTGTTCGTGGCCGTGCTCAAAGAGCGGCTGCCCAGGCTGAACCCGCTGCTGAATCGGCTCATCGCGACCCCTGGAGCGGGGGAGCGCACCGTCGAGCAGAACCTCACCGAGATCGCCCGCCAGGCCGCCCTCTTCTACGAACAGAGCTTCCCGATCGCCGCCTCGCTGTACGCCGAGCCCAGGCTCAAGGAACGCCACAACGCGGCGATGAGGGAGCTGGGCACCGGCCCGCACATGCCCATCCGCGGCCTGGACGCGTATCTGCGCTCCGAGCAGGCCGCCGGGCGGGTGCGGGCCGACGCGGACACCTATGCGGCCGCGTCGCTGCTCCTGGGAGCCTGTGCGCAGCGGGCGTTCGCCTACGACGCCACGGAAGGCGGGGGGCCGCCGCAGTCCCTCGACGCGTTCGCCGCGTCCGTGGCCAGGACGCTGGTACAGGGCGTCGGGGCGTAGGCCGGGCCCGTCCGGCGGCCGGGGGAAAACAATCCCGGACCAGGTTCCTGGCCCGCCGGCTTCGACAGCCAGTCATCGATGCCCGCCAGGAGCTCCGTCCGTACCGTGGCCGGCGCTGCGGAGCCGCGTACCGACTGCCTTGCCAGTTCCGCCAGCTCCTCGTCCGTGAACGCGTGGTGGCGCCGTACGAGGTCGTACTGCGCGGCCAGCCGGGAGCCGAAGAGCAGTGGATCGTCCGCACCCAGCGCCATCGGCACCCCGGCTTCGAACAGTTTGCGCAGGGGTACGTCGGCGGGCTTCTCGTAGACGCCCAGCGCAACGTTCGACGCCGGGCACACCTCGCAGGTCACCCCGCGCTCCGCCAGCCTGCGCAGCAGCCGCGGGTCCTCGGCAGCCCGTACGCCGTGCCCGATCCGGGCCGCGTCCAGATCGTCCAGACAGTCCCGCACGCTCGCAGGGCCGGCCAGCTCGCCGCCGTGCGGGGCCGCCAGCAGACCGCCGTCGCGGGCGATGGCGAAGGCCCGGTCGAAGTCCCGGGCCATTCCGCGGCGCTCGTCGTTGGAGAGCCCGAATCCGACGACGCCCCGGTCCACGTACCGCACCGCGAGCCGGGCCAGCGTCCGGGCGTCCAGCGGATGCTTCATCCGGTTCGCCGCGATCACCACCCGGATCGGCAGACCGGTCTCGCGCGACGCGCTGTCCACCGCGTCCAGGATGACCTCGATCGCCGGGATCAGCCCGCCGAGCAGCGGGGCGTACGACGTGGGATCGACCTGGATCTCCAGCCAGCCGGAGCCGTCCGCGACGTCCTCCTGAGCCGTTTCGCGCACGAGCCGCTGGATGTCCTCGGGGGCCCTCAGACAGGACCGGGCGATGTCGTAGAGCCGCTGGAAGCGGAACCATCCGCGCTCGTCCGTGGCCCGCAGCCTGGGCGGCTCGCCGCCGGTCAGGGCCTCCGGCAGATGCACGCCGTACTTGTCGGCGAGTTCGAGCAGGGTCGTGGGCCGCATCGACCCGGTGAAATGCAAGTGCAGGTGGGCCTTGGGCAACAGCCGTACATCACGCTCCATCCCAAGATCCTGCCGCACACGTGGGGTCCAGCGGTAGCCGCTTTCCCCATCGGGTTGACCAACGAACAGACAAGCGACCCCCGGCCGGAGCCGGGGGTCGCCCACTGAATTCAGTACGTGCTAGGCCTTGGCCTCGCCCAGCAGCTTCTGGAGCCGCGAGATGCCCTCGACGAGGTCGTCGTCACCCAGGGCGTACGAGAGCCGCAGGTAGCCCGGTGTGCCGAAGGCCTCGCCCGGTACGACCGCGACCTCGGCCTCGTCCAGGATGAGCGCCGCCAGCTCGACCGCGGTGGCCGGACGCTTGCCGCGGATCTCCTTGCCGAGCAGCTCCTTCACCGAGGGGTACGCGTAGAACGCTCCCTCGGGCTCCGGGCACAGCACGCCGTCGATCTCGTTGAGCATCCGGACGATGGTCTGCCGGCGCCGGTCGAAGGCGGTACGCATCTCGGCGACCGCGTCCAGGTTCCCGGAGACGGCGGCCAGCGCTGCGACCTGGGCGACGTTGGAGACGTTGGACGTGGCGTGCGACTGCAGGTTGGTCGCGGCCTTGACGACGTCCTTCGGGCCGACGATCCAGCCCACCCGCCAGCCGGTCATCGCGTACGTCTTGGCGACACCGTTGACCACGATGCACTTGTCACGCAGTTCGGGCACGATCGCGGGCAGTGAGGTGAACTTCGCGTCGCCGTAGACCAGGTGCTCGTAGATCTCGTCGGTGAGCACCCACAGGCCGTGCTCGACGGCCCAGCGGCCGATCGCCTCGGCTTCGGCCTCGCTGTACACGGCGCCGGTCGGGTTCGACGGGGAGACGAACAGGACGACCTTCGTACGCTCGGTGCGCGCCGCCTCCAGCTGCTCGACGGAGACCCGGTAACCGGTGGTCTCGTCGGCCACGACCTCCACCGGGACACCGCCGGCCAGCCGGATCGACTCGGGGTAGGTGGTCCAGTACGGAGCCGGGACGATGACCTCGTCGCCCGGGTCGAGGATCGCGGCGAACGCCTCGTAGATGGCCTGCTTGCCGCCGTTGGTCACCAGGATCTGGGAGGTGTCGACCTCGTAGCCGGAGTCGCGCAGCGTCTTCTCCGCGATGGCGGCCTTGAGCTCCGGGAGCCCTCCCGCCGGGGTGTAGCGGTGGTACTTCGGGTTGCGGCAGGCCTCGACCGCGGCCTCGACGATGTAGCCGGGGGTCGGGAAGTCGGGCTCACCGGCACCGAAGCCGATCACCGGACGGCCGGCGGCCTTGAGGGCCTTGGCCTTGGCGTCGACGGCGAGGGTGGCGGACTCGGAGATTGCACCGATGCGGGCGGAGACCCGGCGCTCGGAGGGAGAAGTTGCAGCGCTCATGGCCCCCATGGTCCCAGACCGCGATCCCTGTCGGCGCAGGGGTTTCAGGGACCGGACAGGACTCGGACAGCATGCGGACAACATGCGACCAGGAGTTGTCGGGAGCTATCTGTTCGACGCCGGGCCGCTGAACACGTACACTCACCTGTCGTTGGCCTTCACCAGCCGCACCGTTCCTGCACCCGGAGCATCGGGGAAGATGCGGTAGGTTGGTGGAAACCACAAAGGGTCGTAGCTCAATTGGTAGAGCACTGGTCTCCAAAACCAGCGGTTGGGGGTTCAAGTCCCTCCGGCCCTGCTACACACTCCTTCGCCAGGATGTGTGCGCATGTACGTACTTCAATGCATCGCCGTGCGGCTCCACCGGGCGCGGCACGGCCATGACCCGGAATCAGGTGAGAAGCGTGACGGACGCCGTGGGCTCCATCGACATGCCTGATGCCGAGGATGAATTGCCCGAGTCGAAGAAGAAGACCCGGAAGGGCGGCAAGCGCGGTAAGAAGGGTCCTCTGGGCCGCCTCGCGCTGTTCTACCGCCAGATCGTCGCCGAGTTGCGCAAGGTTGTCTGGCCGACTCGAAATCAGCTGACGACGTACACCACAGTGGTGATCGTCTTCGTCGTCGTCATGATTGGTCTGGTGACCGTGATTGACTTCGGATTCCAGCGGGTCATCAAGTACGTCTTCGGCTGATCCCGCGGAGGGCGCCTCATGGGCGCCCCTTTCGCATGTTCCACCCATTTGTATCCAGGAAGAAGCAGCCACCGTGTCTGACCCGAACCTGAACGACGCCGTCGAGCCGACGGCGGGCGCCTTCGAGTCCGCCGAGGACGAGCTCGACATCGTCGAGGGGGCGGACGCCGAGGAGCCGGACCAGGCCGAAGCTGCCGACGCCGCCGCAGACGAGCCCGCCGAGCAGGCCGCCCTGCACACCGAGGACGACGACGAGGCCGCCGAGGCCGACGCCGGTTCCGAGAGCGGCGAGAACGACGAGAGCGACGACGAGTCCGCCGAGGCCGATGAGGAAGCCGGGGAAGAGGCCGAGCCGGCCGCCCCCGTCGATGCCGTCACCGCCCTGCGCGAGGAGCTGCGCGGCCTTCCCGGCGAGTGGTACGTCATCCACACGTACGCCGGTTACGAGAAGCGCGTGAAGGCCAACCTGGAGCAGCGCGCCGTCTCGCTCAACGTCGAGGAGTTCATCTACCAGGCCGAAGTGCCCGAGGAAGAGATCGTCCAGATCAAGAACGGCGAGCGCAAGAACGTCCGCCAGAACAAGCTCCCGGGCTATGTCCTGGTGCGCATGGATCTGACGAACGAGTCCTGGGGCGTCGTGCGTAACACCCCCGGCGTCACCGGCTTCGTGGGCAACGCCTACGACCCGTACCCGTTGACCCTGGACGAGATCGTCAAGATGCTCGCCCCGGAGGCCGAGGAGAAGGCCGCCCGCGAGGCCGCCGAGGCCGAGGGCAAGCCGGTTCCGTCCCGCAAGGTCGAGGTGCAGGTGCTCGACTTCGAGGTGGGCGACTCGGTCACCGTCACCGACGGCCCGTTCGCGACGCTGCAGGCGACGATCAACGAGATCAACGCCGACTCGAAGAAGGTCAAGGGTCTCGTCGAGATCTTCGGCCGCGAGACGCCGGTCGAGCTCAGCTTCGACCAGATCCAGAAGAACTAGCGGCTTCCCGCCAGTTTCTGGACACATGCCTACCCAGCAGGTCAGACCGGCTTCACAGCCTGTCTGACCTGCTCGGTTTTTGGTCGCGCAGCTATACCCGTTATCGTTGTGCGGTATGCCTCCATCCGGATGACCGGACGGCGGCGAAAAACTCTCACTAGGACCCGGAGAGAGCAATGCCTCCCAAGAAGAAGAAGGTCACGGGGCTTATCAAGCTCCAGATCAACGCCGGTGCGGCCAACCCGGCCCCGCCGGTCGGCCCCGCGCTCGGCCAGCACGGCGTCAACATCATGGAATTCTGCAAGGCCTACAACGCCGCGACCGAGTCGCAGCGCGGCATGGTCGTGCCGGTGGAGATCACGGTCTACGAAGACCGTTCCTTCACCTTCGTCACCAAGACTCCGCCGGCCGCGAAGCTGATCCTCAAGGCCGCGGGAGTGGAGAAGGGCTCCGGCGAGCCGCACAAGACCAAGGTCGCCAAGCTGACGGCTGCCCAGGTCCGTGAGATCGCCACGACGAAGCTCCCCGACCTGAACGCCAACGACCTCGACGCCGCGTCGAAGATCATCGCTGGCACCGCCCGTTCCATGGGCATCACGGTCGAAGGCTGATTCAGCCCCTCACGTCCTCAGTGGTAGGGCCAAGCGCTGGCCCGCACCACGACTCCACACCCTGAAACCACAGGAGTAGAAGTGAAGCGCAGCAAGAACCTCCGCGCTGCGGACGCCAAGATCGACCGGGCGCGCAACTACGCCCCGCTCGAGGCCGTCCGTCTCGCCAAGGAGACCGCCTCCACCAAGTTCGACGGCACCGTCGAGGTCGCGTTCTGCCTGGGTGTTGACCCTCGCAAGGCCGACCAGATGGTCCGTGGCACCGTGAACCTCCCGCACGGCACCGGCAAGACCGCCCGGGTCCTGGTCTTCGCGACCGGTGACCGTGCTGCGGCCGCGGAAGCCGCGGGCGCCGACATCGTCGGCGCCGACGAGCTCATCGACGAGGTAGCGAAGGGCCGTCTGGACTTCGACGCCGTCGTCGCCACCCCGGACCTCATGGGCAAGGTCGGCCGCCTCGGCCGGGTGCTCGGTCCGCGTGGTCTGATGCCGAACCCGAAGACCGGCACCGTCACCCCCGATGTCGCGAAGGCTGTCAACGACATCAAGGGCGGCAAGATCGAGTTCCGCGTCGACAAGCACTCGAACCTGCACTTCATCATCGGCAAGGTCTCGTTCGACGACACCAAGCTGGTGGAGAACTACGCAGCGGCGCTGGAGGAGATCCTCCGTCTGAAGCCGTCCGCCGCCAAGGGCCGCTACATCAAGAAGGCCACCCTGGCCACCACGATGGGCCCCGGCATCCCGCTGGACGCCAACCGCACCCGTAACCTCCTCGTCGAGGAGGACCCGGCCGCCGTCTGAGCCTCAGCGCTCGGCAGCAAGCCGCGTCACGTGTGACATTGACGGGCCCCGCAACCTTTCGAGGTGCGGGGCCCGTCCTCGTATCCGTATGTAACCGGTGGCTGTGTCGGAGCTGTGCGTTAGCGTGAGGCTCCGAGAGCCGAACGAGGGGTGGAAGCGGACATGAGGACCAGTACCGTGCGACGTTTGAGTCTGTCGATAGCGGTGGCGGCGGCGCTGACGTCGGTCGCGGCCTGCGGGGGATCTGACGGCAGCGGCGACAACCGCGGCAGCGCCGTGGTGAAGGCCGACCCCATCGCCGCGTTGCGCGACGTACAGAAGAAGACCGGTGGGGAGAACTCGGCGAAGGTCGAGGGCACCACCCAGATGGGCACCACCATGTCCATGAAGCAGAGCGGCACCATCGACTGGACCGACGGTCTCACCGGCACCATGGAGATCACGTACACCGGCGGCAGCATGGCGGACGCCATGAAGCAGAACGGTGGCGGCGGCACGATGCAGGCCCGCTATTTCAAGGACGGCTACGTCGTCAACATGGGCGACGCCTTCGCCAGGCAGGCCGGCGGCAAGCACTGGATCAGCTACGGCTACGCCGACCTCGCCAAGCTCGCGGGCGCCTCCGGCGAGGCGATGAAGCAGCAGATGCAGAACACCACCCCCGACCAGGGTGTGAAGTCCCTGCTGGCCTCCGGTGACGTGAAGAAGGTCGGCCAGGAGGACGTACGCGGGGTCTCCGCCACGCACTACTCGGGCACCGTCGACGTCGCCGAACTGACCGCGAAGAACTCCGCGCTCGATGCCGGCCAGCTCGACCAGCTGAAGAAGCAGCTGAGCGCCGCCGGAATCACCACGGAGAAGGTCGACATCTGGGTCGACGAGAACAACCTGCTGGTCAAGAAGACCGAGCGCGGCCAGATGAAGACCGGCGAGCTCAATTCGACGGTGTACTACAGCGACTACGGCACCGAGGTCTCGGCCGAGAAGCCTCCGGCCGGCGACACGGTCGACTTCACCGATCTTGTGAAGCAGCAGCAGGGGGCCGGTTCGGGCACGAACTAAACCTCCCGCACCGCCCGAAGAGGGACGGATTTGCTCGGCGCGACCCCGGTCGCGTACTCTCCTACAGAAGCCAAAGACCGCTGGTCGTTGCTGTGCTCTCGCAAGAGGGAACAGCAACCGAAGGATCCGTTGAGTACGGGCGACCTGCGCAGGTGACTGTGGAAAGCTCCCGGACTTCGTTCGGTCGAGCTACGCCCTGGCGCCTGCGCCGGGGCGTTTCGTCTTTCCCGGCCCCTTCTGAGCGGTCCTCATCACCCGGAAGGAGGCCGACGCTCATGGCAAGGCCCGACAAGGCTGCCGCGGTAGCCGAGCTGACGGACCAGTTCCGCAGCTCGAACGCCGCCGTGCTGACCGAGTACCGGGGTCTCACTGTGGCGCAGCTCAAGACGCTGCGTCGTTCGCTCGGTGAGAACGCCCAGTACGCCGTGGTGAAGAACACGCTGACCAAGATTGCGGCCAACGAGGCCGGGATCACTTCGCTGGACGACCAGTTCACTGGTCCGACGGCGGTTGCCTTCATCACCGGTGACCCGGTGGAGTCGGCGAAGGGTCTTCGTGACTTCGCCAAGGACAACCCCAACCTCATCATCAAGGGCGGTGTCCTTGATGGTAAGGCGCTGACCGCGGATGAGATCAAGAAGCTCGCGGACCTCGAGTCCCGCGAGGTTCTGCTCGCCAAGCTGGCGGGCGCCATGAAGGGCAAGCAGACTCAGGCTGCTCAGGTCTTCCAGGCGCTCCCGTCGAAGTTCGTCCGCACCGCGGAGGCGCTTCGTGCCAAGCAGGCCGAGCAGGGCGGTGCCGAGTAATTCGGCTCGCGCAATGATCGTCGCTTGACTGAGCGACGGTCGCAGCGGGCCGAACGTACGCCCGCCTACATGTAACTCCGGCACCTGCCGAATTAGTGGAAGGACGCCATCATGGCGAAGCTGTCCCAGGACGACCTGCTCGCGCAGTTCGAAGAGATGACCCTCATCGAGCTCTCCGAGTTCGTGAAGGCCTTCGAGGAGAAGTTCGACGTCACCGCCGCCGCCGCGGTCGCCGTTGCCGCCCCGGGTGCCCCGGGCGCCCCGGTCGAGGCCGCTGAGGAGCAGGACGAGTTCGACGTCATCCTCACCGGCGCCGGCGAGAAGAAGATCCAGGTCATCAAGGTCGTGCGTGAGCTGACCTCGCTGGGTCTGAAGGAGGCCAAGGACCTCGTCGACGGCACCCCGAAGCCGGTCCTCGAGAAGGTCGCCAAGGAGGCCGCCGAGAAGGCTGCCGAGTCCCTCAAGGCCGCCGGCGCTTCCGTCGAGGTCAAGTGACTCAGGGAGTCTGCTGACTCCTTCTGACTGCCTGTGCCGCACGGCACGGACGTCAAAACGTGAAGGGCGATCACCCATCCGGGTGGTCGCCCTTCGGCGTACCCGCGGCGGCTGCCTTGCTCTTCCGGCGGCGACGAGTATGGTGATCTTCGCCGTTGCCTCTCGGGGGCGGCCGGCCGGCGCCGGGAGGCGGTCCGGTGAGGACCGCGCGGCGCTGTCCCGGCAGGGGGGCCTTGACGAACCGCACGCGGCGCGCAATTCTCAGGACGCGTCGTCACATCGATCCGAATCCGAGGCATGGATCGTGGGCGAAGAGGGCAGTAAAGAAAAGCGCACCGCGCGCAAGGGCTAGCCATAGGTGTTGAGAACAGCTGTTGAGAGCAACGTGGGTCTCTGAGAACCCCGACTGGACATCAGTGTGCCGTTTGGCTACACTGACCCTTTGCGCTGCCTGTTAGCTGCCTCCTGCCCGTCACCAGAGGCATGCCCACGCTTGAGCACCGATGGCCGATCCTCCCTGACCTGGGATTTCTGTCTCCGTGTCCAACTTGGGACCGGTACGCGCGTAGTGAGTCCGAGCCCTCGGAAGGACCCCCTCTTGGCCGCCTCGCGCAACGCCTCGACCGCGAATACGAACAACGGTGCCAGCACCGCCCCGCTGCGCATCTCCTTTGCAAAGATCAAGGAGCCCCTCGAGGTTCCGAACCTCCTCGCGCTGCAGACCGAGAGCTTTGACTGGCTCCTCGGCAATGCCGCCTGGAAGGCTCGCGTCGAGGCTGCTCTGGACAGTGGACAAGACGTCCCCACCAAGTCCGGCCTGGAGGAAATCTTCGAGGAGATTTCACCGATCGAGGACTTCTCCGGGTCGATGTCGCTTACGTTCCGCGACCACCGCTTCGAGCCCCCGAAGAACTCGATCGACGAGTGCAAGGAGCGCGACTTCACGTTCGCCGCCCCGCTCTTCGTCACGGCCGAGTTCACCAACAACGAGACCGGCGAGATCAAGTCCCAGACGGTCTTCATGGGCGACTTCCCGCTCATGACCAACAAGGGCACCTTCGTCATCAACGGCACCGAGCGTGTCGTCGTGTCGCAGCTGGTCCGCTCGCCGGGTGTCTACTTCGACTCCTCCATCGACAAGACGTCCGACAAGGACATCTTCTCCGCCAAGATCATCCCGTCCCGGGGTGCCTGGCTGGAGATGGAGATCGACAAGCGCGACATGGTCGGTGTCCGTATCGACCGCAAGCGCAAGCAGTCCGTGACCGTTCTCCTGAAGGCTCTCGGTTGGACCACCGAGCAGATCCTCGAGGAGTTCGGCGAGTACGAGTCCATGCGCGCCACCCTGGAGAAGGACCACACCCAGGGCCAGGACGACGCGCTGCTCGACATCTACCGCAAGCTCCGCCCGGGCGAGCCGCCCACGCGCGAGGCTGCTCAGACGCTGCTCGAGAACCTCTACTTCAACCCGAAGCGCTACGACCTTGCGAAGGTCGGCCGCTACAAGGTGAACAAGAAGCTCGGCGCCGACGAGCCGCTGGACGCCGGCGTTCTCACCACCGACGACGTCATCGCGACCATCAAGTACCTGGTCAAGCTGCACGCCGGTGAGACCGAGACGGTCGGCGAGTCCGGTCGTTCGATCGTCGTCGAGACCGACGACATCGACCACTTCGGCAACCGTCGTCTGCGCAACGTCGGCGAGCTCATCCAGAACCAGGTCCGTACGGGTCTGGCCCGTATGGAGCGCGTCGTGCGTGAGCGCATGACGACCCAGGACGTCGAGGCGATCACGCCGCAGACCCTGATCAACATCCGGCCGGTCGTCGCCTCCATCAAGGAGTTCTTCGGCACCAGCCAGCTGTCCCAGTTCATGGACCAGAACAACCCGCTGTCGGGTCTGACGCACAAGCGTCGTCTCTCGGCTCTGGGTCCCGGTGGTCTGTCCCGTGAGCGGGCCGGCTTCGAGGTCCGTGACGTGCACCCGTCCCACTACGGACGCATGTGCCCGATCGAGACCCCTGAAGGCCCGAACATCGGTCTGATCGGTTCGCTCGCCTCGTACGGCCGCGTCAACGCGTTCGGCTTCATCGAGACGCCGTACCGCAAGGTCGTCGACGGCCAGGTCACCGACGAGGTCGACTACATCACGGCCGACGAGGAAGACCGCTACGTCATCGCTCAGGCGAACGCGACCCTCTCCGAGGAACTGCGTTTCGTCGAGCCCCGCGTCCTGGTCCGCCGCCGTGGCGGAGAGGTCGACTACGTGCCCGGCACGGACGTCGACTACATGGACGTCTCGCCGCGCCAGATGGTGTCCGTCGCCACCGCGATGATCCCCTTCCTGGAGCACGACGACGCCAACCGTGCCCTCATGGGCGCGAACATGATGCGTCAGGCGGTGCCGCTGATTAAGTCGGAGGCCCCGCTCGTCGGCACCGGTATGGAGTACCGCTGCGCCACCGACGCCGGTGACGTGCTGAAGGCCGAGAAGGACGGTGTGGTCCAGGAGGTCTCCGCGGACTACATCACCGTGACCAACGACGACGGCACGTACACCACGTACCGCATCGCCAAGTTCATGCGCTCCAACCAGGGCACCTCGGTCAACCAGAAGGTTGTCGTCTCCGAGGGCGACCGGGTCGTCGCCGACCAGGTCCTCGCCGACGGTCCGGCCACCGAGAACGGTGAGATGGCCCTCGGCAAGAACCTGCTCGTGGCGTTCATGCCGTGGGAGGGTCACAACTACGAGGACGCGATCATCCTGTCGCAGCGCCTCGTGCAGGACGACGTCCTCTCCTCGATCCACATCGAGGAGCACGAGGTCGACGCCCGTGACACCAAGCTCGGCCCGGAGGAGATCACCCGGGACATCCCGAACGTCTCCGAAGAGGTCCTCGCCGACCTCGACGAGCGCGGCATCATCCGTATCGGTGCCGAGGTCGTCGCCGGTGACATCCTCGTCGGCAAGGTCACGCCCAAGGGTGAGACCGAGCTGACCCCCGAGGAGCGCCTGCTCCGCGCGATCTTCGGTGAGAAGGCGCGCGAGGTGCGCGACACCTCGCTGAAGGTGCCGCACGGCGAGATCGGCAAGGTCATCGGCGTCCGCGTCTTCGACCGCGAAGAGGGCGACGAGCTGCCGCCGGGCGTGAACCAGCTGGTCCGCGTCTACGTCGCGCAGAAGCGCAAGATCACCGATGGTGACAAGCTCGCCGGCCGTCACGGCAACAAGGGCGTCATCTCGAAGATCCTCCCGATCGAGGACATGCCGTTCCTGGAGGACGGCACCCCGGTCGACATCATCCTCAACCCGCTGGGTGTCCCGTCCCGAATGAACCCGGGACAGGTCCTGGAGATCCACCTCGGCTGGCTCGCCAGCCGCGGCTGGGACGTCTCCGGCCTCGGTGACGAGTGGGCCAAGCGCCTGCAGGCCATCGGCGCCGACCAGGTCGCCCCCGGCACCAACGTCGCCACCCCCGTCTTCGACGGTGCGCGCGAGGACGAGATCTCCGGTCTCTTCGAGGCCACGATCCCGAACCGCGACGGCGACCGGCTGGTGCAGGCATCCGGCAAGGCCAACCTGTTCGACGGCCGCTCCGGTGAGCCGTTCCCCGAGCCGGTTTCGGTCGGCTACATGTACATCCTCAAGCTCCACCACCTCGTCGACGACAAGCTGCACGCTCGTTCGACGGGTCCGTACTCCATGATCACCCAGCAGCCGCTGGGTGGTAAGGCTCAGTTCGGTGGACAGCGCTTCGGTGAGATGGAGGTGTGGGCCCTTGAGGCTTACGGCGCCGCATACGCCCTCCAGGAACTGCTGACGATCAAGTCCGACGACGTGACCGGCCGCGTGAAGGTCTACGAGGCGATCGTCAAGGGCGAGAACATCCCCGAGCCCGGCATTCCCGAGTCCTTCAAGGTGCTCATCAAGGAAATGCAGTCGCTCTGCCTCAACGTGGAGGTGCTGTCCTCGGACGGCATGTCCATCGAGATGCGCGACACGGACGAGGACGTCTTCCGCGCGGCGGAGGAGCTCGGTATCGACCTGTCCCGGCGCGAGCCGAGCAGCGTCGAAGAGGTCTGACGGGTTGGCCGGCCGGATCTTTGTGATCCGGCCGGCTCTCCCCGGACCCGTTCAGACCATTGCTGAAGTGCCCCGATTTCTCGCGTGACGCGAGGGGGCTCGAACCCCCGAAAGAGGGATTGACGACAAGTGCTCGACGTCAACTTCTTCGACGAGCTGCGGATCGGCCTTGCCACCGCGGACGACATCCGGACCTGGTCCCACGGCGAAGTGAAGAAGCCGGAGACCATCAACTACCGCACGCTCAAGCCCGAAAAGGACGGACTCTTCTGCGAGAAGATCTTCGGTCCGACCCGGGACTGGGAGTGCTACTGCGGCAAGTACAAGCGTGTCCGCTTCAAGGGCATCATCTGTGAGCGCTGTGGCGTGGAGGTCACGCGCGCCAAGGTGCGTCGTGAGCGCATGGGCCACATCGAGCTTGCCGCTCCCGTCACCCACATCTGGTACTTCAAGGGCGTCCCGTCGCGCCTCGGCTACCTGCTCGATCTCGCGCCGAAGGACCTCGAGAAGGTCATCTACTTCGCCGCGTACATGATCACGTTCGTGGACGAGGAGCGCCGTACGCGTGACCTGCCTTCGCTGGAGGCACACGTCTCCGTCGAGCGTCAGCAGGTCGAGAACCGTCGCGACGCCGACCTTGAGGGCCGCGCCAAGAAGCTCGAGACCGACCTGGCCGAGCTCGAGGCCGAGGGTGCCAAGGCCGACGTGCGCCGCAAGGTGCGCGAGGGTGCCGAGCGTGAGATGAAGCAGCTGCGCGACCGTGCGCAGCGCGAGATCGACCGTCTCGACGAGGTGTGGAGCCGCTTCAAGAACCTCAAGGTCCAGGACCTGGAGGGCGACGAGCTGCTCTACCGCGAGCTGCGTGACCGCTTCGGCACGTACTTCGACGGCTGCATGGGTGCCGCTGCCCTGCAGAAGCGCCTCGAGTCGTTCGACCTCGACGAGGAGGCCGAGCGCCTCCGCGAGATCATCCGTACCGGCAAGGGCCAGAAGAAGACCCGTGCGCTCAAGCGCCTCAAGGTCGTCTCCGCGTTCCTGCAGACCAGCAACAAGCCCAAGGGCATGGTGCTCGACTGCGTGCCGGTCATCCCGCCGGACCTGCGTCCGATGGTGCAGCTGGACGGTGGCCGCTTCGCGACCTCCGACCTGAACGACCTGTACCGCCGTGTGATCAACCGCAACAACCGCCTCAAGCGTCTCCTTGACCTCGGTGCCCCCGAGATCATCGTGAACAACGAGAAGCGGATGCTGCAGGAGGCCGTCGACGCGCTGTTCGACAACGGCCGCCGCGGTCGCCCGGTCACCGGTCCCGGTAACCGCCCGCTCAAGTCCCTCAGCGACATGCTGAAGGGCAAGCAGGGTCGTTTCCGTCAGAACCTTCTCGGTAAGCGTGTGGACTACTCCGCGCGTTCCGTGATCGTCGTCGGTCCGCAGCTGAAGCTGCACCAGTGCGGTCTGCCCAAGGCCATGGCGCTGGAGCTCTTCAAGCCGTTCGTGATGAAGCGCCTGGTCGACCTGAACCACGCGCAGAACATCAAGTCGGCGAAGCGCATGGTCGAGCGTGGCCGCACCGTGGTGTACGACGTCCTCGAAGAGGTCATCGCCGAGCACCCGGTGCTGCTGAACCGTGCACCGACCCTGCACCGCCTCGGCATCCAGGCCTTCGAGCCGCAGCTGGTCGAGGGCAAGGCCATCCAGATCCACCCGCTCGTCTGCACCGCGTTCAACGCGGACTTCGACGGTGACCAGATGGCCGTGCACCTGCCGCTCTCCGCGGAGGCGCAGGCCGAGGCCCGCATCCTGATGCTGTCCTCGAACAACATCCTGAAGCCGGCCGACGGTCGTCCCGTCACCATGCCGACCCAGGACATGGTGCTGGGCCTGTTCTTCCTCACCACGGACGAGGAGGAGCGCAAGGTCGTCGGCCAGGGCCGTTCCTTCGGTTCCACGGCCGAGGCGATCATGGCCTTCGACGCCCGCGAGCTGTCGCTCCAGGCGAAGGTCGACATCCGCTTCCCGGTGGGCACCATCCCGCCGCGTGGCTGGGTGCCGCCGGTCGCCGAGGAGGGCGAGCAGGAGTACCAGCAGGGCGACACGTTCCGGCTGCGTACGTCCCTGGGCCGCGCGCTCTTCAACGAGCTGCTGCCCGAGGACTACCCGTTCGTCGACTACTCCGTCGGCAAGAAGCAGCTCTCCGAGATCGTCAACGACCTCGCCGAGCGCTACCCCAAGGTCATCGTGGCGGCGACGCTCGACAACCTGAAGGCGGCGGGCTTCTACTGGGCGACCCGTTCCGGTGTCACCGTGGCCATCTCCGACGTCGTGGTCCCCGAGGCCAAGAAGGCGATCGTCGCCGGCTACGAGGCGCAGGACGAGAAGGTCCAGAAGCAGTACGAGCGCGGTCTGATCACCAAGGACGAGCGCACGCAGGAGCTCATCGCGATCTGGACCAAGGCGACCAACGAGGTTGCCGAGGCGATGAACGCGAACTTCCCCAAGACGAACCCCATCTTCATGATGGTTGACTCGGGTGCCCGAGGAAACATGATGCAGATGCGTCAGATCGCCGGTATGCGTGGTCTGGTGTCCAACGCCAAGAACGAGACGATCCCGCGTCCCATCAAGGCGTCCTTCCGTGAGGGCCTCACCGTTCTGGAGTACTTCATCTCCACGCACGGTGCCCGTAAGGGTCTGGCGGACACCGCCCTGCGTACCGCCGACTCGGGTTACCTGACCCGTCGTCTGGTGGACGTCTCACAGGACGTGATCATTCGCGAGGAGGACTGCGGCACCGACCGTGGCCTCAAGCTGAAGATCGCCGTCAAGGGTGCGGACGGCGTGCTCCGCAAGACGGAGGACGTCGAGACCTCGGTCTACGCCCGCATGCTCGCCGAGGACGTCGTCATCGACGGCAAGGTCATCGCGCCTGCCAACGTCGACCTCGGTGACGTCCTGATCGACGCCCTGGTGGGCGCCGGCGTCGAGGAGGTCAAGACCCGTTCGGTCCTGACCTGTGAGTCCGCGGTCGGCACCTGTGCCTTCTGCTACGGACGCTCGCTCGCCACCGGCAAGCTGGTCGACATCGGTGAGGCGGTCGGCATCATCGCCGCCCAGTCCATCGGTGAGCCCGGTACCCAGCTGACGATGCGTACCTTCCACACCGGTGGTGTGGCCGGTGACGACATCACCCAGGGTCTGCCCCGAGTCGTCGAGCTCTTCGAAGCCCGTACGCCCAAGGGTGTCGCCCCGATCTCGGAGGCGGCAGGCCGCATCCGGATCGAGGAGACCGAGAAGACCAAGAAGATCGTCGTCACCCCGGACGACGGCAGCGACGAGACGCCGTTCCCGATCTCGAAGCGTGCCCGTCTGCTGGTGGGCGAGGGCGACCACGTCGAGGTGGGCCAGAAGCTCACCGTGGGTGCCACCAACCCGCACGACGTGCTGCGGATCCTCGGTCAGCGCGCGGTCCAGGTCCACCTGGTCGGCGAAGTCCAGAAGGTCTACAACAGCCAGGGCGTGTCGATCCACGACAAGCACATCGAGATCATCATCCGGCAGATGCTCCGCCGCGTGACGATCATCGAGTCCGGCGACGCGGAGCTGCTGCCGGGCGAGCTCGTCGAGCGGTCGAAGTTCGAGACCGAGAACCGTCGTGTGGTCCAGGAGAGCGGTCACCCCGCCTCCGGTCGTCCGCAGCTGATGGGTATCACCAAGGCCTCGCTCGCCACCGAGTCGTGGCTGTCGGCGGCGTCCTTCCAGGAGACGACCAGGGTTCTGACCGACGCGGCGATCAACGCCAAGTCGGACTCCCTGATCGGCCTCAAGGAGAACGTCATCATCGGTAAGCTCATCCCGGCCGGTACGGGTCTGTCCCGCTACCGCAACATCCGGGTCGAGCCGACCGAGGAGGCCAAGGCCGCGATGTACTCGGCCGTCGGCTACGACGACATCGACTACTCGCCGTTCGGCACGGGCTCCGGCCAGGCCGTTCCGCTGGAGGACTACGACTACGGTCCGTACAACCAGTAAGCGAGTCGCTTGATCGACCGGAGGGCGGTCACCCCGTTGTGTACGGGGTGGCCGCCCTCCGGCGTACGCGCGAAGGCGCAAAGTCGTTCCCCTCACCCCCGCGGTGACGGATGATGAGGGGATACAGATCTTCCGGGGGAGTTGGTTGTGTCGTATCCGCCGAGGCAGCCGGACCGGCTGCCGGCGCAGAGCCCGTCGATGCTGGCCTCGCACGCGGAGCGCGAGCGCGCTGTCGATGTGCTGCGGGCCGGTTTCGCCGAGGGGCGTCTTGATGACGAGGAGCTGGAGAAGCGGGTCGCGCGGGCCCACGAGGCCCGGACTGTGGGGGAACTGAGCCTTCTCGTCGACGACCTGCCCCAGGGCCCTGTCTTCTCCGGGCCCGCCCCCGCCGGCCACTACGGCCCCGCTGTGCCGGCGACCTTCCTGCCCGCGCCGCAGCTCAGGACGAACGGCAAGGCCAAGGGTGCGCTGGTCTTCGGCATCCTGGCCCCGGTGACCGCGGTGACGGGGGTGCCCGCGGTCGTTCTCGGGCACATGGCACGCAAGGAGATACGGCGCAGTGACGAGCAGGGCGACGGCCTGGCGGTCGCCGGGCTAGTGCTGGGATGGGCGTCGATCATCGGCTGGATATTGCTCGTGGCCGGGTTCGTCACCGCCGTGATCGTCACGCGCTGAGGTCGTCGGCGTGCGGCGTGTGGAGGCGCGCCGCATTTGTTTTGACCGGAGTCGATGAGGTAGGTACGCTCAGACCTTGTGCCTGGGGTGTGCCTGGGCTCCCGTGCGTGTCCTCAACCGCATGCGAGTCCGTCACTGGCCACCGCGATCTGCAGCCTTCCCTGCCTTGCGGCAGGAGCTTGCAGTATTCGACACACCCGACCGCGTGGGTCGGTGACGTTCCAGGTTAGTTTCACGAACGGCACACAGAAACCGGAGAAGTAGTGCCTACGATCCAGCAGCTGGTCCGGAAGGGCCGGCAGGACAAGGTCGAGAAGAACAAGACGCCCGCACTCGAGGGTTCGCCCCAGCGCCGCGGCGTCTGCACGCGTGTGTTCACGACCACCCCGAAGAAGCCGAACTCGGCACTCCGTAAGGTCGCGCGTGTGCGTCTGACCTCCGGTATCGAGGTCACGGCCTACATCCCGGGTGAGGGACACAACCTGCAGGAGCACTCCATCGTGCTCGTGCGTGGTGGCCGTGTGAAGGACCTGCCGGGTGTTCGTTACAAGATCATCCGCGGCTCGCTCGACACCCAGGGTGTCAAGAACCGCAAGCAGGCCCGCAGCCGCTACGGCGCCAAGAAGGAGAAGTAAGAATGCCTCGTAAGGGCCCCGCCCCGAAGCGCCCGGTCATCATCGACCCGGTCTACGGTTCTCCTCTTGTCACCTCGCTGATCAACAAGATCCTGCTCAACGGCAAGCGTTCCACTGCCGAGCGGATCGTGTACGGCGCCATGGAAGGCCTCCGCGAGAAGACCGGCAACGACCCGGTCATCACGCTGAAGCGCGCGCTTGAGAACGTCAAGCCCTCGCTCGAGGTCAAGTCCCGCCGTGTCGGTGGCGCCACCTACCAGGTGCCGATCGAGGTCAAGCCCGGTCGCGCCTCCACCCTCGCGCTGCGCTGGCTCGTGGGTTACTCCCGCGCCCGCCGCGAGAAGACCATGACCGAGCGCCTCATGAACGAGCTGCTCGACGCCTCCAACGGTCTTGGCGCTGCCGTCAAGAAGCGCGAGGACACCCACAAGATGGCCGAGTCCAACAAGGCCTTCGCGCACTACCGCTGGTAGTCGCTACCCACATCGAGACCGAGAGAAGATTGAGCCTTATGGCCACCACTTCGCTTGACCTGGCCAAGGTCCGCAACATCGGGATCATGGCCCACATCGACGCGGGCAAGACGACCACCACTGAGCGGATCCTGTTCTACACCGGCGTTTCGTACAAGATCGGTGAAGTCCACGACGGCGCTGCCACGATGGACTGGATGGAGCAGGAGCAGGAGCGCGGCATCACGATCACGTCCGCCGCGACGACCTGTCACTGGCCGCTCAATGATGTTGACCACACCATCAACATCATCGACACCCCGGGTCACGTCGACTTCACCGTCGAGGTGGAGCGTTCGCTCCGCGTCCTCGACGGCGCTGTCACCGTGTTCGACGGTGTGGCGGGCGTCGAGCCGCAGTCCGAGACCGTCTGGCGTCAGGCGGACCGCTACGGCGTGCCGCGTATCTGCTTCGTCAACAAGCTCGACCGCACCGGTGCCGAGTTCCACCGCTGCGTCGACATGATCGTCGACCGCCTCGGTGCGGTTCCGCTGGTCATGCAGCTCCCCATCGGCGCCGAGGCCGACTTCAAGGGCGTCGTCGACCTCGTGTCGATGAAGGCCTTCGTGTGGCCGGAAGAGGCCGCCAAGGGCGAGATGTACGACACGGTCGACATCCCGGACACCCACATCGAGGCGGCTCAGGAGTGGCGCGGCAAGCTGCTCGAGGCCGTCTCCGAGAACGACGACCAGATGATGGAGCTGTACCTGGAGGGCGTCGAGCCCACCGAGGAGCAGCTGCACGAGGCGATCCGTCGGATCACCCTCGCATCGAAGGGCAGTGCCGACTCGGTCACCGTCACCCCGGTGTTCTGTGGCACGGCGTTCAAGAACAAGGGCGTCCAGCCCCTGCTCGACGCGGTCGTCCGCTACCTGCCTTCCCCCCTGGACGTCGAGGCCATCGAAGGCCACGACGTCAAGGACCCCGAGGTTGTCATCAAGCGCAAGCCCTCGGACGACGAGCCGTTCTCCGGCCTGGCGTTCAAGATCGCGAGCGACCCGCACCTCGGCAAGCTCACCTTCGTCCGGATCTACTCCGGCCGCCTCGAGGCCGGCACCGCGGTGCTGAACTCGGTCAAGGGCAAGAAGGAGCGCATCGGCAAGATCTACCGCATGCACGCGAACAAGCGTGAGGAGATCTCGTCGGTGGGCGCGGGCGACATCATCGCCGTCATGGGCCTGAAGCAGACCACCACCGGTGAGACGCTGTGTGACGACAAGAACCCGGTCATCCTGGAGTCCATGGACTTCCCGGCGCCGGTCATTCAGGTCGCCATCGAGCCCAAGTCCAAGGGCGACCAGGAGAAGCTGGGTGTCGCCATCCAGCGCCTCTCCGAGGAGGACCCGTCCTTCCAGGTGCACTCCGACGAGGAGACCGGCCAGACCATCATCGGTGGTATGGGCGAGCTTCACCTCGAGGTGCTCGTCGACCGCATGAAGCGCGAGTTCCGCGTCGAGGCGAACGTCGGCAAGCCGCAGGTCGCGTACCGCGAGACGATCCGCAAGGCCGTCGAGCGCATCGACTACACGCACAAGAAGCAGACTGGTGGTACCGGCCAGTTCGCGAAGGTGCAGATCGCCCTTGAGCCCATCGAGGGTGGCGACGCGTCCTACGAGTTCGTCAACAAGGTCACCGGTGGCCGCATCCCCCGTGAGTACATCCCCTCGGTGGACGCGGGTGCTCAGGAGGCCATGCAGTTCGGCATCCTGGCCGGCTACGAGATGGTGGGCGTCCGCGTCACCCTTCTCGACGGTGGTTACCACGAGGTCGACTCCTCCGAGCTCGCCTTCAAGATCGCCGGTTCGCAGGCGTTCAAGGAGGGTGCCCGCAAGGCGTCCCCCGTGCTCCTCGAGCCGATGATGGCCGTCGAGGTCACCACGCCCGAGGACTACATGGGCGATGTCATCGGCGACCTCAACTCCCGCCGTGGCCAGATCCAGGCCATGGAGGAGCGCAGCGGCGCTCGCGTCGTGAAGGGCCTCGTGCCCCTCTCGGAGATGTTCGGCTACGTCGGAGACCTCCGCAGCAAGACCTCGGGTCGCGCAAGCTACTCGATGCAGTTCGACTCCTACGCCGAGGTTCCGCGGAACGTCGCCGAGGAGATCATCGCGAAGGCCAAGGGCGAGTAACTCTCCCGAGCTCACGCTTTAGGCTTGTCACCGGAGCCTGGTGGGGCATTCGTCGCAGAGCGCAAGCAATGCGGTGAATGCCCCCGGCCCCGGCATCCCAGCAAAGATCACCTGGCGCCGATGAAGCAAGGCGTACAGAACCACTCCACAGGAGGACCCAGTGGCGAAGGCGAAGTTCGAGCGGACTAAGCCGCACGTCAACATCGGCACCATCGGTCACATTGACCACGGTAAGACGACCCTCACGGCCGCCATTACCAAGGTGCTGCACGACGCGTACCCGGACCTGAACGAGGCCTCGGCCTTCGACCAGATCGACAAGGCTCCCGAGGAGCGCCAGCGCGGTATCACGATCTCGATCGCGCACGTCGAGTACCAGACGGAGTCGCGTCACTACGCGCACGTCGACTGCCCGGGTCACGCCGACTACATCAAGAACATGATCACGGGTGCGGCGCAGATGGACGGCGCCATCCTCGTGGTCGCCGCCACCGACGGCCCGATGCCGCAGACCAAGGAGCACGTGCTCCTGGCCCGCCAGGTCGGCGTTCCGTACATCGTTGTCGCCCTGAACAAGGCCGACATGGTGGACGACGAGGAGATCCTGGAGCTCGTCGAGCTCGAGGTCCGTGAGCTCCTCTCCGAGTACGAGTTCCCGGGCGACGACCTTCCGGTCGTCAAGGTCTCGGCGCTCAAGGCTCTTGAGGGCGACAAGGAGTGGGGCCAGACCGTCCTCGACCTGATGAAGGCCGTCGACGAGTCGATCCCGCAGCCCGAGCGCGACGTCGACAAGCCGTTCCTGATGCCGATCGAGGACGTCTTCACGATCACCGGTCGTGGCACCGTCGTCACCGGTCGTATCGAGCGTGGTGTCCTGAAGGTCAACGAGACCGTCGACATCGTCGGTATCAAGACCGAGAAGACCACCACCACGGTCACCGGCATCGAGATGTTCCGCAAGCTGCTCGACGAGGGCCAGGCCGGTGAGAACGTCGGTCTGCTCCTCCGTGGCATCAAGCGCGAGGACGTCGAGCGCGGCCAGGTCATCATCAAGCCCGGTTCGGTCACGCCGCACACCGAGTTCGAGGCCCAGGCC
Source organism: Streptomyces sp. NPDC037301 (assembly GCF_055602785.1). NCBI lineage: Bacteria > Bacillati > Actinomycetota > Actinomycetes > Kitasatosporales > Streptomycetaceae > Streptomyces > Streptomyces sp. NPDC037301. Next base: position 181,264 of record NZ_JBVJWD010000003.1, read on the forward strand.
TACATCCTGTCGAAGGACGAGGGTGGCCGTCACACCCCCTTCTTCAACAACTACCGCCCGCAGTTCTACTTCCGTACCACGGACGTGACGGGCGTTGTGACCCTTCCCGAGGGCACCGAGATGGTCATGCCGGGCGACAACACCGTCATGAACGTCTCGCTGATCCAGCCCGTCGCCATGGAAGAGGGCCTGAAGTTCGCCATCCGTGAGGGTGGCCGGACCGTGGGCGCCGGCCAGGTCACCAAGATCGTCAAGTAATTACCTGACTGTCTGACCTGGTTGCTCCGCACAGAGCACCAAGAAGGGCCCCGGCCCGCCGCGCAAGCGGTGGACCGGGGCCCTTCGGCATGTTCCGAGACTTCTCAGGGGCGCCAGAGCCACGGCAGGGCGTCGACCCCCAGCGCCACCACCGTCGACCGCCCCTCCCTGCCGACATGCAGCGCGGGCCCGTCCAGCGCCACCGGCCCGCGCTCGCGTACGGAGATCCCTTGGGATGTACGGATCTGGATCAGGCCCTTCTCGGTGCGGCCGAGCAGCACCGGGCCGCGCGGCGACCCCGCGGCGGACACCGGCCCGTACCCGTCGAAGCCCACCCGGTCCTTGATCAGCCGCCCGTATCCGTCGATGCCGGTCTTGTCAGCCGTCTCCCCGGTCATTACGGTCGTCAGGCGGGCCTTCGCCGCCGCGCGGTAGAACAGCTCGACCGTCCCGTCCGCACCGGGCAGCGCGGCCGGGCCGTCCCCCGGCACCGGTACGCCGCTGATCTGGGTGCGTGCGGTGACCTCATCCCCGGGCGCGTCCTGCGTCCAGTGATGCACCGCGTAACGGCCCGCCGCGAAGACATGGACACACCCCGCGTCGTCCACCACAGCGGTCAGCCCGTCCTGGACCTCGCCCCCGCCGGTGTCCCGCCATCCGCCCCACCGGCCGTCCGTGTTCCGTACCCGCGTGCTGAGACCCTTCTCCGCGTTCCGTACGAAGAGATGGACGCGCCCGTCGGGGGCGGCGACCGCGACCGGGACGCCGATCCGGCGCCCGCCGTCGTGATCCCGCACCGGGTTCCCCAGCCCCTGCCAGGCCCGGAAGCCGCCGCCCGGAGAGCGCTGCTCCAGGGCGACGATCTCGCGCTCGTTGTCCGCCCCGTGCCCGCTGAGCGCCGCGAACCGCAGTCCGAAGAGCAATTGCCGCCCGTCCGGCAGGGTCGCGCTGCCCAGGATCGGGGCGAGCGGGCCGCCACCGAGGTCGTCCGGCGCGTCCCACACCCCGCTGCCCGGGGCGCTCTCGCGCCAGCGCACCGCCCGCAGCCCCAGCACCCCGTATGCGACGAGCCTGCCGTCCGGGTCGGTGGCGACGGCGGGCCGAGGGCCCGGATAACGGTAATGGGTGGACCGTACCCAGCCCTTCCGGTTGGTCAGCGGCCGGTTGCCGCCCACGCCGTAGTCCCCGCAGCCCGCGGAGTTGCCGCAGCGCCAGTGGATCGAACCCCCGTACGGCACCAGGTGAGAGGCCTTCTCCGCCAGCACGGCGGGCGGCAGATTCTTCGGCCAGTGCCGGTTGTAGTAGCCGCGGAACGCCGTGGTGACGAAGCTCGGCACCTCACCGCCGTCCTCGGTGGCCCGCGCCACCCACCGGATCAGCGCCGTCCAGGTGAACAGCGCGGTCGCGGTGTGGTCGGGGTGGTCGGAGTAGCCCTGCTGCTCGCTGTCCCGGCGGCGGACGGCTTCGCTGCTGTGCTGGATGTCGGGGTCCGGGTCCATGGTGTGCACGGCGGTCGGCCGGAACCGGTCGAACAGCCCGACCAGGACGTCGATCAGCCCGTCGTACGTGTACGAACCGGCCCGCTCCAGCGGGGAGTTGTCGGCGACGACGGTCGGCAGGACGAGCCTCCGGTCCTGCCAGAGGCTGGGCAGCCCGAGACGCCCGTACGAGGTGTGCATGGCGGTGTTGATGAAGATCAGCTCTACCTTGCGGCCGCCGTTGCTGAGGCGGTTGATCTCGGCGCGGTGGTTGCCGTGCAGGCTGATGACGGACTTCTGCCAGTCCGTGAACCTGCCGAGGCCCAGCAGCGTCGCGTACGCCTGCCGGAGCCCCTGATGGCGGGAGGAGGAGTACGCGGCCTTGTCGGGGGCGGGCTGCGGGCGGCCGGGCGCGCGGTTGATGCCGGTGGCCTCGCCCGCGGTCAGATAGACACAGACCAGCGGCGTTCCGGTGTCGAGGGCCTGCTGCGTGTCCGGGTTCATGAAGTACAGGTCGTCGTCCGGGTGGGCGAGGATCTGCATCATCAGGGCCCGGTGCGAGGTGCTGATCGGCAGACCGGGCGTCGGGTCCGCGGTGGGGTTGCGGCGGCGGGGCGGCGAAGGCGCGGTGCAGGCGCTCAGGACTGCCGGGCTCATCGCGCCGGCCGCCGCCGTCAGCAGGGTGCGCCGCGGCACTCCTGTGAGAGATGCGCGCAACGCAGGTCGATCCGTCACACCGTGCTCCGTCCACTTCCCCCGCAGCGGGCGGCTGTGCGGCCCTGCGCTGCGTACCGAATCCGTGCAGGCGGCGGCGGGGGGCGACCGCTGCTGCGGGGGGATAGACGGAGATTCCCAGGGGTGGGTTGCCTGGTTTTTACGGGTGTGGGCCGAAGGGCCCGGACGGCCTAGCGGGCGGGCGTGCGCACCATGAACACGTCGATCGGGTCCTGTCGTTCCTCGGTGAACCCGTGCCGTTCGTAGAGCGCGCGGGCGGCGCTGCCCTGCAGCACGTCCAGGCGCACGGTCACGCCTTCCTCATCGGCCCGCGCGAGCAGCGAGCGCAGCACGGTGGTGCCGATGCCGCGGCCCTGGACGGTGGGGGAGAGGTAGAAGTTCTCCAGCCACAGCCCGTCCTCGACCGGCCGCAGGGTGACGCAGCCCGCGAACTCGCCGTCCGCGACGACGACCGAGGTGTGCTCCGGTGCGTAGACGTCCCGCAGCCGCTGCCGTACGCGGTGCTCGTCGTAGCGCCCGAGCCGCTCCAGGTCGGGGCGCATCACGATGGCCCTGAGCTCGGCGATGACCTCGACGTCCTCCGGTTCGGCGGGGCGCAGGGCCCAGGCCGCAATGGCGCTCCCGTTCACGGCTGGATTCTCGCAGGTGGGCTGCCGCCGGTCTCCGTCACCGCAGCTCCGGTGCCGCGCCCCGGCCCGTCCGGCGCAGGCCCGCTTCCGGGATGCCACCCAGCAGCCGGGCGCCGATTTCCGCGAGCCGGGCCTCGTCCGGCGGGGTCCGTCCCAGACCGATGGCGTACTGGATGTGGGACGCGTCCGCGCCGAACGGGCGGGGCCAGGCATGGGCGTCCGGGGAGCCCGCTTCGGCGAGAGCGGCGAGCAGGGCCAGGAGCCGGCCCCGGAAGCGGCCCTCGTCGGGGCCGGGGCGTACCGAGACGATCGCCCAGGCGGCGTGACGGAGGTGCAGGGGCGGCGGGGCGCAGAGCAGGGTGTGCGGTACGGGGTCAAAGACGGCGACGGACTCCAGGATCTCCCAGGCGCGGAAGAGTTCCTCGGCGATGAGGTCGCGGCCTGCGGGGGAGACCTGCGAGGTGCAGGAGCGGACGGGGGCGGTCGGAGTCAGCACGGTGAGGGGGAGTTCGCCCGCCTCCCCGGAGCCGACCGGCCGGTTCCAGTCCCACGCGGCCCAGGTCGCGAAGAAGTGCCGGAGCAGGGGGAGCGGCGGCAGATCACCGGCCTCGTGGGCGGTGCGGGCCGCCAGTACGGACCAGGCAAGGCCGGGCAGTTGGCCGCACGGAGCGGAGTCCAGGCCGCGTGCCCGGGCCCAGGCCTTCACCTCGCGCGCGAGGCGGGTGAACGCGGCCCGGTGCGGGTCCGCCGCCGCGAGCACCGCGTCCGCGTCGCTCACAGCGCTGAGAGCCGTGGCCGCCGCCTCGCCCAGTTCGGTACGGCGGGCGACCGCCACGTCCGGGGAGAGGTCACCGGTCGCGACGATCACCAGGTCCACCCGGAGCCCGTCGAGGCAGAAACGCAGACCGGGTACGCGCGCACCGGTCACCTCGCGCAGATCGACGGCCTCCGGCAGAGCAGCGGTCAGCCGCTGCCGTATCCCCGGGAGATCCCCGTCACCGGACAGCGCCGCGACCAGGTCCACATCGGCGCCGGGCAGCGCACAGCCCATCCGCCGCGAGCCGACCGGATGGACGCGGCCCTCGGGCAGGGCGGCGGCCACCCGGCGGACGATCTCCGCCACGTCGGCTTCCGATCCGTCCGCCGCCGCCCCGGTCAGCTCCACCCGTACCCCGAAGTGGTCCGACACGTACAGCCCATCCGGCGTCGGTACGTCGCCCAGCAGCGCCGCCGACACGGGCCGCAGCCGCTCCGAGCGGACCAGCACCCGGTCCAGCCGGGACACACGCCCCGTCAGGGAGGAGACGGCGGCCAGCGGATTGACGGACGGATCGAAGGTCGGCGTCCGGTCGCCCGCGCCGTGCACCCGGCTCCAGGCGTCCGCCATCCCCAGCCGGTCCTGCGGAGTGTCGCCGCCGTCGTTGAAGTCGCCGAGCAGCATCACATCGCCCTCGATCGCGGCCAGCCCCGCTGCCAGATCGGCCAGTTCGGCATCGCGCCGGGCGGCGCCGTTCGCCGAGTGGTCGCTGCTGAGGTGGGTGACGGCGACCGAGACCGGTCCTTCCGCGGTCTCCACGACCACGGCGGCGACCGCCTTGTGCGGGCCGAGGACATGCAGGCCCGCCTCCCGCACGGGGACTCTGCTGAGCAGCAGCAGACCGCAGTCGGCGATATCCCGGCCGGCCGGGTCCGACCAGAGGATGTAGCTCTCGCGGACCCAGGGTGTGGCCAACAACAGGCCGAGCAGGGCGGGTTCGGCCTCCTGGAGAGCGATGACATCCGCGTCCGCCGCGCGCAGGGCGTCGAGGAGCAGTGGCCGGCGCCGGGCGGTGTCGATGCGGTCGCCGTCGTAGCGGTCCCAGAGGGTGTTCCAGGTCAGCAGCGCCAGGGAAGCGGACTGCGCGGGCGCCGGTGCGTCCTCGGGCACGGGTGTCCAGGCGGCCTCCGGTCCGGAGTACGCGTGCGGCGTACGGGAGGTGAAGTACGGGGACGGCAGCCGGCGCGGGGTGCGTACCCGTCCGGCGTCCGTCGCGTCGATCCGGTCCACGCCCGAGGACCGGTCCCACACCACCTCACCGTCGGCCTCGAAGAACAGCACCCGGTGCCAGGGAATGTCCCCGCCGGGCGTGAACCGGGGCAGCGGCACCCGCTTGGGCACGGTCCCGCGCTGCGCCACGCCCATCACGAAGCGCGCCGGGTCGAACCGGGCGTCCCAGCGGACCCGGTGGTAGATCTCCTCGCTGGTACGCATTCAGGGCCTTCCGTCTGGATCACGCCGGGCTCGTGTGCCCCGGTGCCGCGCCTCGCGGCGTTGTCGTCACTCGCCATGGCTCCTTCCCCAAGCTCTCGGCTCCGCTCGAGCAGGGGAGACCCCATCGACTCCTTCCTCCGCCTTGCGATCCACGGCACCGGACCCCGCTCCCCGATCCGGCCTGATCCAGACGGAAGGCCCTACGCCCTGTCCTCCACGCTTCCGCTCGCGCCGATGTACCAGGTGCGGTGCGCCTGGCCGGGGTACGGGGGCACGAACCGGTGCAGTTGCGAGGTCAGCACCTGAGGGGGCACGGGGTGGGTGCGGCGTTCGTTGCGCCGGATCAGTTCCGCCTCGTCGACCAGGGCCACGGCGTGGGTGAGCAGCGCGTCCCTGCGCCGGGCGACCGCATGCACCAGGGAGCGCTGGTGCGCGTTGAGCGAGGTGGCGTCCCAGACGACCGTGCCACCCGCGGCGAGCGCGGTGTCCAGCCGGTCGAGCCCCACGCGCAGCACCTCCCCGTTGGCCTTCTGATCGGCGCGCGATCCCCGGGCCAGCCGTAGATCGTCGAGCGAGAGATACGCGTCGACACCGGGCAGAGCGCGCGCGAAGGTGCTCTTGCCGCTGCCGGAGGGGCCGACCAGTTGCACCAGGCGCGGGAAGTCCCCGGTCCGCCACCGCCACGTCGCGGCGACGGCCTCCTCGGCGGTGGTGACCCGGCCCCGGGCGTATGCCTCACGTGCCTGCGCCCGGCAGCGGTCGGCGGCCGCCGGCTCCAGATCCGCGAATGCCTCGCGCAGCCCGTCCGGTTCCCGTACGTCCTGTGCGTGCAGCGCCGACCACTCCACCTGTTCGCGCGCCCCGTCGGTGTCCGCCACGGCGGCGGCCAGCGCGTGCAGCAGTGGCAGATCGGCGGCGAACGACATCCGGACCAGGCCGGTCCTGCGCTCCTCGTCCGGGTACGGGCGGTGCAGTGCGGGGTGCAGTCCGACGAGATCCGCGATGCGCCGGGCCGATGGCATCCCCAGCGCCCCCGCCAGCGCGGGCGCCAGCTCCGCACGCCGTCCGCGGTGCAGCAACGCGGCCAGTACGCCGGTCAGCCGGTCGTCGCCCGTCCGGCCCAACGCGTCGAGGGAATCGCCCATCGCGACGGCAGCCCCGGCGTCACCCGGTGCCGTGCCTGCCGCGTCGGCCAGTGCAGCCGCGTCGACCGGTGCCCCTGACCGTACGGCCCACAGGGCGGCTGCCGGGCCGAGCCCGTTCTCCACGACGGAGGCGTGCATCCAGTGCGTATCGGTCTGTACGTGGCCGGGCCGCACCCACTTCGCCACCCGGCGTCCGAAGTCCGCTGCGTCGAAGCCGTCCGCGGGCCGTACGACGTACCCCTCCTGCCGTCCGGTGTCCGGCCTCAACGCCCGCAGTGCCTTCTCGGCCCGCGTGTCGAACACTCCGCGCCACAGCACCGGCGGCACCGGAATCCCCAGCTCGCGCAGGAAGACGACGGTCCGGTCCCAGTCCAGGCAGTGCTCCCCGTCCCAGACGGAGAAGCCGTAGAAGAAGCTCTCCAGGCCGTCGTACGGGATCGAATGGCGCGCGAACATGTTCTCCCCGCACACCCGCCACCCCTCGGGTATACGGGCACCGATCCGGCCCTGCAGCGCCTTCACCCACCCCCGCGAGGGGTGATGGGCGGAATCGAGCGAGCGGGCGTGGAGTCCGTCGGCGTAGAGCGTGGTGTTCTCGCCGTCCAGCTTCTCGGTGACGACGACCTCGCGACCGGTCAGCCCGGAGAGGTCCGCGATCCGTACGTCGTCCGAGGTGGCCCCCGGGGACCAGGGCAGATGCGCGGTGCGCGGATAGTGCGTACGCATGATCGATGCCCCTGATGACGACGGCGTGCCCGGCGGGTCACTGTAGGGGCGGGGTCGTACGACGCTCGACCGAATTACGATGAGCGGTGCCCGGCACTGCTCCCGCTGCGCGCCCGCGTTTGACCCGGCGATCACGCGGGGTAAGATCCTCCGCCCGATTGGCCAGGCTCACGCCCCGTATGGCACACTGACCAGGTTGCTCGGTTGAGTGTCAATGCTGCGCGCCTCCCGCCGGGAGGACCGGAAGCGAGTCCCACAGTACTCGTCGACCCCCTGCGGGTCGGACGTACGGGAATCTTCCGGGAAGCGTCAGTGGGGCACCGGCCAGGCACCCGGTGGGTGTTCCGCCCCCGGTCTCGCGGTCCTTGGGCCCGCACCCCCTTGGTTGGGAAATCCTTCGGGAGATCTGCGTAGAGGGGATGCGACACGCCCGACCGCGTGGGTCGGAGACGGAGTCCTTAGAACCCCCGGGTTCCAGAGCGTTACGAGAGACAGGACTACTAGTAGCCATGGCGGGACAGAAGATCCGCATCCGGCTCAAGGCCTACGACCACGAGGTCATCGACTCCTCGGCGAAGAAGATCGTCGAGACGGTGACCCGCACTGGTGCGTCGGTCGCGGGCCCGGTGCCGCTGCCCACTGAGAAGAACGTGTACTGCGTCATCAAGTCGCCGCACAAGTACAAGGACTCGCGCGAGCACTTCGAGATGCGCACGCACAAGCGCCTCATCGACATCCTCGACCCCACGCCGAAGACGGTTGACTCGCTGATGCGTCTCGACCTGCCGGCGGGCGTCGACATCGAGATCAAGCTCTGAGGTGACGCGCGAGATGGCTAAGAACATTAAGGGCGTCCTGGGCGAGAAGCTCGGCATGACCCAGGTCTGGGACGAGAACAACCGGGTCGTCCCGGTGACCGTCGTCAAGGCCGGGCCCTGCGTCGTCACCCAGGTCCGCACCAACGACAGCGACGGCTACGAGTCGGTCCAGATCGCCTTCGGCGAGATCGACCCGCGCAAGGTGAACAAGCCCCTCAAGGGCCACTTCGCCAAGGCCGACGTGACCCCGCGCCGCCACCTGGTGGAGCTCCGCACCCCTGACGCCAGCGAGTACACGCTGGGCCAGGAGGTCACTGCCGAGGTGTTCGAGTCCGGCGTCAAGGTTGACGTCACGGGCAAGAGCAAGGGCAAGGGCTTCGCCGGTGTGATGAAGCGTCACAACTTCAAGGGTGGCAAGGCGTCCCACGGTGCCCACCGTGTGCACCGCATGCCCGGCTCCATCGGTGGCTGTGCCACCCCCGGCCGTGTCTTCAAGGGCATGCGCATGGCGGGTCGCATGGGCAACGAGCGTGTCACCACCCAGAACCTGACCATCCACGCGGTTGACGCGGAGAAGGGTCTGCTCCTCATCAAGGGCGCAGTCCCCGGTCCGAACGGCGGCCTCGTCCTGGTCCGTACCGCGGCCAAGGGGGCTTGAGGTAATGAGCACCATTGACATCCTTTCGCCGGCAGGCGACAAGGCCGGTACCGTCGAGCTCCCCTCGGAGATCTTCGACGCGAAGACCAGCGTTCCGCTGATCCACCAGGTCGTCGTCGCACAGCTGGCAGCTGCCCGTCAGGGCACGCACAAGACCAAGACCCGCGGCGAAGTCCGTGGTGGTGGCCGCAAGCCGTACCGCCAGAAGGGCACCGGCCGCGCGCGCCAGGGTTCGACCCGTGCGCCGCAGTTCGCCGGCGGTGGCGTCGTCCACGGCCCGCAGCCGCGTGACTACTCGCAGCGGACCCCGAAGAAGATGAAGGCCGCCGCCCTGCGCGGTGCCCTCTCCGACCGGGCACGCCACTCCCGTATCCACGTCGTCACCGGCGTGGTCGACGGTGCAGTCTCCACGAAGGCCGCGAAGACGCTGTTCGGCAAGATCTCGGAGCGCAAGAACCTGCTCCTGGTCGTCGACCGTGCCGACGAGGCCGCGTGGCTGTCCGCCCGCAACCTGCCCCAGGTGCACATCCTGGAGCCGGGCCAGCTGAACACGTACGACGTGATCGTCTCTGACGACGTGGTCTTCACTCAGGCCGCCTTCGAGTCCTTCGTGTCTGGCCCCCAGACCGCTGAGACCGAAGGGAGCGACGCCTGATGAGCGAGGCGACCGTTACCAGCAAGACCTACTCGGACCCGCGCGACGTTCTCGTCAAGCCGGTCGTTTCCGAGAAGAGCTACGCGCTGCTCGACGAGAACAAGTACACGTTCATCGTCGCGCCCGGCTCCAACAAGACCCAGATCAAGCAGGCCGTGGAAGCGGTCTTCTCGGTCAAGGTCACCGGGGTCAACACGATCAACCGGCAGGGTAAGCGCAAGCGCACCAAGACCGGTTTCGGCAAGCGCGCTGACACCAAGCGCGCCATCGTGACCCTCGCCGAGGGCGACCGTATCGACATCTTCGGCGGCCCGACCTCCTGACGGAGGTCGAGTCGTCCGGAATCGGACGAGGACTGAGAAATGGGTATCCGCAAGTACAAGCCGACGACCCCGGGCCGTCGTGGCTCCAGCGTCGCCGACTTTGTCGAGATCACGCGGTCCACGCCGGAGAAGTCGCTGGTCCGCCCCCTGCACAGCAAGGGCGGCCGTAACAACGCCGGTCGTGTGACCGTTCGCCACCAGGGCGGTGGCCACAAGCGCGCCTACCGAGTGATCGACTTCCGTCGTCACGACAAGGACGGCGTGCCGGCCAAGGTCGCGCACATCGAGTACGACCCGAACCGCACCGCGCGCATCGCGCTCCTGCACTACGCGGACGGCGAGAAGCGCTACATCATCGCGCCGCGTGGCCTGACGCAGGGCGACCGTGTCGAGAACGGCCCGGCCGCCGACATCAAGCCCGGCAACAACCTGGCGCTGCGCAACATCCCGGTCGGTACGACCATCCACGCCATCGAGCTGCGGCCCGGCGGCGGCGCGAAGTTCGCCCGTTCCGCGGGTGCCTCCGTGCAGCTGCTGGCGAAGGAGGGCACCATGGCCCACCTTCGTATGCCGTCGGGTGAGATCCGCCTGGTCGACGCCCGCTGCCGCGCCACGATCGGCGAGGTCGGCAACGCCGAGCAGTCGAACATCAACTGGGGCAAGGCCGGCCGCATGCGCTGGAAGGGCGTCCGCCCGACCGTCCGCGGTGTCGCGATGAACCCGGTTGACCACCCGCACGGTGGTGGTGAGGGCAAGACCTCCGGTGGTCGCCACCCGGTCTCGCCGTGGGGTCAGAAGGAGGGTCGTACTCGCTCGCCGAAGAAGGCATCGAGCAAGTACATCGTCCGCCGCCGCAAGACGAACAAGAAGCGCTAGGAGCGGGTTTAGATGCCGCGCAGTCTCAAGAAGGGGCCCTTCGTCGACGGCCACCTCATCAAGAAGGTGGACGTACAGAACGAGGCAGGCACCAAGAACGTCATCAAGACCTGGTCCCGTCGCTCGATGATCGTCCCGGCCATGCTGGGTCACACCATCGCGGTGCACAACGGCAAGATCCACGTCCCGGTGTTCGTCACCGAGTCGATGGTCGGCCACAAGCTCGGCGAGTTCTCGCCGACTCGCACCTTCCGCGGCCACGTCAAGGACGACCGGAAGTCGAAGCGCCGCTAACCGCGGGGTGGAAACGACTATGACTTACACCGAAGGGACAACCATGGAAGCCAGGGCCCAGGCGCGGTACATCCGCGTCACGCCCATGAAGGCCCGCCGCGTGGTGGACCTCATCCGTGGCATGGACGCCACGGAGGCTCAGGCGGTCCTGCGTTTCGCCCCGCAGGCCGCGAGCGTGCCGGTTGGCAAGGTGCTGGACAGCGCCATTGCCAACGCTGCACACAACTACGACCACACCGACGCCTCTTCGCTGGTCATCAGCGAGGCGTACGTGGACGAGGGCCCGACCCTGAAGCGGTTCCGTCCGCGTGCTCAGGGCCGTGCCTACCGGATCCGTAAGCGGACCAGCCACATCACCGTGGTCGTCAGCAGCAAGGAAGGAACCCGGTAATGGGCCAGAAGGTAAACCCGCACGGGTTCCGGCTCGGCATCACCACGGACTTCAAGTCCCGTTGGTACGCCGACAAGCTGTACAAGGACTACGTCAAGGAAGACGTTGCCATTCGTCGCATGATGACGAAGGGCATGGAGCGAGCCGGTATCTCGAAGGTTGAGATCGAGCGCACCCGCGACCGCGTCCGCGTTGACATCCACACCGCCCGCCCGGGCATCGTCATCGGTCGCCGTGGCGCCGAGGCCGACCGCATCCGTGGCGAGCTGGAGAAGCTGACCGGCAAGCAGGTCCAGCTGAACATCCTCGAGGTCAAGAACCCCGAGGTGGACGCTCAGCTGGTGGCCCAGGCCGTCGCCGAGCAGCTCTCCTCCCGCGTCTCCTTCCGTCGTGCGATGCGTAAGAGCATGCAGAGCTCGATGAAGGCCGGCGCCAAGGGCATCAAGATCCAGTGCGGTGGCCGCCTCGGCGGCGCCGAGATGTCCCGCTCGGAGTTCTACCGCGAGGGCCGTGTGCCCCTGCACACGCTCCGCGCGAACGTCGACTACGGCTTCTTCGAGGCCAAGACGACCTTCGGCCGCATCGGTGTGAAGGTCTGGATCTACAAGGGCGATGTCAAGAACATCGCCGAGGTCCGCGCCGAGAACGCTGCTGCCCGCGCAGGCAACCGCCCGGCCCGTGGCGGCGCTGACCGCCCGGCCGGCCGTGGTGGCCGCGGTGGCGAGCGTGGCGGTCGCGGTCGCAAGCCGCAGCAGTCCGCGCCGGCAGCCGAGGCCCCCAAGGCCGACGCTCCCGCCGCCGCTGCTCCGGCTGAGAGCACCGGAACGGAGGCCTGACCGAAATGCTGATCCCCCGTAGGGTCAAGCACCGCAAGCAGCACCACCCGAAGCGCAGCGGTATGTCCAAGGGTGGCACGCAGGTTGCGTTCGGCGAGTACGGCATCCAGGCGCTGACCCCGGCGTACGTGACGAACCGCCAGATCGAGGCAGCTCGTATCGCGATGACCCGCCACATCAAGCGTGGCGGCAAGGTCTGGATCAACATCTACCCGGACCGCCCCCTGACGAAGAAGCCTGCCGAGACCCGCATGGGTTCCGGTAAGGGTTCTCCCGAGTGGTGGATCGCGAACGTCAAGCCGGGTCGGGTGATGTTCGAGCTGTCCTACCCGAACGAGAAGATTGCTCGTGAGGCGCTTACCCGCGCTGCTCACAAGCTTCCGATGAAGTGCCGGATCGTTCGGCGCGAGGCAGGTGAGTCGTGATGTCGGCCGGTACCAAGGCGTCCGAGCTGCGCGAACTGGGCGGCGAGGAGCTCCTCAACAAGCTCCGCGAGGCCAAGGAAGAGCTGTTCAACCTCCGCTTCCAGGCGGCGACCGGGCAGCTCGAGAACCACGGTCGGCTCAAGTCCGTCCGTAAGGACATCGCCCGGATCTACACCCTGATGCGCGAGCGCGAGCTGGGCATCGAGACGGTGGAGAGCGCCTGATGAGCGAGAAGACTGTGACTGAGACGAACACCGACCGCGGTTTCCGCAAGACCCGTGAGGGTCTGGTCGTCAGCGACAAGATGGACAAGACCGTCGTCGTCGCTGTCGAGGACCGTGTCAAGCACGCGCTGTACGGCAAGGTCATCCGCCGTACGAACAAGCTCAAGGCGCACGACGAGCAGAACGCCGCAGGCGTCGGCGACCGCGTCCTCCTGATGGAGACCCGGCCGCTGTCCGCCACGAAGCGGTGGCGCGTCGTCGAGATCCTCGAGAAGGCCAAGTAATTCCTGAGGGGCATTCCCCTCAGGCAGGTTCCGCCAGGCTCGGTGGGGGTCCGCTCCGGTAACGGAGCGGCCCCCGCCGGGAACCGGCAGACGATCAGGAGATAGACGTGATCCAGCAGGAGTCGCGACTTCGCGTCGCCGACAACACGGGTGCGAAGGAAATCCTCACCATCCGTGTTCTCGGTGGTTCGGGTCGCCGCTACGCGGGCATCGGTGACGTCATCGTCGCCACCGTCAAGGACGCGATCCCCGGTGGCAACGTGAAGAAGGGTGACGTCGTCAAGGCCGTCATCGTTCGCACCGTCAAGGAGCGTCGTCGTCAGGATGGCTCGTACATCCGCTTCGACGAGAACGCCGCCGTCATTCTGAAGAACGACGGCGACCCCCGCGGCACCCGTATCTTCGGCCCGGTGGGCCGTGAGCTGCGCGAGAAGAAGTTCATGAAGATCATCTCGCTCGCGCCGGAGGTGCTGTAAGCATGAAGATCAAGAAGGGCGACCTGGTTCAGGTCATCACCGGTAAGGACAAGGGCAAGCAGGGCAAGGTCATCGTGGCCTACCCCGCTCAGGACCGCGTCCTCGTCGAGGGTGTCAACCGGGTCAAGAAGCACACCAAGGCCGGTCAGACCGCTCGCGGTTCGCAGACCGGTGGCATCGTCACGACCGAGGCCCCCATCCACGTGAGCAACGTTCAGCTTGTCGTGGAGAAGGACGGCAACAAGGTCGTCACGCGCGTCGGTTACCGCTTCGACGACGAAGGCAACAAGATCCGCGTTGCCAAGCGGACGGGTGAGGACATCTGATGGCTACCACCACCACTCCGCGTCTGAAGACGAAGTACCGCGAGGAAATCGCCGGCAAGCTGCGTGAGGAGTTCTCGTTCGAGAACGTCATGCAGATCCCCGGCCTGGTCAAGATCGTGGTCAACATGGGTGTGGGCGACGCCGCCCGCGACTCCAAGCTGATCGATGGCGCCGTGCGCGACCTCACCACGATCACCGGCCAGAAGCCGGCTGTCACCAAGGCCCGCAAGTCCATCGCGCAGTTCAAGCTGCGCGAGGGTCAGCCGATCGGCTGCCACGTCACCCTTCGTGGCGACCGGATGTGGGAGTTCCTGGACCGTACGCTGTCGCTCGCGCTGCCGCGTATCCGTGACTTCCGTGGCCTGTCGCCGAAGCAGTTCGACGGCCGTGGCAACTACACCTTCGGTCTCACGGAGCAGGTCATGTTCCACGAGATCGACCAGGACAAGATCGACCGGGTCCGGGGCATGGACATCACCGTGGTCACCACGGCGACCAATGACGACGAGGGTCGTGCCCTCCTTCGTCACCTCGGCTTCCCGTTCAAGGAGAACTGACCGTGGCGAAGAAGGCTCTGATCGCTAAGGCCGCCCGTAAGCCGAAGTTCGGCGTTCGCGGGTACACCCGCTGCCAGCGCTGCGGCCGGCCCCACTCCGTCTACCGCAAGTTCGGCCTGTGCCGCGTGTGCCTTCGTGAGATGGCTCACCGTGGCGAGCTGCCGGGCGTGACCAAGAGCTCCTGGTAAATCTCCTTCGCCCTTTGGGCGTTGGGATTACCCGGAGACTCTCGGTAAGCATCTGGTCGGCAGGAGCCCCTCCTTTCATGCCGTAGGCTTGAAGGGTTGGGCGCCTGTCGCCCAAGACCGACTTACTACGCCGTAGGTCCCCGCACCGCACCCGTCCTGCCTCTGAGTGGGGAGAGGGATGGCGCATACAGGAAACCCCGGCGAGAGAGGCCGAAGGCCAACTCATGACCATGACTGATCCCATCGCAGACATGCTCACGCGTCTGCGTAACGCGAACTCGGCGTACCACGACGATGTCGCGATGCCGCACAGCAAGATCAAGTCGCACATCGCGGAGATCCTCCAGCAGGAGGGCTTCATCACCGGCTGGAAGGTCGAGGACGCCGAGGTTGGTAAGAACCTCATCCTCGAGCTGAAGTTCGGCCCGAACCGCGAGCGCTCGATCGCCGGCATCAAGCGAATCTCGAAGCCGGGTCTGCGTGTATACGCAAAGTCCACCAACCTGCCGAAGGTCCTCGGCGGCCTGGGCGTGGCGATCATCTCCACGTCCCACGGTCTCCTGACCGGCCAGCAGGCCAGCAAGAAGGGCGTAGGTGGGGAAGTCCTCGCCTACGTCTGGTAGTCGGGAACGGAGGAATAGCTCATGTCGCGAATCGGCAAGCTCCCCATCCAGGTTCCCGCCGGTGTGGACGTCACCATCGATGGCCGCACGGTCGCAGTGAAGGGCCCCAAGGGCACCCTCTCGCACACCGTCGCGTCGCCGATCGAGGTCACCAAGGGTGAGGACGGCGTTCTGAACGTCGCCCGCCCGAACGACGAGCGTCAGAACAAGGCCCTTCACGGCCTGTCCCGCACGCTGGTGGCGAACATGATCACCGGTGTGACCCAGGGATACACCAAGGCGCTCGAGATCAGTGGTGTCGGTTACCGCGTCCAGGCGAAGGGCTCCAACCTGGAGTTCGCCCTGGGCTACAGCCACCCGATCCTGATCGAGGCCCCGGAGGGCATCACCTTCAAGGTGGAGTCCCCCACGAAGTTCTCCGTCGAGGGCATCGACAAGCAGAAGGTCGGCGAGACCGCGGCCAAGATCCGCAAGCTGCGGAAGCCTGACCCGTACAAGGCCAAGGGCGTCAAGTACGCCGGCGAGGTCATCCGCCGCAAGGTCGGAAAGGCTGGTAAGTAGCCATGGCATACGGCGTGAAGATCGCCAAGGGCGACGCCTACAAGCGTGCCGCCCTCAAGCGTCGCCACATCCGCGTCCGCAAGCACATCTCCGGTTCGCCGGAGCGTCCGCGCTTGGTCGTGACGCGGTCCAACCGCCACATGGTGGCTCAGGTCATCGACGACATCGCGGGCCACACGCTCGCGTCGGCGTCGACCCTGGACGTCTCCATCCGTGGTGGCGAGGGCGACAAGAGCACCCAGGCCAAGCAGGTCGGCGCCCTGGTCGCTGAGCGTGCCAAGGCCGCAGGCGTCGAGGCCGTCGTGTTTGACCGCGGTGGTAACCAGTACGCCGGGCGGATTGCCGCTCTGGCTGACGCCGCCCGTGAAGCCGGGCTGAAGTTCTAAGCCCCGGTTCCTACGCACAGCGGACGTAACAGAGAGAGGTAAATCCAATGGCTGGACCCCAGCGCCGCGGAAGCGGTGCCGGTGGCGGCGAGCGGCGGGACCGGAAGGGCCGTGACGGCGGCGCAGCTGCCGCCGAGAAGACCGCGTACGTTGAGCGCGTTGTCGCGATCAACCGCGTCGCCAAGGTTGTGAAGGGTGGTCGTCGCTTCAGCTTCACCGCGCTGGTCGTGGTGGGCGATGGTGACGGCACCGTCGGTGTCGGCTACGGCAAGGCCAAGGAAGTTCCCGCGGCCATTGCCAAGGGCGTGGAAGAAGCCAAGAAGAACTTCTTCAAGGTTCCGCGTATCCAGGGCACCATTCCTCACCCGATCCAGGGCGAGAAGGCTGCGGGCGTCGTCCTGCTGAAGCCTGCTTCCCCCGGTACCGGTGTTATCGCCGGTGGCCCGGTGCGCGCCGTTCTGGAGTGCGCCGGCGTTCACGACATCCTGTCGAAGTCGCTCGGCTCCGACAACGCGATCAACATCGTGCACGCGACCGTGGCGGCCCTCAAGGGCCTGCAGCGTCCCGAGGAGATCGCGGCTCGCCGTGGTCTGCCCCTCGAGGACGTCGCCCCCGCGGCTCTGCTTCGTGCACGTGCGGGAGCGGGTGCGTAATGGCTCGCCTCAAGATCACGCAGACGAAGTCGTACATCGGTAGCAAGCAGAACCACCGCGACACCCTTCGTTCGCTCGGGCTCAAGCGCCTGCACGACGTGGTTGTCAAGGAGGACCGCCCCGAGTTCCGCGGAATGGTGCACACCGTCCGCCACCTCGTGACGGTTGAGGAGGTCGACTGACATGGCGGAGAACAAGCCGCTGAAGGCCCATGACCTCCGGCCCGCCCCGGGCGCCAAGACCGCCAAGACCCGTGTGGGTCGTGGTGAGGCGTCCAAGGGTAAGACCGCCGGTCGTGGCACCAAGGGCACCAAGGCCCGTTACCAGGTTCCGGAGCGCTTCGAGGGTGGGCAGATGCCCCTCCACATGCGTCTCCCGAAGCTCAAGGGCTTCAAGAACCCGTTCCGCACCGAGTACCAGGTCGTGAACCTGGACAAGCTCGCGACGCTCTACCCCGAGGGTGGAGAGGTCACCGTGGCCGACCTGGTCGCCAAGGGTGCGGTGCGCAACAACCACCTCGTCAAGGTCCTCGGACAGGGCGAGATCTCCGTGGCACTGCAGGTTTCGGTTGACGCCGTCTCCGGCTCCGCCAAGGAGAAGATTGCCGCCGCCGGCGGCACCGTCACCGAGCTCGTCTGAGACAACTCGATGGCCTGAACATCCGACCGGGGATGCCTCTTATTTGAGGCATCCCCGGTTGGTCGTTCCTAGGTGGGCATGGTCGCCGGTAAGGTGGCGTGCATTGTTGTGTGGTAACCCCCTGGGCGCCTGCCCGGGGACCTTTGACTGTTACGTATTCGTCGATCCTCAAGACCGTCACCTCTACGCATTGCGCGGGGGTCGCAGGAGGCACCGTGCTCACCGCGTTCGCCCGGGCGTTCAAGACGCCCGACCTGCGCAAGAAGCTGCTCTTCACGCTCGGCATCATCGTGCTCTACCGGCTCGGGGCACACATCCCGGTACCGGGAGTGAGCTACGAGAACGTCCAGACCTGTGTTGATCAGGCCAGCAAGGGCAACAACAGCCTCTTCGGCCTGGTGAACATGTTCAGCGGTGGTGCACTGCTGCAGATCACGATCTTCGCGCTCGGCATCATGCCGTACATCACGGCCAGCATCATTCTTCAGCTGTTGACCGTGGTGATTCCCCGACTCGAGGCGCTCAAGAAGGAGGGGCAGTCCGGGCAGGCGAAGATCACGCAGTACACGCGTTATCTGACCGTCGCGCTCGCCATCCTCCAGGGCACCGGCCTGGTGGCCACCGCCACCAGTGGCGCGCTGTTCAGCGGCTGCCCGGTCGCCGACCAGATCGTGCCGAACCAGTCGATCTTCACGACCATCGTCATGGTGATCACGATGACCGCGGGTACCGCGGCCGTCATGTGGCTCGGTGAGCTCATCACCGACCGCGGCATCGGCAACGGCATGTCGATCCTGATGTTCATCTCGATCGCCGCCAGCTTCCCCGGCGCCCTCTGGGCCATCAAGACCAGCGGCAAGCTGGCGGACGGATGGATCGAGTTCGGCACCGTCATCCTGATCGGCTTCGTGATGGTGGGCCTCGTCGTCTTCGTCGAGCAGGCCCAGCGCCGTATCCCGGTGCAGTACGCGAAGCGCATGATCGGCCGCAGGTCGTACGGCGGTACGTCGACGTACATTCCGCTGAAGGTGAATCAGGCGGGTGTGATTCCCGTCATCTTCGCTTCTTCGCTGCTCTACATCCCGGCCCTGATCGTCCAGTTCTCCAACTCCACTGCGGGCTGGGCGACCTGGATCAAGGACAACTTCGTCAAGGGCGACCATCCGTACTACATCACGGCGTACTTCCTGTTGATCGTCTTCTTCGCCTTCTTCTATGTGGCGATTTCGTTCAACCCCGAGGAAGTCGCCGACAACATGAAGAAGTATGGTGGCTTCATCCCGGGTATCCGGGCTGGTCGACCTACTGCCGAGTACCTGAGCTACGTGCTCAACAGGATCACTTGGCCGGGCTCGCTGTACCTGGGTCTGATCGCTCTCGTGCCGACGATGGCGTTGGCAGGCTTCGGCGGCGCCAACGCGAACTTCCCGTTCGGCGGGACAAGCATCCTCATCATCGTGGGTGTGGGTCTGGAGACCGTGAAGCAGATTGAGAGTCAGCTCCAGCAGCGCAATTACGAAGGGTTCCTCCGCTGATGCGAATCGTCCTCGTCGGGCCGCCCGGTGCCGGCAAGGGAACGCAGGCTGCGTACCTTGCCAAGAACCTGTCGATTCCGCAGATCTCCACGGGCGATCTCTTCCGTGCCAACATCAGCCAGGGCACCGACCTTGGCAAGCAGGCCCGCGCCTTCATGGACGCGGGGCAGTTGGTACCGGACGAGGTCACCATCGGGATGGCCAAGGACCGCATGTCCCAGCCGGACGCCGAGAACGGCTTCCTGCTGGAC
Organism: Streptomyces sp. NPDC037301; assembly: GCF_055602785.1. Classification (NCBI taxonomy): domain Bacteria; kingdom Bacillati; phylum Actinomycetota; class Actinomycetes; order Kitasatosporales; family Streptomycetaceae; genus Streptomyces; species Streptomyces sp. NPDC037301. The sequence goes on from NZ_JBVJWD010000003.1 coordinate 200,465, forward strand.
GGCTTCCCGCGCAATGTGGGTCAGGCCGAGGCTCTTGACGCCATGCTCAAGGACGAGGGCACCAAGCTGGACGCGGTCCTGGACCTGGAGGTCCCCGAGGACGAGGTGGTCAAGCGCATCGCCGGCCGCCGGATCTGCCGGAACGACGGCTCGCACGTCTTCCACGTGACGTACAACCCGCCGAAGACCGAGGGCGTCTGCGACACCTGCGGCGGCGAGCTGTACCAGCGCGACGACGACACCGAGGACACGGTTCGTACTCGGCTGGAGGTCTACCACACGCAGACCGAGCCGATCATCGACTACTACAGGGCCCAGAACCTGGTGGTCACCATCTCCGCGCTCGGCAAGGTCACCGATGTGACCGAGCGGGCGATGGAGGCTCTCAAGTCCGCCGAGGACTGAGAGAAAACCCGCAGTACTTGTGCAGTCGGCCGCGGCGTCCATGGGCGCCGCGGCCGACTGTTTGCGCCGTATCGTTGAGTACGGCCGCACCCGTCACCGTTCTATGCAGTCCGACGCAGAGAGGCGCCGCGCAATGGTGCAGATCAAGACCCCCGAGCAGATCGCGAAGATGCGTGAGGCGGGGCTGGTGGTCGCTGCCATTCACGCGGCCACCCGCGAAGCGGCGGTCCCCGGCGCCACCACGCTGGACCTGGACCAGGTCGCCCGCAAGGTGATCGCCGATCACGGCGCGAAGTCGAACTTCCTCGGGTACGGCGGGTTCCCCGCGACCATCTGCACCTCGGTCAATGAGGTCGTCGTCCATGGCATTCCGGACGACAAGACCGTCCTCAAGGACGGCGACATCATCTCCATCGACGCCGGCGCGATCGTCGACGGCTGGCACGGCGACGCCGCATACACGGCCTTCGTCGGCACCGGTCACGCTCCGGAGCTGATCGAGCTCTCCCGGGTCACCGAGGAGTCCATGTGGGCCGGTATCGCCGCGATGAAGGTGAACAACCGCCTCGTCGACATCTCGAAGGCGATCGAGTCCTACATCCGCCGCCAGCCCCGCCCCGCCACCGGCAAGTACGGGATCATCGAGGACTACGGCGGCCACGGCATCGGTACCGAGATGCACATGGACCCGCACCTGCTGAACTATGTCGCCCGCAAGCGCGGCAAGGGCATCAAGCTCGTGCCCGGCGTCTGCCTGGCCATCGAGCCGATGGTCTCGCTCGGTACGGCGCAGACCGAGGTGCTCCAGGACGACTGGACCGTGATCACGACGGACGGCACGTGGTCCTCCCACTGGGAGCACTCGATCGCCCTCACCGAGCAGGGCCCGCTGGTCCTGACGGCCCCCGACTGCGGCAAGGCGAAGCTGGCCCAGTACGGGATCGAGGCCGCACCGGATCCACTGGGCTGATCATTCGCCCGGCTGACGGAGTCTGCTGCAGCCGGCCGAAGCTTGTGAGGCGCCCCGGCGCCGAGCCCGCGAGGGCTGCGTGAGGGAGGGGCCGGGATCGAGGCGGCGCCGGACCCTTCCCCAAGGTCCTAAGGACCAGGGGAGGCCCCATCGGCTGACGGAGTGCGCCGCAGCCGGCCGAGGCTTGTGAGGCGCCCCGGCGCCGAGCCCGCGAGGGCTGCGTGAGGGAGGGGCCGGGATCGAGGCGGCGCCGGACCCTCCCCATAGGCCGATTTGACCCCCTTGTGGAGGTCTAAGGATCTCCCGTGGTGGGCAAACTTGACGGATTCGTCTTTTGGAGTCCGCTGACGTAGACTGACTCGTCGGCTCTCGTGCATCCGTGTGTCCACATGTCCACATGCGATTCCGAAAGCCGATCAAGGTAGCCGATTCGAAAGGCGAAGCGTGGCCAAGAAGCAAGGTGCCATCGAAATTGAGGGCACCGTGATCGAGTCCCTCCCGAACGCCATGTTCAAGGTGGAACTCCAGAACGGTCACAAGGTCCTCGCGCACATCAGCGGCAAGATGCGGATGCACTACATCCGAATCCTTCCGGATGACCGGGTCGTCGTGGAGCTCTCTCCGTACGACCTGACGCGTGGCCGGATCGTCTACCGCTACAAGTAGATCTTGCCCGCACCCCGCTTCGGCGTGGTGATGGCACTGACCCGGAGAACCTGACATCCCATGAAGGTCAAGCCGAGCGTCAAGAAGATCTGCGACAAGTGCAAGGTGATCCGCCGTCACGGTCGGGTCATGGTCATCTGCGACAACCTGCGCCACAAGCAGCGCCAGGGCTGACGCACGACCCCCTGCATCTCGCAGCACTTCGCGCGACGCACGTAATACGTACATACGCAGAGTCCGTCCAAGCTTCGGCTGACGACACCTCCGGCGGGGGCCGGGGACCCGGGCGTACCACCTCTCGCCACGAGAGGTCGGCGATCGGGAGTGGCACTGCGGAAGACCCCCGAAATAACAACTGGAGCCATTGAATGGCACGCGTTTCAGGTGTTGACATCCCGCGCGAAAAGCGCGTGGAGGTTGCCCTCACCTACGTCTTCGGTATCGGGCGCACCCGGTCCAAGGAGATTCTCGCCACCACTGGCGTGAACCCCAACACCCGCGTTCGTGACCTGGCCGAAGAGGACCTGGTCAAGATCCGCGAGTACGTGGACGCCAACCTCCGCACCGAGGGTGACCTTCGTCGCGAGATCCAGGCCGACATCCGCCGCAAGGTCGAGATCGGCTGCTACCAGGGCCTGCGTCACCGCCGCGGCCTGCCGGTCCACGGCCAGCGCACCAGCACGAACGCTCGTACCCGCAAGGGCCCGCGTCGCGCGATCGCCGGTAAGAAGAAGCCGGGCAAGAAGTAGTCCTCAGCGGACGCACTGCGGCCGTCCGGGCCACCGGCCATCCGCAGCAACCAGCGGTCTTCGCTGTAGGACCGATCACCTCCCCTCTCCATCTGGAGTCAAGACATGCCCCCCAAGGGTCGTCAGGGCGCAGCCAAGAAGGTGCGTCGCAAGGAAAAGAAGAACGTCGCTCACGGCCACGCGCACATCAAGAGCACGTTCAACAACACGATCGTCTCGATCACGGACCCCTCGGGCAACGTGATCTCCTGGGCCTCCGCCGGCCACGTCGGCTTCAAGGGCTCGCGCAAGTCCACCCCCTTCGCCGCGCAGATGGCCGCCGAGTCGGCCGCCCGCCGCGCGCAGGAGCACGGCATGCGCAAGGTTGACGTCTTCGTCAAGGGTCCGGGCTCCGGCCGCGAGACCGCGATCCGTTCGCTCCAGGCCACCGGCCTGGAGGTCGGTTCGATCCAGGACGTCACCCCCACTCCGCACAACGGATGCCGGCCGCCCAAGCGTCGCCGCGTCTGATTCCGTCTGAAGCAACGGAGACAACTGGAAAATGGCGCGATACACCGGGGCCGACTGCAAGCGTTGCCGTCGGGAGAAGCAGAAGCTGTTCCTCAAGGGCAGCAAGTGCGAGAGCGCGAAGTGCCCGATCGAGATCCGTCCTTACCCCCCGGGTGAGCACGGACGCGGGCGCACCAAGGACAGTGAGTACCTTCTTCAGCTTCGTGAGAAGCAGAAGTGCTCGCGGATCTACGGTGTTCTTGAACGACAGTTCGTGAACTACTACAAGGAAGCGAACCAGAAGACCGGCAAGACCGGTGAGAACCTTCTGCGCATCCTTGAGACCCGCCTCGACAACGTGGTCTACCGGGCAGGCTTCGCCAAGTCCCGCGACCACGCCCGTCAGCTGGTGCGTCACGGACACATCGCCGTGAACGGCACGAAGACCGACATTCCGTCGGCCCGCGTAGCTGTGAACGACGTCATCGAGGTTCGCCAGAAGTCCAAGGCCCTGACCCCCTTCCAGGTGGCCCAGGCCGAGGCCGGCGAGCGCACCGTTCCGGCGTGGCTCGAAGCCGTGCCGTCGACGATGCGGATCCTCGTGCACTCCCTGCCCGAGCGCCAGGTGATCGACACCCAGGTGCAGGAGCAGCTGATCGTCGAGCTCTACTCCAAGTAGTAGCTCGTGGGTCCGGGCGGTACGACTCTTTCGGGTCGTGCCGCCCGTACCCTTGTCAGTATCTGGGGGCGTCAAATAGTGGGCGCCCACGACTGAAGGAACACAACATGCTTATCGCTCAGCGTCCGTCGCTGACCGAAGAGGTCGTTGACGAGTTCCGCTCCCGGTTCGTCATCGAGCCGCTGGAGCCGGGCTTCGGCTACACCCTCGGCAACTCTCTTCGCCGTACGCTCCTCTCCTCGATCCCCGGCGCTGCTGTCACCAGCATCCGGATCGACGGTGTCCTGCACGAGTTCACCACCGTGCCGGGCGTCAAGGAGGACGTCACCGACCTCATCCTCAACATCAAGCAGCTGGTCGTCTCCTCGGAGCACGACGAGCCGGTCGTGATGTACCTGCGCAAGCAGGGTCCCGGCCTGGTCACCGCTGCTGACATCGCCCCGCCGGCCGGTGTCGAGGTCCACAACCCGGACCTGGTCCTCGCCACGCTGAACGGCAAGGGCAAGCTGGAGATGGAGCTGACCGTCGAGCGCGGTCGCGGCTACGTCTCCGCCGTCCAGAACAAGCAGGCGGGCCAGGAGATCGGCCGTATCCCGGTCGACTCCATCTACTCGCCGGTGCTCAAGGTCACGTACAAGGTCGAGGCGACCCGTGTCGAGCAGCGCACCGACTTCGACAAGCTGATCGTCGACGTCGAGACCAAGCAGGCCATGCGTCCCCGTGACGCCATGGCTTCGGCCGGTAAGACCCTGGTCGAGCTGTTCGGTCTGGCGCGCGAGCTCAACATCGACGCTGAGGGCATCGACATGGGCCCGTCCCCGACGGACGCCGCTCTCGCTGCCGATCTGGCGCTGCCGATCGAGGAGCTCGAGCTCACGGTTCGTTCGTACAACTGCCTCAAGCGTGAGGGCATCCACTCCGTGGGTGAGCTCGTGGCTCGTTCCGAGGCCGACCTGCTCGACATCCGCAACTTCGGTGCGAAGTCGATCGACGAGGTCAAGGCGAAGCTGGCCGGTATGGGCCTGGCGCTCAAGGACAGCCCGCCCGGATTCGACCCGACGGCCGCGGCCGACGCGTTCGGCGCCGACGACGACGCGGACGCCGGTTTCGTGGAGACCGAGCAGTACTGAAACGCCTCCGGCTGGGGTGCTCGGGTTTTGTCGGGTGCCCCGGACCGGAGTGAGGCTTTGTCCTCAATCGCCGGACGGGCTTGAGTTTGGCTCGGGCGTGAGGCTTTGTCCTCAATCGCCGGACGGGCTTGAGTTTGGCTCGGGCGTGAGGCTTTGTCCTCAAACGCCGGACGGGCTTGAGTTTGGCTCTTGCCTGTTCGGATCTGATCTTCCGTGTGGCGTCCGCTGCACGGGAACTGACACCGGTACCTGATACGGCCGGTGCAGCACACAAGGAGAAAAACCATGCCGAAGCCCGCCAAGGGTGCCCGTCTGGGCGGCAGCGCTGCGCACGAGAAGCTTCTTCTCATCAACCTCGCGAAGGCGCTGTTCGAGCACGGCCGCATCACCACGACCGAGGCCAAGGCCCGCCGCCTGCGTCCGGTCGCCGAGCGTTTCATCACCAAGGCGAAGAAGGGCGACATCCACAACCGTCGCCTGGTGCTGCAGTCGATCACGGACAAGGGCATCGTGCACACGCTCTTCACCGAGATCGCCCCGCGGTACGAGAACCGCCCCGGTGGTTACACCCGCATCACCAAGATCGGCAACCGTCGTGGCGACAACGCCCCGATGGCGGTCATCGAGCTGGTCGAGGCGCTGACCGTGGCCCAGCAGGCCACCGGTGAGGCCGAGGCCGCCACGAAGCGTGCGGTCAAGGAAGACGCCCTCAAGAAGGACGAGGCTCCGGCCGAGGTCGTCGAGGACGCCAAGCCGGCCGAGGCCGACGCGGAGTCCAAGGACGCCTGAGCGTTCTGAGACCACTGGACGGGCCCGCATCACCCTTCGGGGCGGTGCGGGCCCGTTCCGTATGTACTGGCAGAAAAGGATCCTTCGGTGAGTGACGAGGTAGAGCCCGGCTTCGTACGGGTGCGGCTGGACCTGGCGTACGACGGCAAGGACTTCTCCGGCTGGGCCAAGCAGACCGGCAGGCGGACCGTCCAGGGGGAGATCGAGGATGCGCTGCGGACCGTGACGCGGTCCTCGCGGACGTACGACCTGACCGTCGCCGGGCGCACCGATGCCGGGGTGCATGCCCGGGGCCAGGTCGCCCATGTCGATCTGCCGGACGAGGTGTGGGCCGAACACGCGGACAAGCTGCTGCGGCGGATGGCCGGACGGATGGCGCCCGATGTACGGATCTGGCGGATCGCGGAGGCTCCGGCCGGGTTCAATGCCCGGTTCTCGGCGCTGTGGCGTCGTTATGCGTACCGTGTCGCCGATCGTCCCGGTGGGGTGGATCCGCTGTTGCGCGGTCATGTGCTGTGGCACGACCGGCCGTTGGACGTCGACGCCATGAACGAGGCGGCGGCCCGGATGGTCGGGGAGCACGACTTCGCGGCGTACTGCAAGAAGCGCGAGGGTGCGACGACCATCCGTACGCTGCAGAAGCTGAGTTGGGTACGGGACGAGGCGTCCGGGATCATGACGGCGACCGTGCAGGCCGATGCGTTCTGCCACAACATGGTGCGGGCGCTGATCGGGGCGGCGCTGTTCGTCGGGGACGGGCGCCGCCCGGCCGAGTGGCCCGCGCAGGTGCTGGCGGCGCGGCTGCGGGATCCCGGTGTGCATGTGGTGCGTCCGCACGGGCTGACGCTGGAGGAAGTGGCTTACCCGGCCGACGAGTTGCTGGCCGCCCGCTCCAAGGAGGCGCGCAACATGCGCACGCTTCCCGGGGGCGGCTGCTGCTGAGAGCCGCGGGCGGGATTCCCGTTCACTCGGGGGCCGGTGCCGCTCCGCCGGCGGCCCGGCGCCGCTGTCGCCAGGCGCCCGTCAGCCGGGCCGCCACATACAGGGCCGAGATCGTGACCACCGTCGCGCCGACCGGGCTGCCGTCGGAACCCAGCCAGCCGCGGACCGCGGACGCCGTGAACAGCAGCAGGGCCAGGACGCGGACCAGCCACCAGCGTGGTGAGCGGGGCTCGTGGCTGTCCGGGGGCGAGGGATGTTCGCCGTCCTCGGCGGTCATCGTGGACCGCATGCCGGCCAGCAGGCCGCGGCGGGTGAGGACCCGGGCGTCGGGGTGGGTGTCGAGGACTTCCGGGCGATCGCCGAAGCCCGGGGGCAGCGGGGGCAGGGACAGGGCTGCCAGCAGGTCGGACTGGTGGCGGGGCGGGTTGCCCGTGGAGCGGAGGATGTGGGTCAGCGGGCGGGGGTCGGCGAGGGCGAAGGCGCGGGACAGGGCTTCGGCCGTGGCGGTGACCGTGGCGTGGTCGGGGGCCGGGGACGTGGCGTTCCACTCGTGGGTGGCCAGGGGCCTGCCCTTGAGGAACAGGGTGAGCCCGCAGCGCTCGGGCATGCGGCGCAGGACCAGCGTGGGCCACTTCTCGCCGGTGGTGAAGTTGTCGGCCGCCGTGGTCAGCGGGTCCTCCGTGGAGAGGACCGAGCGTTTGGCGGGCCGGGCTTCCGGGACGGCCTCGACGTAGGTGTGCGTGGCGGTGGCCGGGGCGGTGCGGAGCGAGACGCCGCACATCAGTGCCGCCTGTGCCACGTCCGCCGGGCGGGCCGCGGCTATCGCGACCGCGCACGGAGCGCCCGGCGTCCAGACGGGGGTCGTGCGGGGCTGCGGGGGACGGCCGAAGAACGGGGTCCGCGTCGCCACTTGGATACGGACGCCCGAGCGGGTCTCCAGGAACTCCTGGCGCGGGTCGTCGCCGAAGTACCCCCAGGGGTACTTGGTGGCATGGGCGCCGATACTGCGGAACGCGTCCAGCGCTTCGTCCCAGCGCTCCGTACGCAGCAGCATCAGGGCCAGGTGGTTGCGGAAGCCGGCCGCCTCGTGGCTGCCCGGTTCGTACGCGGCCGAGAGGTCCAGTGCGCGGGCGACCGCCGCCGCGACGCGGGGCGCGTACGGGTCGGGGCCGGCGGGTGTGCCGGGGGAGGGGGACACGACCACGTACTCCAGCGCCGCGGACAGCGGCAGCGCGTGCAGCTTCGAACCGGGCGGGGCCGTATCGGCCGCGCTCTCGGCGAAGCCGAACATCTCCTCGTGCGAACCCCACCACTTCGCGCACAGGTACTGCAGGGCCGCGGCATGGCATCCGTAGTGGTGCGGGTCGCGCGCCAGAGCCTGCGCCCAGTACTCGTCGAAGACATCGCGCGGGGCCTGGCTGCCTCTGGCGTGGGTCAGGGCGATGCGCCACGGCACGGGGTCGGCGGGGTTGAGCTCGGCCGCCCTGCCGATCACCGGGGCCGCGTCCTCCAGCAGCGCGAAGAAGGCCCGGAGCTGCTCGCGCGAGACATGCTTGGCACGTTCTGCCGTACGGATCTCCCAGGCCCGGTCGATACAGAGGTCCGCCCGGACCAGAGCCGCGTCCGGGTCCTCGGGGGATCCGGCCAGCCAGGCGTCCAGCCAGCCGGGGTTGTGCAGGGCGGCCTCGGCGAGACGGGACACGTAACCGTCCCTCAGCTCCCACTGGGTGTGCTCACGGGTCGCGGCGAGCAGTTCGCGAGCGGGGCCGTGGTCGCCCTCCGTGGCCGAGGTCAGGGCGGTACGGAGTGCGGCGTCCGGGGCGTCGACGACCACGGCCTCGTCCAGCGGCAGGTCGGCGCCGATGGCCGCACTGTGGCGCAGCACCCGGGGCAGGGTGAGAAGGAACGGAAGACGCACGCGATCCCCCGGGCGGGTCAGCCGGCGGGTGCGGTGGCCGCGGCCGAGGCCTGGAGCTCGCCGCGGTGGCGGATCTGACGGAATGTGAAGTTCGTCAGGTCGTCCCCGGTGGCGTAGGCGTTCTTGTCGGCCGTGGTGACGTTCTTGCCGCTGGTGTACCCGGTGAAGGCGAAGTAGGCATAGCGGCCGTAGGAGTTGGCGGTACGGCGGCACACCGATCCGGCGGGGCAGAAGGCCGGGACACCCGCGCCGCTCAGGGGGGCGATGCTGCCGCCGGCCTGCTGGGCCGCCCTCCTGGCCTGCGCCTCCGTTCCGAAGACCGCGAGGCCGACGGTGACGGCGACGCCGTCCCTGCTGTACGTGGCCCGGATGACCTGGTCGCAGCCGTTCTTGACGAGGACCGAGCCGAGTGCGCCCTTGGTGGTCGCGGCGCAGCTCTTCGTCTGCTGGGTAGCGCCCTTGACGTAGACGCGGTCGCCCATCGTCAGCTTTTTGCCGGGGAAGAACGCGTCGACGGTGATCGGCGCCCGGTCCTTCTTGACGTCGGATATGTAGTCCTTCGGGTCCGGCGGGGGCGGCGGTGCCACCGAGGAGAAGGACGGCTCGGGCTCGGCGGTGCTGCTCGGCAGGTCGGTCGGCGCCGGGAGCTCGCTCGCGTTCTTGCCGGTGCCGGTGGAGCCGTGGTTGCTGGTCGAGACGACCGCCGTCGCCACGATCGCGCCGACCACCGCGGTGGCGAGCACGCCGCCGCCGATCAGCAGCCACTTCTTGCGGCGGCTGCGTGCGGCGGACTCGTCGGCCAGCGCTGCCCAGTCCGGAGTCTGTGTGCCCTCGGGCCCCCAGGAGGGCCCCCCTTGCCCAAAGCTCATGCGGCGAATCCTAGACGGAACATAAACCGGTTGGGCCAGGGCTTCGCGGCCCGTGACAATGCTGTGCATGGGACATCTTGAAGCAGGCCATCTGGAGTACTACCTACCGGACGGGCGGGTGCTGCTCGGCGATGCTTCGTTCCGGGTCGCGGACGGGGCCGTGGTCGCCCTCGTGGGGGCGAACGGCGCCGGAAAGACCACGTTGCTGAGGCTGCTCGCCGGGGAGCTCCAGCCGCACGGCGGGTCCGTGTCGGTGAGCGGCGGGCTCGGGGTGATGCAGCAGTTCGTGGGCTCCGTGCGGGACGACCGTACGGTCCGGGATCTGCTGGTCTCCGTCGCCCAGCCCCGTATCCGGGAAGCGGCTCTGGCGGTCGACAAGGCCGAGGAGCTGATCCTCACCGTCGACGACGAGGCCGCGCAGATGGCGTACGCGCAGGCCCTGAGCGACTGGGCGGAGGCCCGTGGGTACGAGGCCGAGACGGTGTGGGACATGTGCACCATGGCCGCGCTCGGTGTCCCGTACGAGAAGGCGCAGTGGCGCGAGCTGCGCACGCTGTCCGGCGGTGAGCAGAAGCGGCTGGTGCTGGAGGCGCTGCTGCGCGGGCCCGACGAGGTGCTGCTGCTCGACGAGCCGGACAACTACCTCGACGTGCCCGGCAAGCGGTGGCTGGAGGGGAAGCTCAAGGAGACCCGTAAGACGGTCCTCTTCGTCTCGCACGACCGGGAGCTGCTGTCCCGGGCCGCGGAGAAGATCGTCAGCGTCGAGCCGAGCCCGGCGGGCAGCGACGTGTGGGTGCACGGCGCCGGTTTCGATACGTACCACCAGGCCCGCAAGGACCGGTTCGCGCGGTTCGAGGAGCTGCTGCGTCGCTGGGAGGAGGAGCACGCCCGGCTGAAGGCGCTGGTCCACCGGCTTCGGCAGCAGGCGGCGATCAGCCCCGACATGGCGTCGCGCTACCGGGCCATGCAGACCCGCTTCAAGAAGTTCGAGGACGCGGGACCCCCGCCGGAGCCGCCGCGCGAGCAGGACATCAAGATGCGGCTGCGCGGTGGCCGGACCGGCGTACGGGCGGTGACCTGCAAGGGGCTGGAGCTGACCGGGCTCATGAAGCCGTTCGACCTGGAGATCTTCTACGGGGAGCGGGTCGCCGTCCTCGGCTCGAACGGCTCCGGGAAGTCGCATTTCCTGCGGCTGCTCGCGGGCGAGCCGGTGGCGCACACGGGGGAGTGGAAGCTCGGGGCGCGCGTCGTACCGGGTCACTTCGCGCAGACGCACGCCCATCCGGAGCTGCTGGGCCACACGCTCGTCGAGATCCTGTGGACCGAGCACGCCAAGGACCGCGGCGGGGCGATGTCCGTGCTGCGCCGGTACGAGCTCGAGCGGCAGGGGGACCAGCCCTTCGAGAAGCTGTCCGGCGGGCAGCAGGCGCGGTTCCAGATCCTGCTGCTGGAGCTGGCGGGGACCACTGCGCTGCTGCTGGACGAGCCGACGGACAACCTGGACCTGGAGTCGGCGGAGGCGCTGCAGGACGGTCTCGAGGCGTACGACGGGACCGTGATGGCCGTCACGCACGACCGGTGGTTCGCGAAGTCGTTCGACCGCTACCTGGTGTTCGGGTCGGACGGGGTGGTGCGGGAGAGCGCGGAGCCGGTCTGGGACGAGCGCAGGGTCGAGCGGAAGCGGTAGGGCCGGCGCGTTTTGACCCGTCCCGGGCGGGGCGGGTACTGTCGGGGGTTGTTATACGTATCGGCTTCGTCGTTCTCACGCGAAGAGCCCTTACGTAGGTTCTCTGGAGCAGTTACCAGTGGCTCGCATACGGACAGCGTTCCCGGCATTGTGGGCCCCAGCTGCATGATCGCTTCAGGGGTGCCATGTGTCTGGACCTCATCCACTGAAGAAGCGAAGGCTACGAAGTGCGTACGTACAGCCCCAAGCCCGGCGATGTGACGCGCCAGTGGCACATCATTGACGCGCAGGACATCGTCCTGGGTCGTCTGGCCACCACGGCTGCGAACCTCCTCCGCGGCAAGCACAAGGCGATTTACGCCCCCCACATGGACATGGGCGACTTCGTCATCATCATCAACGCCGAGAAGGTTCACCTCTCCGGCAACAAGAAGACCCAGAAGATGGCGTACCGCCACTCCGGGTTCCCGGGTGGTCTCCGCTCCGTCCGTTACGACGAGCTGCTCGCCAAGAGCCCCGAGAAGGCTGTCGAGAAGGCCATCAAGGGCATGATCCCCAAGAACAGCCTGGGCCGTCAGATGCTCTCGAAGCTCAAGGTCTACGCGGGCGACCAGCACCCGCACGCTGCTCAGCAGCCGGTCCCGTTCGAGATCACCCAGGTCGCGCAGTAGTTCCGGCCTCCCCCTAAGACCAAAAGAAAGATCTGAGGAGAATCGTGGCCGAGACCACTGTTGAGAACCCCGTCGAGGGCACCGAGGGCGAAGAGGTCTTCGCCGAGGTGACCACCTTCGAGTCCGAGGTTCCCGTCGAGGGCGAGTACACCAGCGAGTCGCTGGCTTCCCGCTTCGGCGACCCGCAGCCCGCCGCCGGCCTTGGCCGTCGGAAGAACGCCATCGCCCGCGTCCGGATCGTTCCGGGCACCGGCAAGTGGAAGATCAACGGTCGCACCCTTGAGGACTACTTCCCCAACAAGGTGCACCAGCAGGAAGTCAACGAGCCCTTCAAGGTGCTCGAGCTCGACAACCGCTACGACGTCATCGCCCGCATCTCGGGTGGCGGCGTCTCGGGTCAGGCCGGCGCCCTGCGCCTCGGTGTGGCCCGTGCGCTGAACGAGGCGGACGTGGACAACAACCGCGCCCCGCTGAAGAAGGCCGGCTTCCTCTCCCGCGACGACCGTGCGGTCGAGCGCAAGAAGGCCGGTCTCAAGAAGGCCCGCAAGGCCCCGCAGTACAGCAAGCGCTAAACCGCCTGCTCGTTTGCTTTACACGTTCGCCCCGGCGGCACACCTCGTGCTGCCGGGGCGTTCGTCTATCGGCACCCTCGGGCGTATAACGGCATAAGACGTTCATACGCTCGCATACGCAGCGTTGTGTTGCGCTGCCCGGCGACGGACGCGCCGCATCGTGTTGCTGCGTTGCGTCGGTTTGCTTTGGTTTGGTTTGCGGTTTCGGAGCATTTTCGGAGGACACCAGTGGGACGACTCTTCGGCACGGACGGTGTGCGCGGTGTCGCCAATGCGGATCTGACGGCTGAGCTGGCGCTCGGCCTCTCGGTCGCTGCGGCGCATGTGCTTGCCGAGGCGGGCACCTTTGAAGGGCATCGGCCGACAGCCGTGGTGGGACGCGACCCACGTGCGTCCGGAGAGTTCCTGGAGGCCGCCGTCGTGGCAGGCCTCGCCAGTGCGGGCGTGGACGTCCTGCGGGTCGGTGTGCTGCCCACCCCTGCGGTGGCGTACCTCACCGGCGCGCTGGGCGCCGACCTCGGTGTGATGCTCTCCGCCAGCCACAACGCCATGCCGGACAACGGTGTCAAGTTCTTCGCCCGTGGCGGTCACAAGCTCGCCGACGAGCTGGAGGACCGGATCGAGACGGTCTACGAGCAGCACCGCACCGGTGAGCCCTGGGCGCGTCCGACGGGCGCCGGGGTGGGCCGGGTCACCGACTACGCCGAGGGCTTCGACCGGTACGTCGCCCATCTCATCGCCGTCCTTCCGAACCGGCTCGACGGGCTGAAGGTCGTCCTCGACGAGGCACACGGCGCGGCCTCCCGGGTCTCGCCCGAGGCCTTCGCGCGGGCCGGCGCCGAGGTGATCACGATCGGTGCCGATCCGGACGGTCTGAACATCAACGACGGCTGCGGCTCCACCCACCTGGATCTGCTGAAGGCCGCAGTCGTCGAGCACGGCGCCGACCTCGGCATCGCGCACGACGGCGACGCCGACCGCTGCCTCGCCGTGGACGCCACGGGCGCGGAGGTCGACGGCGACCAGATCCTGGCCGTGCTCGCCCTCGCCATGCGCGAGGCCGGGCAGTTGCGCAAGGACACCGTGGTCGGCACGGTCATGTCCAACCTCGGCTTCAAGATCGCGATGGAGCGGGAGGGCATCCAGCTCGTCCAGACCGCCGTCGGCGACCGTTACGTACTGGAGTCGATGAGGGCCGAGGGCTACGCGCTGGGCGGCGAGCAGTCCGGTCATGTCATCGTCCTGGACCACGCCACGACCGGCGACGGCACGCTGACCGGCCTGATGCTGGCGGCCCGGGTCGCGGCCACCGGCCGTACGCTCGCCGAGCTGGCCGGGGTCATGCAGCGGCTGCCCCAGCTGCTGATCAACGTCCCCGACGTCGACAAGTCCCGGGTCGGGACCTCCCCGGAGCTGGCCGCGGCGGTCGCCGAGGCCGAGCGCGAGCTGGGCTCCGCCGGGCGCGTACTGCTGCGTCAGTCGGGCACGGAGCCGCTGGTACGGGTCATGGTCGAGGCGGCCGACATCGACCAGGCGCGGGCGGTCGCCGAGCGGCTGGCCGATGTGGTGAAGTCCGCACTCGGTTAGTCCGGGCCCGGCCGGCCTGTAGTCGGCTGGGCCGGGCTCGGTTGTCGGGGCTCGACCGGGCCGGAGTCGGCTGGTGCGGGCTCGGCAGGTCCCGGCTCGGCGGGACCGTTCGTCGGACGGGTCCGGTTGTGTCGGCCGTGCCGCTCGCTATTCGCCGGACGGGCTCGCAACATGGCCCGTCCGGCGGCGATGCGCCGCCCACAGGGCCTTCTGGACCAGCAGCGTCAACGTTCCCGCGACCACGATCCCGCCGAGGTTCGCCAGCAGCTGGGCCGTTGAGCCCGACATCTGGCTGTAGTCGCTGTAGCTGAATGCCACCGCGGCATTGGCCGCGGCCGGCACGGTGGTCACCGAGATGGCGACCCCGATCAGCGCGCCGGACTTCGCCGAGGTGAGCGAGAGCGTCCCGGCGATCCCGGCCAGGAACGCCACCACGAACGACATCGCGTCCGGCTTCCAGATGAACGCAGTGTTGGGCCGGGCCGCCCCGATCATCGAGCGGTTGAACAGCCCGAAGGCGTCCATCAGCCAGGCGAACCCGGCGGTCAGTATCATCGCGACGGCGAAGCCGCAGATCAGCGCCACCAGCGACCGCCACACCAGTCGCGGAGCGCGCTGCACCAGGGCCGTGGAGATCCCGGCCAGCGGCCCGAACTCCGGACCGACCGCCATCGCGCCCACGATCAGGATCGCGTTGTCGAGCATCACACCGCAGGCGGCGAGCATCGTCGCGACCGCGAGGAATGCCACATAGGTGACGCTGAACGTCGACTCCTCGTGGGTCGCCTCCGTCAGCTCCTCCCACAGCACCGCGTCCGCGCCCTCGCCCGGCGCCTCCTCCTCGGCCCTGTCGGCATGCGCGGAGAGAGTCAGGTCCATGTTCTCGACGGTGATCGAACCGGACTTGTCGATACCGAGCCTGCGCAGCGCGCCGATCAGCTCGTCGCCCGCCTCGCGGGCCACATCGCACAGCACCACGTCGCCCGCCGGGTCACGGGCGACCCCGGACATCACAACGAGATGCGTCGTACCGACGGTGCTCTCCAGCAGGTGCACCACCTCGTCCGTACGGTCGGCGGGGACGATCAGGCGCAGATGCAGCACGCGGCCACTCCCAGGAGGCTCGGAGGATCAGAGTTTGCGCAGGGACAGCCGCTGGACCTTGTGGTCCGGCCCCTTGCGCAGCACCAGAGTGGCACGGCCCCGGGTGGGCGCGACATTCTCCACCAGGTTGGGCTTGTTGATGGTCCGCCACATCGTCGCCGCGTACTCCATGGCCTCCTCCTCGGAGACCTGGGTGTACTTGCGGAAGTACGAGAACGGGTTCTGGAACGCCGTCTCGCGCAGTTTCCGGAACCGGTTGAGATACCAGGTCTCGATGTCCTCGGTCCGCGCGTCCACGTACACACTGAAGTCGAAGTAGTCGGCGAGCCCGACCCTGGTCCGCCCGTCCTTGCCGGGCAGCGCGGGCTGAAGCACGTTGAGCCCCTCGACGATCAGGATGTCGGGGCGGCGTACGGTGAGCCGCTCGCCCGGCACGATGTCGTAGATCAGATGCGAGTAGACGGGCGCCGTCACCTCGTCCTTGCCGGCCTTGATATCGGCGACGAAGCGGGTCAGGGCGCGCCGGTCGTACGACTCGGGGAACCCCTTGCGCGACATCAGCCCGCGCGACTGGAGCTCCTTCATAGGCAGCAGGAACCCGTCCGTGGTGACGAGCTCCACCCGGGGATGCTCGGGCCAGCGGGCCAGCAGCGCCTGGAGGATACGGGCGCTGGTGGACTTGCCCACCGCGACGCTGCCCGCGACCCCTATGACGAACGGCGTGCCCCGCTGCGCACCGTGCCCGTTGCCTGCATCCCCGAGGAAGGTGTTCAGGGCGCCGCGCAGGCCCGAGGTGGCCTGGACATAGAGGTTGAGGAGCCGGGAGAGCGGCAGATAGACGTCCCGTACCTCGTCGAGGTCGATGACGTCGCCCAGTCCGCGCAGCTGCTCCACCTCGTCGGCGGTCAGCGGCAGCGGAGTCTTGTCGCGCAGGGCGCTCCACTCGGCGCGGGACAGGTCGACGTACGGCGTCGACGCGTGCTCGGTGCGTCGGTGGGTGCTCCGTGGCGGCGAAGTGATCACGTGTTCATTGTTGCGGGAGTTTCAACGGAGTGGGGGGTGGGGTCGGTCACGTGGGGGCGGTGCTCGTTCCGGGCTGCCGATACCGATTACGGCTGGGTGTTCACTTTCCTCAGCACACAGAGTTCTCCGCTGTCGGGGTCACCGATGAAGGTCCACAGGAAGGCGGAATCGGCCTTGCCCCTGGCAGTGAGTTCGCCACTGACGTCGCCGGGGGCGAACTCGATGGACACCGACGTCGCGTTGCCTTCGTACTCGGACACACCCGACTCCCAGGTTCCGGTGCCGGTCATGGCGGAGGGGAAACCGAATCCGGAACTGGTGTCGGTGGCGGCGTCCGAGTAGTCGCCGCAGGCGTCCGTGGCGCTGAAGGTGCCGTCGTCGGCGAAGACGAGCTGCCCGCCCCGGTCGTCCCGCCAGGTCCCCTGCAGCCGGCTGCTCGTCAGTACGAGCGGGGGACCGTCCGGCTCCGGCGGGATGTTCACGTAGCGCAGGACGAACAGCAGGGTGAACAGGCCCACGGGGACGAGCACCACGAGGCTCGCACCGATGCACAGCCCCAGCACGACCGCGGTCCTGCTCGACATCCGGCGCTTCGGTGGATGGGGCGGAGGCGGCCAGGGAGCCGGCTGAGAAGGCCGGAGGTCCCATGGCGGGCGTGTCGGTGCGGCTGGTCCCTCGGCGCTGGACATGCGCTCTCACCTCTGGGTTCTCGGCCGGCGGGCTGATGTCCGGCAGCGACATGATGCCCCCGCGGGTATCCGCCGCCGACGGCAGGGGCCGGTGCCCGCACCCCTGTGGCGGGCACCGACCCCGGTTCGCGGCCCTGGTGGCGTCAGGGCTTCTCGCCCTTGGCGTCGACGACGGCGGCCTCGACCCGGGCTTCGCTCAGCGTGATCTGGCCGGCCTTGAACTTCTCCGGCGGCAGTTTCGACTTGCCGGAGGAGAGCCGGTACGTGTAGTCCTCGGTGACCACGAACCGCTGTCCGGCATAACCGAAGGTGGTCGGGTCGATGAGGATCTCGCGCTGCTGGTGCGTGCCGTCCTCCTTCCGGGTGATGGCGATGACCTCGCGCCCGGCCGCGTCCTTCACCAGGTGGTCGGTGACGTGAACCCCGGGGACGGTGGCCAGCGCCCGGTAGACGCGGGCGAGGGCGCGGGGCGCGATCGGGTAGGCCTCGACCATCAGCCCCATCGCGCGGAAGCTGTGCACGGCCTCGGGCTCGGGCGGGCTCTCGGCGGTGTGGCCCGTCGGATAGAACGAACGGACCTTCTCCAACAGGCGCTCCGGGTCGTCGGGCAGCTCATTGGCGGCCCGGTAGATCTGGCGGGACGTGCGGTAGTCGTCGTCCTTGCCGTTCTTCGCCGCAGCGGAGTTGTCGTACGGGACCCAGGAGTCGGGGTCGTACGTGAAGCTCACGGCGGGCGAGCCCCCGGTGCGCTCCGGTGCGGCCATCCTGGTCCTGGTGTAGATCCACTGGTCGTCGCGCGGCTCCGGGGCCGCCTGCTGCTTCTCCAGTGCGTCGGCGGCCCGGTTCAGCACCTCGACCGGGCTGCTCAGCCGCAGAGTTCCGGTGGTCGCAGCGGGTCCGGAGCGGTCGGGGGCGGCGGCATCGACGAGCTGGGTGCCGAGCACGGCAGCCACGGTGATCGCCGCTGCCGCACCGATCGAGGCGATCCGCCAGTCTGCCTTCAGCCGGCGGACACGGCGGCCCGAGGCGACGGTCTCCGTGAGCCGCATCCGGCCCGGAGCGAGTGCGGAACGGTCGGGAACAGGCGCGTCCGCGCGCAGCTCCCGCAGCTGGGTCATTTCGTCCATGACGGGGTCAGCTCCATGACGTCGGGCGTGAACGAGGGATCCATGTCGAGCGCCTCACGGACCTTGCGGCGGGCGCGATTGAGCCGGGACCGCACGGTGCCGAGCGGGATGCCCAGCGCCTCGGCGACCTCCTGGTACCCGAGGTCGGCCCAGGCGACGAGCAGCAGCACATGGCGGTCGCCGGGCGAGAGCGAGGCGAGCGCCCCGGCCAGCGGCGCCTGGGCGGCGATCCGGTCGTCGGAGCGGTCGCTCCAGGACGCGGCCACCGGGTCCTGACCGGTACGGGCCAGGGCCCGCAGTCCCCTCTCCTCGCTGCGCCGCTGCTTGCCGATGAGGTTCGCGGCGATGCCGTACAGCCAGGGGCGGGCGTTGCGATGCGTGCTGTCGTAACGGAGCCGGGAGCGGAAGGCGATGAGAAAGGTCTCCGCCGTGATGTCGTCCGCCGCGCCCTCCCCGAGGCGGCGGGCGGCATAGCGGTGGATGTCCGGGGCGTGGCGGTCGTAGAGCCCGGCGAAGATCTCGGGATGCTCCAGCGACTGCGCGACGACCTCGGCATCGTCCTCGGGACTGGCTGGTGGTCCGGTCACATCGGCTCCTGGGGGCTCGGCGGGTGCGCGTGTCACCCCTTGTTGCCCGCAGGGCTCGGAAAGGTTCACAGGATACGGAGCGCCTTGGCGCGAGGACTCCGGTGCGCCGGTCCTGCGCCATGTCGGTGTCGACCGGTCGCGAGCCGCGGGGTCAGCCGTCCCGCTTGCCGCGGCCCCTGCGCAGGGCGATGAGCAGGACCAGCGGCGGGACGATCAGCAGCCAGATCAGGATGATCGTGACCGCGTCCGGGTTCGGTTCCTCCAGCTCCATGAGCATGGCCACCGTGGCGATCAGGCCCCAGATCGTTGTCGCGATGCCGGACAGCCAGAGGAGGACCGTCCGGGCCAGCCGTGCGCCCTTGGACCGAGGTTTGCCGCCCGGGCGGCCGCCCTGCCGTTGCGGGCGGGGGATGCGCTCCGGGTCGCGGGGCGGCATGTGGATCCTTGCCGAGGGCGGTACGCCCGCGTCGATCACGGCCAGGCGGTCCGCTGTGAGGCCCTTGTGGAGCGTGGGCTCGACGCGGATCTGGAAGCCGTCCAGGCCCGTGAGGTGGCGGCCGCCGTCAGCCCGCTCTCGCAGTCGTGGCAGTTGCCGGGGGTGGGGGAGCGGAAGGCGCGGTCGCAGTGGTCGCAGTTCTGGAGTGGGGTGGGTTGGTGGGTGGGGGTGGTTGGGGGTGGGAGGAGGTGGGTGAGGCGGTGGCGGAGGAGTTTGGCGGGGTGTCTGAGGGGGTGGGGGAGGTCGTTGGTGAGGGTGTGGCGGATGGTGGTGGGTGTGGCGCCTCGTTCGAACCAGGTGGCCACGGCGGGGGCGAGGTCGTGGATGTTGCGTTCGGTGAGGGTGAGTTGGGGTGTGTTGTGGTGGAGGTCGGCGAGGAGGGTGATGGCGGCGTGGTGGCGTTGGGGGAGGGGGTTGTCGGGTTGGGGTAGTGGCGGGGGTGGGGGTTTGGGTGCGGTGCGGGCGGGGATGTGGGGCGGCTGCTCGGGTGGCGGGGGTGCGGGGGCTGGGGCCACCGGGGCCGGGGCTGGGTGGCTGGGCTTGGGGCGTCGTTTGGGTGCAGTGACGGGGCGGGCGTTGGTGGAGCCCGGCTGGTTGTAGGAGCAGGTACGGGTGATGACGCGGCCGTTGGGAAGGCGTTCGCGGGTGCGGCGCAGGTAGCCGTGGGTTTCCAGTTCGCGTAGTGCGGCGGCGATGCGGGCTTCGCTGTCCGGGAAGCGTTCGGTGAGAGGTTTGATCCCGACCTTCGTCCCGGCGGGGAGCGACTGGATGTGGGTGGCGAGGCCGATCGCGAGGAGGGAGAGCTCGCGGTGCTGGGCGAGGTGGTTGCCGACCACGGTGAAGTGGCTGGTGTGACGGGAGTTGATGTGCATGACGCCGGACGAGGGCGTGGCGTCCCCGCGAACGGGAGACGGGGCGCGCGAGGGCGCGCTAACCTGCTGGGTATCCATCGGGAAGGCTCTTCTTCCTCGGTGGTCAGGCCCTCGATCGGGATTGCGAGTCCCGGCCGGGGGCCGACGCATGTCTGGGGTTGTGGGGGCGAGCATATGCCTGCCAACCGGGCGAAAATCCAGCCGAGTTGGTGATCTCACCCGTGTGGGTGACGGGGCCCGTGTGTGCCCCTGTGTGAGACCGGGGTAGGGGGCGGGGTTGGGAAGTTTCTTCTCTTCAAAGCCTTAAAAGCTTTTTACGTCGGGGTCCGCCGGGTCGCGGTTCACCGGGACGTGGCACACCGGGTCGCGACTGTCACGATCCGGTGAGGGCTACCTCCGCCCAGACGGTTTTGCGCGGGAAGGGGCCGACCTGCACGCCCCACCGGATGGCGATCGCCGCGACGAGCAACAGCCCGCGCCCCGCCTCGGAGTCGTTGTTCCGCTCCGGTACTCGGGGCAGTACGTCCCCGCGAGCATCGGCGACCTCGATACGGAGCGTGTCCCCGGTGACGGTCAGCATGATGCGGAAGTCCCGCCCCGGCACGTACCCGTGCAGCGCGGCGTTGGAGGCCAGCTCGGCGATGACATGCCCGGCGTCGTCCAGAGGCAGCCCCCAGGAGCGGAGTTGCTCGGTCGCCAGGAGCCGGGCGAGTCGGGCACCCCGACGGGTGGCGGAGAGCTGCACGGCGAACTGGCCGCTGCGGGCACGCGGTTGGGTGATTTCTCGGTTCACGTCACTCAGCGTGGCCGGAGATGCCTACTCTGAACAGCAATGACGTGCGTACGGACAGTGACTGTCCAGCGGTTGTACGGGTCTGTCCATCCGGTACGGCGTCGAGCGCGAAACGGTGCGGGCACGGGTGGAGGCGGGTGTCGTATGGCGGAGACGGACAAC
Source organism: Streptomyces sp. NPDC037301 (assembly GCF_055602785.1). NCBI lineage: Bacteria > Bacillati > Actinomycetota > Actinomycetes > Kitasatosporales > Streptomycetaceae > Streptomyces > Streptomyces sp. NPDC037301. The sequence continues at coordinate 221,441 of NZ_JBVJWD010000003.1, forward strand.
AGGGACAACACGGCGGACGGCCCGGACTGGGAGTTCGACGCCGAGGACGACTCGGGTGCGGTGATCGCGGCGGTCGGCCGACAGATCCGGTTGTGGCGTGAGGCGGCCGGCCTGCGTGCGGCAGAACTGGGCAGGGCGATCGGCTACGGGGAGAACCAGGTCTACAAGGTGGAGGCAGGGAAACGCATCCCCAAGCCGGAGTTCCTCGACAAGGCGGACGAAGTCCTGGGCGCGGGCGGCAAACTCGCCGCGATGAAGAAGGACGTGGCGGAGGCGCGGTACCCGAAGAAAGTCCGTGACGTAGCGAAGTTGGAGTCGGGTGCGGTCGAGATGGGTGCGTACGCCAGCGATGTCGTGGACGGCCTCCTGCAGACGGAGGAGTACGCCCGCGCTTTGTACAGAAAGAGGCGGCCCCTTTATACCGAGGACCAGATGGATCGCCTGGTTGCCGGGCGCATGGCTCGCCAGTCGGTCTTCGAGCGACGCCCTGCCCCGCTGCTGACGTTCGTCCAGGAAGAGGCGACGCTGAGGCGGCCGACCGGAGGCAAAATGGTGTTGCGCAGGCAGCTCGAACACCTGCTGGAGCTGGGCGCGTTGAGGCATGTCGAGATCCAGGTCATGCCGACGGATACGGAGGAGCATGCGGGGCTGGCCGGCTCGCACCGGGTGCTTAAGCTGAGTGACGGAACGGCTGTGGGGCTCAACGAGGTTCAGCTCACCAGCCGACTGATCGCTGATCCGAAGGAAGTCCAGATCCTTGAGATGCGGTACGGCCTGGTCCGATCCCAGGCGCTCACGCCTCGGTTGTCGCGGATCTTCATCACGAAACTGCTGGGAGAGACATGAGTGCCAAGCCCTCGGCCGGGGAGCTGCCCGGGCTGACGTGGTTCAAGAGCAGCTACAGCACCAACGATGGCCCTTCCTGTGTCGAGGTCGCGGAGACCGCGAGCACGATCCACGTACGCGACTCCAAGAACATCCCCGGCCCGCACCTCGGCTTCACGCCGGACGCGTGGGCGGAGTTCGTCACGTACGCGTCCACCAGCTGACCGTCGGACCACGCCCGTCCCGCCCCGGTTGTCCCGGGAGCGGGGTGCGCTGCTGCCCGGGGCAGGCCGAGAAGCGGCCACGATCTTCTTCGCCTCGATGAGTTCGGCCGGTATCGGGGCGAGGGTGCCGTGCGCCAGTGGGCGTCCATCGGCGCCTCCCGTACTTGCGGCGATACCGGGGAAGGTCCGCTCGCCCGACGATTCCGATTTGCGGCTCGGGCGCCCGGCCGCACTCTGGACTGGGGGACCGGCAGTACATCCGAGAGGACAACACGCATGCCCACGGTGACCACGCGTGACGGTGTCGACATCTTCTACAAGGACTGGGGCCGCGGCCGCCCTGTCGTCTTCATCCATGGCTGGCCGCTGAGCGGGGACGCCTGGCAGGACCAGCTCAAGGCGGTCGCGGACAGCGGGTTCCGCGGCATCGCCCACGACCGTCGTGGTCATGGCGGCTCCACCCCGGTCTGGGACGGCTACGACTTCGACACCTTCGCGGACGACCTCAACGACCTGATCACCCAACTGGACCTGCGGGACGTCACGCTGGTCGCGCACTCGATGGGTGGCGGCGAACTCGCCCGCTACATCGGCCGCCACGGCACCGACCGGATCAGGTCCGCGGTGCTGCTCTCGGCGATCTGTCCGCTGATGCTCCAGGGCCCCGACAACCCCGAGGGCGTACCGCAGTCGGTCTTCGACGACCTCAAGAACGGCATCCTCGCCGAGCGTTCGCAGTTCTGGAAGGACACTGCGGTCGCCTTCTTCGGTGCCAACCGCGACGGCAACAAGGTCACACAGGGCAACCAGGACGCCTTCTGGTACATGGCCATGGCCGAGACCATCGAGGGTGGCGTCGCCTGCGTCGACGCCTTCGCGGCCACGGACTTCCATGAGGACCTGAAGAAGTTCGACATCCCCACGCTCGTCGTGCACGGTGACGACGACCAGATCGTCCCCATCGAGGCCACGGGCCGCAAGTCCGCCCAACTCATCCCGGACGCGACCCTCAAGGTCTACGAAGGCGGCCCCCACGGCATCGCCGTCGTCCCGGGCTGCAAGGAGAGGTTCAACAAGGATCTTCTGGAGTTCCTCAAGCGCTGAACCAAAGGGTGTCCCGTACGCGGCAGGGTTCGCCGAACTCGTCGGCAATCTTTTCGAGTTCTGCCGATATGCAGTGAAGCGTGGCGGAGGCAAGGGCCGTATCACGCCGAATAAGCGGGGCGCCGTGCGGAGCGGCCGGATGGTGACGGGTGGAGCCCCGCCGCGCCGTGATTCCGGGGGCCGGGGTCTGCCCGGGGCGGTGATCGCGTTGCGCGGGCGGGCAGGAGAAGCTTCTGTTCACAGACGTAGATCCCGTCGTTACGGGCGCACGCGCGCCTGTACGGCCCCTTTTTTTGTCGCCTGGACGGGGCCGCTTCGCCGTTCTTCCGGTTGGCCGAAAACGGGCTCCCCGTGCGGTGGTGCCGCAGTGAAAAGTGAGCACGGGAGAGCCGAACAGGCGCTCAGGTATTCCAATCATTTGTTCGCTTCAATGACCCTTTGGGGGCACATATGCGCACCGAAATGATTATCGCCAACGACATCGCCGCCGACCTGGACCTCGACCTCCGTATCTCGGAGGTCTCCGACGAGACCCAGGAGTTCGGCGCCGGTACGTACTCCTCGCCGAGCAGCTACGCGATCGGCACCCGTTGTCCCATCTGCTGCTGACGCGGCACACGCGTCGGCCCGACCGGCGCGGGACCCGGCTGAAGTGAGGCGAGGCGAAGCGGGCTCAGCCGCTTCGCCTCGCCGTACCACCGCATCGCTTTCCCGTACCGCCGCACCATGGGGGGCTGCCGACGTGCGACCAGATCTGGAACCGGACCTGGACCTGGATCTCTTCGAGGTCCGCGAGCCGGTGCTCGTGCGGATGGCGAGTGCGCCGCGCGACCGCGCCGAACCCCGCATCGACCCCGACGACCCCGTTCCGGGGCTCCGCCGCCTGGCCGGCGACCCGCTGCTCCGCCAGGCCGTCGAGGTCGCCAGCGGCAGCCTCTCCCTCAGCCTCCAGCGCCTCGCCACCGCCGAGGGTGCCGCCTCCCTCGGCCGGAAGCGGACCCTCAGTGCGGCCAGGACCCTCACCCGGTACGCGCGCCGCGCCGGCGGCCGGCCCACCCCCTTCGGCCTGTTCGCGGGCGTCGGCCGGGCCACCTTCGGCCCCGGCGCCAAGGCCGCGCTCACCGGCCCCGGCGAGGTGTCGGTCCGACTCGACGGCCTCTGGCTGCACCGCCGGGTGCTCGACTGGCTCGCCGTCCCCGAGGTCCGCCGCCGGACCGATGTCGTACTGAACGATCTGTGCGTCCGGCGCGACGGCCGGATCACCCTGCACACCGGCGAGCGCGAGATCTCGGTCCGGGACAACGCCCTCGTTGCCGTCGTCCGCGAGGCCGCCGCGCGTCCCGTCCCGTACGGGGCACTCGTCGACGACCTGAGCGCCCGCTTCCCCTCCGTCGAGCAGGGCCGCATCGACGGCCTCCTCGCGGGCCTCGTCCAGCACGGCCTCCTGCTCACCTCCCTCACGCCGTACCGCATCGACGCCGAACTCCTCGACCGCATCGAGGCCGCCGTCGACGGGGTCGTACCGGGCGCCGCCGAAGGACTGCGCGCCGTCCGCGCCGCCGCCACCACCCACGAGGCGGACCCGCCCGGCCGGGGCCGGGACTCCTGGCACGCGCTGCTCGCGGCCGTCCGCACCCTGGACGGCGACGACGCGGACAGCGGCCGACGGCCCCCCGTCCATGTGGACCTGCGGATGCCCGCCGACATCGTGCTGCCGGAGACGATCGGCGAGGAGGTGCGCCGCTACGCCGCCGCGATCTGGGCGATGACCCCGGAGTGGACCACGCTCGCGTACCTGCGGGACTACCGGGACCGGTTCATCGAGCGGTACGGAACCGCCTCCGCCGTCCCGCTCGCCGACCTCGTCGACCCGCACCGCGGCCTCGGGCTGCCGCCCGAGTACGGCACCCCCGCGCCCGCCCACTCACGCGTCGGCCCCGGCGAGGACGCCGACCGCCCCCGCCGCGCCGCGATCGCCGAACTCACCCAGCAGGCCGTCCTCGACGGCGGCGACATCGAACTCACCGACGCCGACGTGGCGCGCCTGGCCAAGGCCGTCGGGCACACCCCCGGGGGCCGCGCGCCCCGCACCCTCGAACTCTGCTTCCAGATCCTCGCCGACAGCCAGGAGGCCATCGACCGGGGCGAGTTCCTGCTCCTGGGCAGTCCGCACATCGGCTCCTGGACAGCCGGCGCGACCGCGGGCCGCTTCGCCGCCGTCGCCGGTCTCACCGGCGAACTCGCCGAGCTGGCCGCGGGCCCCGCCCCCGGACCCGCCGACGAGGACGTACTCGTGGCCCAGGTCGACACCATGCCGACCGACCCGCGCTCGCTGAATATCGTGCAGGTGCCGCCGCTGCTGCCGTACCGCATACCGGTCGGCGTCGCCGACGACCGCGGCGACCCGCACTGCCTGGACTGGCGGACCCTCCTCGTCGCCGCGGGCGAGGACGGGCTGCGGCTGCTGCACGGGCCGACCGGTCGCCAGGTCGTCCCCGTCTTCCCGCACATGCTGGCCCTCGACGCGCAGGCCCCGCCCGTCGCCCGCTTCCTCTCCGACCTCGCCGCGGCCCGGCCCCGGGTCTGGTCCGGCTGGGACTGGGCGGGGCTCGACGTCCTCCCGTACCTCCCGCGCGTCCGTTACGGCCGTGTGCTGACCTCGCCGCGTCGCTGGCTCGCGGGGCGTCGCCTGATGGATGCGGCACGCTCGGGGAGTACGTCCGTGTGGGAGGAGGGGCTGCGCGAGTGGCGCCGCCGGGGCCGGGTACCCGACCGGATCCAGATAGCCCGCAACGACCAGATGTTCCCGATCGACCTGCGCGAGCCGTGGGACCAGGGGCTGCTGCGCGCCGAACTGACCGCCAGGGAACCCCGGTTCCAGCTGTACGAGGACCTCACCGCGGACGGTGCCGGGCTCGGCTGGAATTCCGGGTACAGCACCGAGATCGTCGTCCCGCTCGTCCGCGCCGCGCGTACCCCGGCGGCCGACGCGCCGGGAGAGGCCGCACCGGCGCTCGCCAAGTCCCGGCTCCGGTACGCGCCCACGGTGTTCCACCTGCCCGGCGAGGACTGGCTGACCGTCAAGCTGTACGCCGAGCAGACCGCCCACGACACCCTGCTCGCCGAACACCTGCCCGCGCTGCTGGCCGACATCGACGCGGACATCGACCGGTGGTTCTTCCTGCGCTACCGCGACCCCGACCCGCATCTGCGGATCCGTCTCCACGGCGACCCGGCCGCACTGAACGGACGGGTCCTGCCCGCCGTCGCCCGGCACGTGCGGCGCCTGACCGAATCAGGCGCGGTGCGGGGGATGACGGTGGACGCGTACCGCCCGGAGACCGACCGCTACCTCGGCCCCGCCGCACAGGAGGCCGTCGAGGGACTGTTCCTGACGGACAGTCAATCCGCGTTGGTCCAGCTCCGGGCGCGCCGCGCCGGGGCGGCGGCCGTTCCCGACGACGTCCTCGCGGCCGCCGGGCACGCGGTGCTGCTGGACTCGCTCGGCGACTGGGACTGGTGCGCCTGGGCGGTCCACATGTTCACCAAGGGCCCCGACCACGAGGTCTACCAGCGCCATCGCGCCCTGGCCGACCGGCTGATCCGCCCCGGAGACATCCCCGGGGACACCGCCCGCCGCGCCGCGGCCGAACTCCGTGTCCCCGCGCTCGCGGAGCTGTGGGCGGACGCGCCCGAACCGGCGGCCTACGGAAAGCTGGTGCTGGCCGCCTCGGAGGCCGACCGCGACGAGGCCGTGCTGTCGCTGCTGCACATGCGGCACAACCGGCTGTTCGGCATCGACCAGGCGGCGGAGGCCCGCGCCTACGCGGTCCTGCGCGGAGCCGCCCGAACCGGCATCGCCCGCCGCGAACACGCGGCCCGGTCCACCGCCGCAGCCGTCAGGAGCGCCCGATGACCGCCCTCGTCCGAACCGAACTGCGCGAGCGCGCCGGACAGGTCTCGGAGCAGATCCTCGACCGGCTGGCCGACCCCGCCGCCACCATGGCCGCCACCCGGATCCCGGCCGAGGCCAACGACACCGGCGAGACCGAGGCCATCTGGGCCGAGATGACCCTCGGCAGCGGCAGCCCCGGCCTGGCCATCGCCTTCAGCGGCGCCACCCGTCCCGGCACCGACCGCACCGCCCGCGCGCACGGGTATCTCGCGGCCGCCACCTCGGCCGCGGCCCTCGGGGACACCACCCCGAGCGGCATCTTCAAGGGGCCGGGGGCCCTCGCCTTCGCCGTCCTGATCGCCCACCGCGCCACGGGTGGCTACGTCTCCGCCCTCCAGCGGCTCGACGGATACCAGCGGAGCCTGGTCCGCAGCGCGCTGCCCGCCGTCCCGGAGAACTCCCCGCTGCCCACCATCGGGCACTACGAGGTGGTGCGCGGGATGACAGGGGTGGGCCGCTACCTGCTGGCCCGCGCCGAGACCTGCGGCGAGGAACTGGAGACCACACTCACCTACCTGACCCGCCTCTCGTTGGGCGAGGTGGAGCACCGCGGCCACAAGGTGCCGCGGTGGTGGGCCCTGGACGCGCCCCGGATCGGCGCGGAGGACCAACTGCCCGACGGCCACCTCAACCTCGGGATCTCGCACGGGGTCGCCGGGCCGCTCGCCCTGCTGTCGCTCGCCTGGCACCAGGGGATCCGCGTACCGGACCAGCGGGAGGCCATCGAGTCGTCCGTCGAACTGCTCACCCGGTGGGCGGTGCACGACGAGTACGGGCTGTACTGGCCCCCGTACCTGAGCCTCACCGAGTGGCTGGCCGGACCCGGCGACTTCGCCGCCCCCGCCGGACGGCCCGCCTGGTGCTACGGCACCCCCGCGGTCTCCCGCGCGCTGCAACTGGCCGGACTGGCACTGGGCCGCGCGGACTGGACCGGCACGGCGAAGGCGTCCGTGGAGCGGCTGCTGACGCTGACCCCGGACCGGTGGGACATCGACGACAACGCGCTGTGCCACGGCTGGGCGGGGGCCCTGCACCAGCTCGGGCGGCTCAACGAGCACTTCGGCGACGACCGGATCGAGGAGGTCCGCGACCGGATCGCGGCCCCGCTCGTCGACGCCTTCGACCCGGAGCTGCCCTTCGGCTACCGCTTCACCATGACGAAGGTGCCGTTCGGGACGGACGTCTCCGGGTACCTCGACGGGGCGGCGGGCCTGGCCCTGGCCCTGGACGCCTACTCCACCGGGGGTGCGCCCTCGGGCTGGGACATGCCGCTGTTGCTGTCCTAGCTGGTGGTCGGCGGCCTGGTCCCCGCCACCGCGGTCACCGGCGCCCGCGCCCACCTGGTCCGTCACCACGACGAGCTGAAGTGCGACGCTCTCGACGTACAGAAGATCGACGAGGCGATGGGCGTGGCCGAGCACCTCGGCGTCGCCTTCTGCGAGGCCACCGAGGTGTACAGCGGCATGGAAGGCAACCTGAACTGATCACGAGAGCCCCTGGCCCGCCCGGGGCCCTCGTGCGGCTGCTGGACGGGTCGCAGCCGACGGGGTGCGGTGGCTTCGGGGGTGTGCCGGTGCGGGTGGGTGCGGGGCTTTGTCCTCGATCGCCGGAGGGGCTCGTTTTCTGCCGCCCCGTTCACCTTCTGCGACGATGCGAAGAAGAGGGGCGGGCGACCAGGAAGGTAATGGTATGTGCGGAATCGTCGGATACGTCGGTGGACAGCCGGCGCAGGACGTCGTCGTCGCGGGTCTCAAACGCCTCGAATACCGGGGCTACGACTCGGCGGGGATCGCCGTCCTCGCGGACGGCGGGCTGGCCGCCGCAAAGAAGGCCGGGAAGCTCGTCAATCTGGAGAAGACGCTGGCCGAGGCGCCGCTCCCGGCCGGGACCACCGGGATCGGGCATACCCGCTGGGCCACTCACGGCGCCCCCACCGACGCCAATGCCCACCCGCACCTCGACAATGCGGGCCGCGTCGCCGTCGTGCACAACGGGATCATCGAGAACTTCGCCGTCCTGCGCGCCGAACTCGCCGAGCGGGGCCACGACCTGGCCTCCGAGACCGACACCGAGGTCGTCGCCCATCTCCTCGCCGAGGCGTTCTCGTCCTGTGCCGACCTGGCGGAGGCCATGCGGCAGGTCTGCCGGCAGCTGGAGGGCGCCTTCACCCTCGTCGCCGTGCACGCGGACGCGCCCGACACGGTGGTCGGGGCCCGGCGCAACTCGCCGCTCGTGGTGGGGGTGGGGGAGGACGAGTCGTTCCTGGCCTCCGACGTGGCCGCGTTCATCGCGCACACCCGCTCCGCGATCGAGCTGGGGCAGGACCAGGTGGTGGAGCTGCGCCGGGAAGGTGTCACCGTCACCGACTTCGACGGGCGGCCCGCCGAGGTCCGTAAGTACCACGTGGACTGGGACGTCTCCGCCGCCGAGAAGGGCGGCCACGCCTCCTTCATGCTCAAGGAGATCGAGGACCAGCCCAAGGCCGTCGCCGACACGCTCCTCGGGCGGATCGACGGCGCGGGCCGGCTCCACCTCGACGAGGTACGGATCACGCCCCGCGAGCTCCGGGAGGTCGACAAGGTCGTCATCGTCGCCTGCGGTACCGCGTTCCACGCAGGGATGATCGCCAAGTACGCCATCGAGCATTGGACCAGGATTCCCTGCGAGACCGAGCTGGCCAGCGAGTTCCGCTACCGCGACCCGATCCTCGACCACCGCACCCTCGTCATCGCGATCTCCCAGTCCGGCGAGACGATGGACACCCTGATGGCCCTGCGGCACGCCCGGGAACAGGGTGCGAAGGTCCTCGCCATCTGCAACACGAACGGCTCCACCATCCCGCGGGAGTCCGACGCCGTGCTCTACACGCACGCCGGGCCCGAAGTCGCCGTCGCCTCCACCAAGGCGTTTCTCACCCAGCTCGTCGCCTGCTACCTCGTCGCCCTGTATCTCGGACAGATCTGCGGTACGAAGTGGGGCGACGAGATCCGGACCGTCATCCGCCAGCTCTCCGAGATCTCCGGGGCGGTCGAACGGGTCCTTGCGGCCATGGAACCCGTACGCGCACTCGCCCGCTCCCTCGCCGACCACGACACCGTGCTCTTCCTGGGCCGCCATGTGGGCTATCCCGTAGCCCTGGAAGGCGCGTTGAAGCTCAAGGAACTCGCGTACATGCACGCCGAGGGCTTCGCCGCCGGTGAGCTCAAGCACGGGCCGATCGCGCTCATCGAGGACGATCTGCCGGTCGTCGTGGTCGTGCCCTCACCGCGCGGCCGGTCGGTGCTGCACGACAAGATCGTGTCGAACATCCAGGAGATCCGGGCCCGCGGCGCCCGCACCATCGTCATCGCCGAGGAGGGAGACGAAGCGGTCGTCCCGTACGCCGACCATCTGATCCGGATTCCCGTTACGCCTACGCTGCTTCAGCCGCTGGTGTCGACCGTGCCGCTGCAGGTATTCGCCTGCGAACTGGCGACGGCCCGCGGCAACGATGTGGACCAGCCGCGCAATCTGGCGAAGTCCGTGACCGTGGAGTAGCGAGCAGTGAAGGAAAACGCGTGATCATCGGGGTCGGGATCGATGTGGCGGAGATCGAACGGTTCGACGCGGCGCTGGAGCGTACGCCGCAGATGGCCGACCGGCTCTTCCTGAAGAGCGAGTTGCTGCTGCCCAGCGGCGAGCGGCGCGGTATCGCCTCGCTCGCCGCGCGGTTCGCCGCGAAGGAGGCCCTCGCGAAGGCGCTCGGCGCACCGAGCGGCCTGCTCTGGACGGACGCCGAGGTGTACGTCGAGGACAGCGGGCAGCCCCGGCTGCGGGTGATCGGCACGGTCGCCGCGCGCGCGGCCGAGCTGGGCGTACGGCACTGGCATGTGTCGCTCAGCCACGACGCGGGGGTGGCGTCGGCCGTGGTGATCGCGGAGGGTTGAGCACATGCGTACTGCGTACAGCGTTCAGACCGTAAGGGCTGCCGAGCGGGCCCTGATGGCCAAGCTGCCGGAGGGCGCCCTGATGCAGCGCGCCGCGGCGGGACTCGCGGCGGCCTGCGCCGATGTGCTGCGGCGGCGCGGCCGGGTGTACGGGTGCCGGGTCGTCCTGCTCGTCGGCAGCGGCGACAACGGGGGCGACGCGCTGTACGCGGGAGCCCGGCTGGCCCGCCGCGGCGCGGGCGTGCGCGCCGTGCTCACCTCGTCGGGGCGCGCCCATGAGGGCGGGCTCGCGGCGCTCCTCGCGGCGGGCGGGCGCGTGGCGGAGGGGGACGCGGTGACGAGCGCCTGGGGCGGGCACATCGATCTCGTCGTGGACGGGATCACCGGCATCGGCGGGCGCGGCGGGCTGCGCGCGGAGGCCGCCGAGCTGGTGCGGGCCTTCGAGGCGACCGGCGCGGCCTTCGTCGCCGTCGATCTGCCCAGCGGGGTCGAGGCCGACACCGGTGAGGTGCTCGGCGACGCGGTGCGTGCCGACGCGACCGTCACTTTCGGTACGTACAAGCCGGGGCTGATCATCGACCCGGCCGCCGACCTGGCGGGCGCCCTGCACCTCGTCGACATCGGGCTCGGGCCCGAGCTGCCCGACGTACCCGACCTGGAGGCCTTGCAGTACGCGGACGTCGCCGCACTCCTGCCGGCTCCCAGCAGCGAGAGCGACAAGTACCGGCGTGGTGTCGTCGGCATCGTTGCCGGGTCGGCGCGGTATCCGGGGGCGGCGGTGCTGGCCGTCTCCGGGGCGCTGCGGGGCGGTGCCGGAGCCGTGCGGTACGTCGGTCCCGGCGCCGGCGCGGTGATCGCCCGCCATCCGGAGACGCTGGTCCACGCGGGGCCGCCGTCGAAGGCCGGGCGGGTGCAGGCATGGGTCGTCGGGCCCGGGCTCGGTGACGGTACGGAGGCCGTCGAGGCGGTCCGTGGCGTGCTGGCCGCGGACGTTCCGGTGCTCGTCGACGCGGACGGGCTGCGGCTGCTCGACGCCACCGCCGTACGCTCGCGCACCGCGCCGACCGTCCTCACCCCGCACGCCGGTGAGGCCGCAGCCCTGCTCGGCGTCCCGCGCGAGGAGGTCGAGGCGGGGCGGCTCGCCGCCGTACGGGAACTGGCCGCCCGCTACCGCGCCACGGTCCTGCTCAAGGGGTCGACGACCCTGGTCGCCACCCACTCCGGAGACACTCCCGTACGGGTCAACTCGACCGGCACCTCCTGGCTGGCCACGGCCGGCAGCGGCGACGTCCTCTCCGGCCTGACCGGCTCCCTGCTGGCCGCGGGCCTCGCCCCGCGCGACGCCGCGTCCGTCGGTGCGTATCTGCACGGCCTGGCCGCCCGCCACGCCTCGAACGGCGCTCCCGTCGCCGCGCAGGACGTCGCCGAGGCGATTGCGGCGGCGTGGCGGGACGTACGGGCCTGAGTGATCCTGGGCGCAGGCAGACGCCGACACGGGCTGACAGGGGTCGACAGGAGGGCCGATCGTGGGCAGCAGCAGCGATGTGCGTGTACGCCGGGTGTACGACCCGCAGGAGGACGGCGACGGCACCCGCGTCCTCGTCGACCGGCTCTGGCCGCGCGGCGTGGCCAAGGACCGGGCCGGGATCGACAAGTGGCTCAAGGACGTCACCCCGTCGAACGAGCTGCGCGCCTGGTACCACGAGGACCGCACGGGCACCCGCTACGACGACTTCGTCGACCGCTACCGCGCCGAACTGGCCGACCCCGCCCACACGGCGGCCGTCGGGGAGCTGGTGGAACTGGTCCGTGCGGGCGGCCCGGTGACGCTGGTCACGGCGGTCAAGGACGTACCGCACAGCCATGTCCCGGTCCTCGTCGACCATCTGGAACACGAGCTGCGCCATCACTGAGGTGTACACACCCGGCACGGCGGGCGACCCCGGCTGCGGGCCCTTCCCGACCCGCCGCCCGAGGGTCCTGTCGTACGCCTCTGAGAGACTGGGCGCGATGAACGAGACAGCGTCCTTGAGAGCCCGTGCCGAGATCGACCTCGCCGCATTGCGCGCCAACGTGCGTGTACTGCGCGCGCGGGCGGCCGGCGCGCAACTCATGGCCGTCGTCAAATCCGACGGGTACGGGCACGGGGCGGTGCCCTGCGCCCGGGCCGCGCTGGAGGCCGGGGCGACCTGGCTGGGCACCGCGACGCCGCAGGAGGCGCTCGCCCTGCGGGCGGCCGGGCTCGGCGGCCGGGTGATGTGCTGGCTGTGGACGCCGGGCGGCCCCTGGCGTGAGGCGATCGAGGCCGACATCGATGTGTCGGTGAGCGGGATGTGGGCCCTTCGCGAGGTCGTGGCCGCGGCCACGGAAGCCGGTATTCCGGCCCGTGTCCAGCTCAAGGCCGACACCGGCCTCGGCCGTAACGGCTGCCAGCCCGCCGACTGGCCGGAGCTGGTCGCCGCCGCCCGCACCGCCGAGGACGCGGGCACTGTCAGGATCACCGGCCTCTGGTCCCACTTCGCCTGCGCCGACGAGCCCGGCCACCCCTCCATCGCCGCCCAGCTGAACGCGTTCCGGGACATGGTCGCGTACGCGGAGAAGGAGGGCGTCGACCCCGAGGTGCGCCACATCGCCAACTCCCCGGCGACGCTGACGATCCCCGAGGCGCACTTCGATCTCGTACGGACCGGGATCGCGATGTACGGCATCTCGCCCAGTCCCGAGCTGGGCACCCCGGCCGACTTCGGGCTGCGCCCCGTCATGACGCTCGTCGCGTCGGTCGCCCTGGTCAAGCAGGTGCCGGCCGGTCACGGGGTCAGTTACGGACACCACTACACGACCACCGCCGAGACCACCCTGGGCCTGGTGCCGGTCGGCTACGCGGACGGCATTCCGCGCCATGCCTCCGGCCGTGCACCCGTCCTGGTCGGCGGTGTGCGGCGGCGGATCGCGGGCCGGGTGGCCATGGACCAGTTCGTCGTCGACCTCGACGGGGACGAGATCGAGGTGGGCAGCGACGCGGTGCTCTTCGGCCCGGGGGACCGGGGCGAGCCGAGCGCCGAGGACTGGGCGCAGGCCTGCGACACGATCGCGTACGAGATCGTCACCCGGATCGGCAGCCGTGTGCCGCGCGTCCATCTGAATGGAACCCCGGCCGAGTCCTGACCGATCAAGCGCCCCTGACCAGGCACGATCTGAGCACGACCGGAACAGACCAGCCCTGACCTGACGGATACGACCGACGAGGAGCGCGGCACGGTGAGCGAGATCGGTGCGGGGGACGCGGTGACGACGGCCGCTACGGCGGTCGGCTGGCGCCGGGCAGGGATCGCCGGAGCCGCCATAGGTGTGATCGCGGCAGGTGCGGCCGCCGGTGTCGCGGTCGAACGGCTGACCGTGGGCCGTGGCATGCGCAGAAGGGCGAGGCTGGCGCTGGACGCCTCGGGGCCGTACGGCTCGCTGCGCGGGCTGCCGGGCCGGGCCGCGGCCGACGACGGCACCGAGCTGTACTACGAGGTCGACGAGGTCGAACCGGACGGCGGTACGGGGGCCGCCGGGGGCGGCGAGAGCGGTACCGGCGCCTCCGGTACCGCCACGGGGGCCGGTACGCGCCGCCGCCGGCTCTTCGGCCGCAAGGCGCCCGCGCCCGTCACCGTCGTCTTCAGCCACGGCTACTGCCTCAGCCAGGACTCCTGGCACTTCCAGCGGGCGGCGCTGCGCGGTCTGGTCCGCACCGTCCACTGGGACCAGCGCAGCCACGGCCGCTCCGAGCGGGGCCGGGCCCAGGCGGACGGGGTGACGGTCGGCATCGACCAGCTCGGCCGTGATCTGAAGGCGGTCATCGACGCGGCCGCTCCGGAGGGCCGGCTGGTGCTGGTCGGGCACTCGATGGGCGGCATGACGATGATGGCGCTCGCCGAGCAGTACCCCCAGCTCATCCGGGACCGGGTCGCCGCCGTCGCCTTCGTCGGCACATCGAGCGGAAAGCTCGGCGAGGTCACTTTCGGGCTGCCGATCGCGGGCGTGAACGCCGTGCGGCGGGTGCTGCCCGGGGTGCTCAAGGCGCTCGGCTCCCAGGCCGAGCTGGTGGAACGGGGCCGGCGGGCGACCGCCGATCTCTTCGCCGGGCTGATCAAGCGGTACTCGTTCGGTTCGCGGGACGTGGACCCGGCGGTCGAGCGGTTCGCCGAGCGGCTCATCGAATCCACCCCGATCGATGTGGTCGCCGAGTTCTACCCGGCCTTCACCGAACACGACAAGAGCCACGTCCTGCCCGCCTTCCGTGACCTCCCGGTGCTGATCCTGGCGGGCGACAAGGACCTGGTGACGCCCAGCTCGCACAGCGAGGCCATCGCGGACCATCTCGCGGACGCGGAGCTGGTCATCGTCCCGGACGGCGGTCATCTGGTGATGCTGGAACACCCGGAAACGGTGACGGACCGGCTGGCGGACCTGCTGGTACGCGTCGGGGCGGTGTCGGCAGCGGCTAACGTTGGCGGGCATGGAAGCACCGCACAACAGCCTGGCGGCTGAGGTGGACGAGGGCGCCGCGCCGGGCACCGTCACCGTGAGCCTCGCCGTCGAGTCACCCGAACAGATGCAGGCCCTCGGCCGCCGGATCGCGGGTGTACTGCGCCCCGGCGACCTCGTGATGCTCACCGGTGAGCTCGGCGCCGGAAAGACGACGCTCACCCGGGGGCTCGGCAAGGGCCTCGGGGTGCGGGGCGCCGTCACCTCTCCCACCTTCGTGATCGCCCGCGTCCACCCGTCGCTGACCGGCGGTCCCGCGCTGGTCCACGTCGACGCGTACCGCCTCGGCGGCGGGCTGGACGAGATGGAGGACCTGGACCTCGATGTATCGCTGCCGGAGTCGGTGGTGGTCGTGGAATGGGGCGACGGCAAGGTCGAGGAACTGTCGGAGGACCGGCTGCAGGTGCTGATCCACCGCGCGGTCGGCGACACGGACGATGAACGGCGCTCGGTGACGCTGGTGGGGATCGGGGCGCGCTGGGCGGGGCTGCGGGGGGCGCGAGAAATGCTGGAGGGCTGAGCGCGGAGCGCACTTTCCGACAGTGTGTCGGCAAATTGTTGCGCCGGGCGGGGCGGGCGTGGTCACATGGATGACGAGAGCGGGTTAGGTCTACCTAACCGCGCCTTCCATCGGAGCCCCAGGAGGCATCCATGACGACGTCCGCCGAACGTGAAGTGCCGCCGCCGCCATCGATGAGAGACCTGCTGGCGGCTTGTGCCGCGGCCACGGCGGTCTCGACGCCGCCACCGCCGTCCACGGACCGGGCTCCGGCCGTTGTCCCGCCCTCCGGTGCCGAAGACGCCGAGTCCGCCCCGGAGCGCCGGGCAGGCTGAACGGATGGGCGGCAACGCGGTGCCGGGTACGCAAACCGTGTGGGTGGAATTTCAAGCCCGTCCGGCGATTGCGGGCATCGTGGCCTGCCGGCTACGGGAGGACGACGACCTTCGTGCGTACCGTCGCGAACTCCCACATCGCATCCCCGTCGGCCCGGGACATCCGCACGCCGCCCGTCTTCAGCGACGGATCCGGGCTCTCCATCGAGCCGTCCAGCGCCGCGCTGAATCCCACGGCCACGCCGTCCGCCATCGCGAACCGCACCACGTGCTCGATCATCACGCCGTCCGAGCCCCTGGTGGCGGGCTCCGAGCGCGTACCCACCTGGTACGTCCCGGGCGGCGGCTTCAGCGCGCTCGGCATGACCGCGAAGGTCCTGGTCACAGCCCCGGCCTCGTCGACGAGCCACACCTGACGGTCCTCCAGGGCGTACACCACACGCTTCCCGGAACCGGAGACGGCAGGGAGCGCGGCCGGAGGCTTCTTGGCCTTCGGCTTGGCATGGCCGGCGGCAGGGGCGCTGCTGGAAACCTTCGGCTTGGGGGCGGCGACGGTGTCGGGGGCGTTCGCCGATGCCTGGTAGGCCAGGAAACCGACCGCGGCGAGAGCCGCCGCAGTGAGCCCGGCCACGATTCCCGAGCTGCCCCTAGCCACCGTGCGCGCCCCTTTCGCTTCCGTATGTAGTACAAGCGTTTACGTCGTACCCGCGTGTACACGGTGACGGTAGCAGCCGGGGCCGGTCGTACCAGGACGCCGTACGGGACGCCGTGCCCGGTCGGAGGAGCCGTAGGCTGTTTGCGTGCTCTTGCTCGCCGTGGATACCGCCACCCCCGCCGTCACCGTCGCCCTTCACGACGGGACCTCCGTCGTCGCCGAGTCCGGTCAGGTCGACGCCCGAAGGCACGGGGAGCTGCTGCTGCCCACCGTCGACCGGGTCCTCGCCGAGGCCGGGGTGAAACTCGACGCCGTGACGGACGTGGTCGTGGGCGTCGGGCCCGGACCGTACACCGGGCTGCGGGTCGGCCTGGTCACGGCCGCGACCTTCGGCTCCGCGCTCTCCGTACCCGTGCACGGGGTGTGCACCCTGGACGGTCTCGCGTACGCCGCCGGGCAGGACGGCCTGGAGGGCCCGTTCGCCGTCGCGACGGACGCCCGCCGCAAGGAGGTCTACTGGGCGAGGTACGAGGACTTCCGTACGCGCGCCACGGAGCCCGCCGTCGACCGGCCCGCCGACATCGCCGAGCAGCTCGCCGGACTTCCCGTCGTCGGGGCGGGCGCGGTGCTCTACCCCGAGGCGTTCCCGGACGCCCGGGGCCCCGAGCACGTCTGTGCAGGTGCGCTGGCAGCCCTCGCCGCCGAGCGTCTCGCCGCGGGCGCGGAACTGCTGCCGCCGCAGCCGCTCTACCTCCGCAGGCCCGACGCCCAGGTCCCGAAGAACTACAAGGTGGTCACCCCGAAGTGACGACCACGACTGCCGTACTGCGCGAGATGCGCTGGTGGGACATCGATCCGGTGCTGGAGCTCGAACACGAGCTGTTTCCGGACGACGCCTGGTCGGCCGGCATGTTCTGGTCCGAGCTGGCGCACTCCCGCGGCCCGCAGGCCACCCGCCGCTACGTCGTCGCCGAGGACCCCGTCACCGGCCGGATCGTCGGCTACGCCGGGCTCTCCGCGGCCGGTGACCTCGCCGACGTACAGACGATCGGTGTCACCCGCGACCACTGGGGCGGCGGCCTCGGCTCCGAACTCCTCACCGATCTGCTGAAGCACGCCACGGCCTTCGAGTGCGCCGAAGTGCTCCTCGAGGTCCGCGTCGACAACACCCGGGCGCAGAAGCTGTACGAACGCTTCGGCTTCGAGCCGATCGGCTTCCGACGCGGGTACTACCAGCCGGGCAACATCGACGCACTCGTCATGCGCCTCCACGTACACGAACACGATCACGTGCAAGAGCTCGCACAGGGAACAGAGACTGACTGATGGCTGACGAACCGCTCGTACTCGGCATCGAGACCTCCTGCGACGAGACCGGCGTCGGCATCGTCCGCGGTACGACGCTGCTCGCCGACGCCGTCGCGTCCAGCGTCGACACGCACGCCCGCTTCGGCGGCGTCGTCCCGGAGATCGCCTCGCGCGCGCACCTGGAGGCGATGGTCCCCACCATCGAGCGCGCCCTGAAGGAGGCCGGGATCAGCGCCCGCGACCTCGACGGCATCTCCGTCACCGCGGGTCCCGGGCTCGCGGGCGCGCTGCTCGTCGGCGTCTCGGCGGCGAAGGCGTACGCGTACGCGCTGAACAAGCCGCTCTACGGGGTCAACCACCTCGCCTCGCACATCTGCGTCGACCAGCTGGAGCACGGCCCGCTGCCCGAGCCGACGATGGCGCTGCTGGTCAGCGGCGGCCACTCCTCGCTGCTGCTCGCGCCGGACATCACCAATGACGTACGGCCACTGGGCGCGACCATCGACGACGCGGCGGGCGAGGCCTTCGACAAGATCGCCCGGGTGCTGAACCTCGGCTTCCCCGGCGGCCCGGTCATCGACCGGCTGGCGAAGGAGGGCGACCCGAAGGCGATCGCGTTCCCACGCGGTCTGAGCGGCTCGCGCGACCCCGCGTACGACTTCTCCTTCTCCGGTCTGAAGACCTCGGTGGCCCGCTGGATCGAGGCCAAGCGGGCGGCGGGTGAGGAGGTGCCGGTACGGGATGTGGCGGCGTCGTTCCAGGAGGCCGTGGTGGATGTGCTCACCCGAAAGGCCGTCCGGGCCTGCAAGGACGAGGGCGTCGACCACCTGATGATCGGCGGCGGTGTCGCGGCCAACTCACGGCTGCGGGCGCTGGCCGAGGAACGGTGCGAGCGGGCCGGCATCCGGCTGCGGGTGCCGCGGCCGGGGCTGTGCACGGACAACGGGGCGATGGTCGCGGCGCTGGGCGCGGAGATGGTGGCCCGCGGTAGGCCGGCGTCGGACCTGGAGCTGTCCGCGGACTCGTCGCTGCCGGTGACCGACACCCACGTCCCCGGTGTCCATGCGCACGACCACGACCATGTGCACGAGATCAGCAAGGACAACCTCTACTCATGAGCGGTACGACCGTTGCGCTGATGTGGGAGGCCCGCGCCGCCGACGGCAGGGGCCCCGAGCTCCTGGAGTGGGCGCGCGCCCGGTCGGCCGAGCTGGCCCGTGAGCCGCTGCGCCGCGAGCTGTTGCGCGCTTCGCAGGACCGGGTCCTGGTCATCACCTGGTGGGAGGGGGCGTACGGCGACGAGCTGCCCGAGCTTCCCGAACCGGCCGCCGAGCTGATCACTCGTCCGGTGCACCGCTGGCGTTTCGAGTCCCTGGGGGCCGTCGGGTCCCTCGGCTGAGGCGAACCGCTGAGCCCGGGAAGTCCCCGGTCCCGGGGGAGTCCCTAGCCCCGGGAAGTTCCTCGGCTGATCAGCCCCTCGATGATCGCGTCGAGTTCCTCCGCCACCTCGTAGTCGGCGGCGTACTCGCGCCATCGGCCCTTGACCTCCGTCAGCCGGGGCAGCGCCGCCGCGTCCTCCTCGGTGATCATCTCGGGGAAGTACCGCCTGCTCGGCGGGTTCTCCGCGCGGCGCTCGGCCGCCCTGCGGAAGACCAGGTCGCCGTAGACGTAACTCCAGATCGTCCGGTACGCGCGTACCGCCCGGGCGGGGGAGAGGCCGCAGGCGAGCGCGGAGCCGATGATCTCCTCGACCATCCACAGCGCGTTCTTGTCGGTGAGCTCGCCCAGCGCCAGGATGTCCAGCACCCAGGGGATCTGCGCCAGGATGCCGTGCATGTGCACCGCCACCGCGAGCAGCCGCTCGCGCGGGTCCTCGGGCAGTTCGGGGCGCGGGAAGGCGGCCGCGGTGCCCGACAGGGTGAGCATCAGCAACTCGTCCTTGTCCTGCACATAGTGGTACAGCGCCATCGGCGTGGAGCCGAGCTCCTTCGCCACGCGCCGCATGCTCAGGGCGTCCAGGCCCTCTTCCTCGATGATGCGGCGCGCGGTGGCGACCATCGCGTCCGGGTCGAGCCTGCGCGGCCGCCCGACGGACCGTTTCGCCGCCGTCTGCTTCTTCGCTGTTCCTGACGCCTTTTCTGTCCCTGACACCCGGGCATTGTCTCCCGTCCCAATGCGTCCGCCTCTTCCCCGGTCCCCTCGCAACTAATTTCTATACGCGTATAGTAATGGCTCGACCGAGTGACCGCGAGGGAAGGGGAAGTCATGAACGACCAGTCACGGCACGTGCGTTGGCTGCTGGTGGTGGCTCTCGTCGTGCAGTTCATGGTGGCGTTGGACATGTCCGTGGTGAACGTCGCGCTGCCGGACATGCGCCGCGATCTCGGCTTCACCCCGGAGGGGCTCCTCTGGGTGGTGAACGCCTATGCGCTGGCGTTCGGCGGGCTGTTGATGCTCGGCGGGCGTCTCGCCGACCTGATCGGCGGCAGCCGGGTCCTGACGGTGGGTCTGGTGCTGTTCGGTGTGGCGAGCCTGGCCGGGGGACTCGCATGGTCGCCCGGTGGGCTGATCGCCGCACGGGCGGTGCAGGGGATCGGCGCGGCCGCGCTCGCCCCGGTCGCCTTCGCCCTGATCGCCATCGCCTTCCCGGCCGGGCCCGCGCGCTCCCGCGCCCTGGGACTGTGGGGCATGGCGGGTGCGGCGGGCGGCGCGGTGGGTGTGCTCGCCGGCGGGGTGCTCACCGATGCGGCGAGCTGGCGTGCGGTGATGCTGGTGAATGTGCCGATCGTGGTGTTCGCGCTGGTGGGAGCCGTACGCTCCGGGCTGGAGAGCCGCCCCGCCCGGGCCGGGGCCCGGCTCGATGTGGCCGGAGCACTGCTGGCCACCGCCGGTACGGCACTGCTGGTCCTCGGGCTCGTACGCACATCGACCCACCCATGGGGGTCGGCCCGGACGCTGAGCACGCTCGGTGCCGCCGTGCTCCTGCTGGTCGCCTTCGCCGCCGTCGAGCTGCGGGCCGGGACTCCGCTGCTGCGTCTCGGCCTGCTGAAGGGGAGGCCGGTCCTGACCGCGAATCTCTTCTGCCTGCTGCTGAGCTCGGGGCAGTTCGCCGCGTTCTACTTCGCCTCGCTCTACATGCAGCAGGTGCTCGCTTACGGGCCGACCGCCGCCGGTGCCGCGTTTGTGCCGTTCTCGGTGGGCGTCGTCGCGGGTTCACTCGTCGCCACCCGTACGGTCGCGGCGCTCGGCACCCGGCGGCTGCTGGCGGCGGGCGGTGGTCTCGCCGCGCTCGGCCTCGCCGGGTTCGCGGCGACGGCGCAGGCGGACGGCAGCTTCCTGTACTCGATCCTCGGCCCGTCCCTGGTCTGCAGCGTCGGTATCGGGATGTGCTTCGTACCGCTCGGCACCGCGGCCACGACCGACGTCGCATCCGACGAGGCGGGAATGGCCTCCGGACTGCTGAACAGCGCCCGCCAGGTCGGCGGCTCGCTGGGGCTCGCGGTCCTGGTCACCGTCGCCGCCCAGGTCACCGGCGACGGGGGCCGGCCGGCCGATCTGGCGGCGGGGTACGCAGCGGCGTTCTGGGTCTGCGCGGGTCTGCTCGCGGCGGCGGCGCTGGTGGCCCTGGTGCTGCTCCCGGCACCGGAACGGACCGCTCCGGTGGCCGCCCCGGTGGCCGCTCCGGAAGATTCTCAGAAGAATTCCGGTGGAGCTGTCGATCCGGCCGTCTCCCGTTCGACGCAAGGGTGAGGCGGGGAAAGACCCCGCCCTTCCGACCGAGGAGCCACCATGCCCCGCTTCATGTCGCTGATCCGCATCGATGAGCAGAACCTCCCCTCCGAGAACCCGGGCCCCGAGTTCGACAAGCGCATGGGCGCCCTGTTCGAGGAGATCACCAAGGCCGGGGTCATGCTGGAGACGGCCGGGCTCACCCCGACCGCCCAGGGCACGAGGGTCACCTGGTCCGGCGGCAAGCTCAGCTGCACCGACGGTCCCTTCACCGAGACCAAGGAGGTCGTCGGCGGCTACGCCATCCTCCAGGCCAAGGACAAGGCCGAGGCCCTGGAATGGACCAAGCGGTTCCTGCAGATCCACCCGGTGAACTGGACCGTCACCTCCGAGGTCCGCCAGATCGACGAGGCCACGGGCCTCTGACCGGTCGCGCTTGCCGCTTCCCGGCACGGCTGCTCTGATGAGTGACCGTGACGGCAGCAAGCGCGAGGACGGCGGTCGAAGCGGTCTTCAGGATCGAGTCCGCGCGGATCATCGCAGGTGTCACCCGCATCGTGCGGGACGTGGGCATCGCCGAGGAACTCGCGCAGGACGCCCTGGTGGCCGCGCTGGAACAGTGGCCGGAGTCAGGTGTCCCGGACCGGCCGGGCGCCTGGCTCATGGCCACCGCCAGACACCGCGCGATCGATCTCGTACGCCGCAAGGAGACGTACGCGCGCAAGCTGGCCGAGGTCGGGCGGGCCCTGGAGGACGTGCCGCCGCCCGAACCCGCCGAAGCGGACGACATCGACGACGACCTGCTCCGGCTGATCTTCACCGCTTGCCATCCGGTGCTCTCCACCGCGGCCCGGATCGCCCTCACCCTGCGTCTGCTCGGAGGGCTCACCACCGATGAGATCGCCCGCGCGTTCCTGGCCCCCGAACCGACCGTCGCCCAGCGCATCGTCCGGGCGAAACGGACCCTGGGCCGAGAGGGCGTCGCCTTCGAGGTGCCCTACGGACCCGAGCGCGCCGGCCGCCTCGATTCCGTGCTCGAAGTCATCTACCTGATCTTCAACGAGGGGTACGCGGCGACCGCGGGCGATGACTGGCTGCGCCCGGCGCTGTGCGAGGACGCGCTGCGGCTGGCCCGGGTGCTCGCGGGCCTGATGGAGCAGGAGCCCGAGGTCCACGGCCTGGTCGCGCTGCTGGAACTCCAGGCCTCGCGCACCGCCGCCAGGACCGGGCCGGACGGCGCGCCGGTGCTGCTCGCCGACCAGAACCGGGCCCGCTGGGACCACCTGCTGATCCGGCGCGGTGTCGCGGCCCTGGAGCGGGCCGTGGCCGCGACCGAGGAGGGCGCCGGTCTCGGCCCGTACGCCGTGCAGGCCGCGATCGCCGCGTGCCACGCCCGGGCGGTGACGTACGAGGACACGGACTGGACGACCATCGCCGCCCTCTACGGCCGCCTCGCCGTGATCGCACCGTCCCCGGTCGTCGAGCTCAACCGGGCCGTGGCGGTCTCGATGGCGCAGGGCCCGGCGGCCGGCCTCGCCCTGGTCGACGCGCTGGCCGACGATCCGGCGCTCAAGGACTACCACCTGCTGCCCAGCGTCCGCGGCGATCTGCTGGCCAGGACGGGCCGTACGGACGAGGCGCGGGCGGAGTTCGTACGGGCGGCCGGACTGACCCGGAACGAACGGGAACGCGCGATGCTCCTGGACCGCGCGGCACTTCAGGGCCGCGCCGACCGGTGAGTTCCGGGCGCCGGACCGGTCTACCCCGCACAGGCTTCGGCACCATCCGACTCCGCGCCACCCGACAGGAGCAGACCATGCAGAAGATCAAGACCTTCCTCTGGTTCGACAACCAGGCCGAGGAAGCCGCGAATCACTACATCTCCATCTTCGGCGGCGACTCGAAGGTGCTGAACACGACGTACTACAACGAGGCGGCGCCCGGCGAGACGGGCAAGGTCATGACCGTCGTCTTCCGGCTGGCCGGCCAGGAGTACATCGCGCTCAACGGCGGCCCGCAGTTCCCCTTCACCGAGGCGATCTCGCTGTCCGTGGACTGCGCGTCGCAGGAAGAGGTGGACACTCTGTGGCCCAGGCTCACCGAGGGCGGCGAAGAGGGGCAGTGCGGCTGGCTCAAGGACAAGTACGGCCTGTCCTGGCAACTCGTTCCGCAGGGGCTGAGCGAGGCGCTGTCCGACCCGGACCCGGCGAAGGCCGAGCGGGCGATGAAGGCGATGCTCGGCATGAGGAAGCTGGACATCGAGGCGCTGCGCAACGCCTGAACGCCGCCCCCGGCCCCCTCAGGGCGCGGCGACGCCCATCGAGTCGGCGCCCATCGGCCTCGGCGCGCCCTTCTCGTAGAACACGTCCAGGTCGACGATCGTGAACCCCGCGGCCGTCAGCATCTCGGCGATCGGCCGGGTCAGACGGCACCCGGCGAAGAGCCGCCGCTCCAGCGGATCGAGGCGGTGCTGCCAGCGGCGTACGTTCGCGTCCTCCTCCGGCGCCAGCCCGTGCTCCAGGAAGTGCAGGGTCGCGCCGGGCTTGAGGACCCGCCGCACCTCGCGCAGCGCCGCATCGGCGTCGGGGATGGTGCACAGCGTCCACGTGGAGAGGGCGCCGTCGAAGGTGTCGTCCTCGAACGGCAGGTACCGGCTGTCCAGACAGGCGCGCCGCACCGGGGTGTGCCCCGCGTCGATACGGTCATGGGCCAGCTTCCAGCCGAGATCGGACGGCTCGACCGCGGCCACGTCGGTGACGGCATCCGGGTAGAACGGTACGTTGTGCCCGGAACCGAACCCGATTTCGATGATCTCGCCGTACAGGCCCTCGCAGACCCGTCGCCGCAGCGGCTCGGCCGACTTCATTCCGCCGACGGCATCGGCGATCCGGGGCACGATCCGCTCGACATAGAACCCCATCGCGAACCTCCGTATGTCCCTTTCCAGCATGGCACTCCGGCGGCCCCGGCGCACTGTGCCCCCGCAGGGGAGGGCGGTCGATAGGGTCGGGCCCATGTTTCGCCGTGCACAACTGCCGCCGCCCCCACCGCCCGTGGAGATACGTACCTGGCCCGACCGTGAGGCGCTGCGCGCCGACCGGGCCGTGGTGCTCGGGGAGTTGGTGAAGATGCATGTCTCACCGGGGCGGCTGGTGGCGCTGTGGCTGTGGGGAGCGCTCTGCGCGGTGGGCTGGTCGCTGGTGGGCGCGGCGCTCATCACGCTGGAGGAGACGTACGACGTCTTCAGCGCCTTGCTCGGCGTGATCCTCGCAGGCATGGGCGTCTGCTGCATGGTGCCCGCGATCGTCCTCGTCGTCATCGGTCTGCGCCGCGACCGCGACATCCGCCGGCTGCTCGCCGCCTGGGGTGAGTTGGACCGCGATCCGGTGCGCGATGCGCGGTTGCGGATGCCGGGCGTCAGCCTCGTCTGGCTGCTGATGTCCTTCGCGCTGTGCGCACTCGGGCTGTACGCGTGCATCGCCGTCCCGGCGACCGCTGAGGCGGCCCGGGACAGTTCCGGGCTGGTCGCCCTGGTCATGGGACTCGGGATGACCGGCTGGATCGTCGGACTGATCGGCATCACCAAGGCGTTCGCCCACCGCCGTTGGGTGCTGCGGGTACTGATCGGGGCGCCCGCTCCGCAGCCGCTGTTCTCCGTCGGGGGCGGCGCGCACCGCTGACCCCGGACCTATCCTGACCGGAGACATGAGTCACGCAGGGGGGAGTGTCACATGGAGTGGTACTGGTGGGTGCTCATCATCTTCTGGGCGGGCGGCTTCGGATGGGCCGTCGACAACGTCCGTACCGCGCTGCGCAACCGGCACACCCGCAAGCTGGAGCTGCTGGAGGCGGCCAAGCAGGAGCGGCTGGCCGTCGAAGCGGCCCGCAAGCCGCCGGAGCCGGTCTGCGGCTGCACGCACCATCTCGCCAAGCACGACAAGCAGGGCAAGTGCCATGAGCGGGTCGAGGTGCCGACCGCCTGGGACGATTCCAAGAAGCCGGTCCGCTTCGAGTCGGGGCAGTGCAACTGCCAGCAGTACGTGGGTCCTCAGCCGCTCTCGCAGGTGTACGCCGAGGACCTGACCGACCTGGCCTGACGGTTGCCCCCGCCGGTCAGGCGGGGCCGGTCAGCGGGTGGCCGATCAGCATCGTCGGGGCTCCGGCCACCCGGGTGAGGAAGACCGTCGCGGCGTTCGGCCCCTGGAGCTTCATCCTGCGGCGCAGCTCCTCCGGTTCGACGGCCGAGCCGCGCTTCTTCACCGTCAGGACGCCGACCTTCCGCTCCCGCAGCAGCGCCTTGAGCTTCTTCATGTTGAACGGCAGCCGGTCGGTGATCTCGTACCCGGCGGTGTACGGGGATTCGTACAACTGGTCGCTCGTGACGTACGCGATGGTCTCGTCGACCAGTCGGCCGTCGCACCGCGCCACGATGTCGGCGACCAGATGGGCGCGGATGACGGCGCCGTCCGGCTCGTACAGATAGCGGCCGACCGGGCCGACGGGCGGGGCGGGCAGGGGGGCGCCGGACCACAGGGTGGCGCGGGCCGGAAGCACGGTGGCGCGGTAGGAACCGGCCGCGAAGCCCTCGCCGAACCAGAGCACCGCCTCCTTCACATCGCCGCCGTCCGAGATCCACTCGGCCTCCGCCTGTGCCGGGATCGCCTCGTGCGGGATACCGGGGGCGATCTTCAGCGCGGCACGGGGCGCATCGAGCGCGGCGCCGGTCGCCCAGGAGAGCGGCGGTGAGTACGCCTCGGGGTCGAAGATCCGGCCCCTGCCGCCGCGCCGGGCCGGGTCGACGAAGACCGCGTCGTAGGGCGAGGTGTCGATCTCGGTGACATCGGCGCACCGCACCTCGATCAGCCCGTCCAGGCCGAGCGCGGCGGCGTTGGCGCGAGCCACCTCGGCGGTCAGCGGGTCGCGGTCCACTGCGAGGACGGAGATGCCCGCCCGTGCGAGCGCGATCGCGTCGCCGCCGATCCCGCAGCAGAGATCGGCGACGCTCCGCACCCCGCCCGCCGCCACGAACCGCTGTGCGCGATGGGTGGCCACCGACGTACGCGTCGCCTGTTCGACGCCGTTCGGTGTGAAGAACATCCGGTACGCGTCCTCGGCACCGAATTTCACCACCGCCCGCTGCCGCAGCCGCGCCTGTCCCAGCGCCGCCGAGACCAGCGAGGCCGGGTGGGTGCGGCGAAGCCGGGTGGCGGTGGCGAGCTCCTGGGCGGGGTCGTACGACCGCAGCCCGTCCAGGAGCGCCGCGCCCTCGGGGGTGCGCAGGGTCATGAAAGCGGCGAGGGGGTCGGACGGGTCGGGGGCGTCGGACCTGTCGTCGGCGTCGGACGGGTCGTTCGGGGCGAAGGCGTTCACGCGCCCATTGTGAGCCAGCCGGGTTGACCGGCGGGGCCGGTGGCGGTGTCGGGCCGGGGCGCCCCTCACGTGCTGGCAGGATGCGACGCCATGCAACTTGTACGACAAAAGGAAAAATTAACCGTGAAAAGGAGCAGATCGGGCATGCCTGAACCGAGGGGCGGGCGGGGCTCCGGCAGGCATCGGCCGGCCTGTGCGGTCCTGGCCGCACTCCTGGTCGCCGCGGTCTGCTCCGGCTGCGCCTCCCAGGCCGGCGGCCCGTCCGGCGACGGCGACGAGCACCGGGTGCTACCCGCCGCCGGACCGCCGGGCGTTCCCGGACCGGGGGCGGGCCCCGGACAGCTTGCCGGCCAGGGCGGCGCACCCGCCGGGCTCCGTGAGAACGCGAGGTTCAGCCCGGCCGTACGGGCGGCCCTCGCCAAGAAGTGGGGGCTGGACAGGCCACCGCTGATCGCACCCCCGCCGCCCGCCGTGAAGCCGCACATCACCACCCGCGAGGGGTTCGAGGTCAACGGCGGCGACGACTCGCTGCCGCCGGTCTTCACCACCGTCCCGACCAAGGATCGGGTCGTCTTCCTGACGATGGACGACGGTGCCGAGAAGGATCCCGAACTGCTGCAGATGATGGACGAGCTGGACATCCCGTACAGCGCGTTCCTCAGCGACTACCTGGTGCGCGACAGCTACGGGTACTTCCTGGAGATGCAGCGGCTGGGTGTCGGCCTCAACAACCACACGCTCAACCACCCCTACCTGCCCGGACTCTCGTACAGCGAGCAGAAGAGCGAGATCTGCGACCAGCAGGCCATCATCGAGGAGCACTACGGGCAGCGGCCCACCCTCTTCCGCCCGCCGTACGGCAACTACAACGCGGACACGCTCCGCATCGCGAAGTCCTGCGGCATCAAGGCCGTACCGCTCTGGAACGCGGAGGCGTTCCCGGACCACATGAAGTGGCGCGAGGTGGACCAGGACCTGCACCCCGGCGACATCATCCTCACGCACTTCCAGGGCCGGAAGGACTGGGGCGGCAGCATGGCCGACATGGTCCGGGCGGTCATGAAGACCATCACGGACAAGGGATACGCCCTGGCCCGGCTGGAGGACTACGTATGAGAAGGGTGCATCGGCTGCTCGCCGGACTGCTGACCGCCGGTGCGCTCCTGGCCGCCACCGCCGGGTGCGCACAGTCGGTGGACCCGATCGAACGGCTGGGCCGCAAGGCCGCACAGAAGGTGACCCACCCGAAGCCGGCCCCAGCGGCGGGCCCGCAGGCGCATCCGCAAGGCGACCACGGGGCGTCGGGGCCGCTGGTCGTCATCGCCTGCCGTCAGCTGAAGGAGTCCAGGCACTCGCGGTTGTCGCCACCGCTGAGGCACTGGTGGCCGGACCGGCCGGGATCGTACGGGGGAGCGGAGGCCGACGCCGGGTGCGAGCGGCGGTAGTCCTCTTGCCCGGTCGGTGCCGCCACCACGCACAGCAGGAGCGCGGCCAGAGGGGCGCCCACGCAGATCAGCCCCTCCAGGACCACCGGCAGCAGGCCCGGCAGCACGTCGAGGCAGCCGTTCACGGGGTGCGAGGAGGCCTGTGCGCCCGAGGGGTGATGCGGGAGCGGGTTCGACGACTGGTACGGAGGTTCGAGTATGAACCCACGGTCGTACGGAACGGTGTGGCCCGTCCCCGCGTTGTCCCTATGTTGCCCGGACCTTTGCGTTGTCCGGACTGCCGCATGCGACCAGCGCCCCGTCGCGCCGTGCGCGAGCGGGGCCCACATGACGCCACGACTGGCTGAATTGGCACTCCGCTTGACCGAGTGCTAATCCCGGTCATAGTCTCGGTGCTGGCACTCACCACTGGAGAGTGCCAGCAGTACTGTGCGACTGGCAGGTCCGGCACCCGCGACGACGGATCCACCTGGTCGCCACTCAAAGACTCTTAACCCCGTGAGATCTCCGAAGGGGGAGACCGGATCGTGTCGACCGTTAGCTCCAAGGTTGCGATCAAGCCGCTCGAGGACCGCATTGTGGTCCAGCCGCTCGACGCCGAGCAGACCACGGCCTCCGGCCTGGTCATTCCGGACACCGCCAAGGAGAAGCCCCAGGAGGGCGTCGTCCTGGCCGTGGGCCCGGGCCGCTTCGAGAACGGCGAGCGCCTTCCGCTCGACGTCAAGACCGGCGACGTCGTGCTGTACAGCAAGTACGGCGGCACCGAGGTGAAGTACAACGGCGAGGAGTACCTCGTCCTCTCGGCTCGCGACGTGCTCGCGATCATCGAGAAGTAATTCACCCACGTTTGCTTCTGTTCTGCGCCCCTGGCCCCCTGCGAAATAACCAGCCGGGTGGTCGGGGGCGCAGTTCGTTTGAGAGGAAAGCTCAGCTCCCATGGCGAAGATTCTGAAGTTCGACGAGGACGCCCGTCGCGCCCTCGAGCGCGGCGTCAACAAGCTTGCCGACACGGTCAAGGTGACGATCGGCCCCAAGGGCCGCAACGTCGTCATCGACAAGAAGTTCGGCGCTCCCACCATCACCAACGACGGTGTCACCATCGCGCGCGAGGTCGAGCTCGACGACCCGTACGAGAACCTCGGTGCCCAGCTGGTGAAGGAGGTGGCGACCAAGACCAACGACGTGGCGGGTGACGGTACGACCACCGCCACCGTGCTGGCCCAGGCGCTCGTCCGCGAGGGTCTGCGCAACGTCGCCGCGGGTGCTTCCCCGGCCGCCCTGAAGAAGGGCATCGACGCCGCGGTCAAGGCCGTGTCCGAGGAGCTCCTCGCGACCGCCCGCCCGATCGACGACAAGTCCGACATCGCCGCCGTGGCCGCGCTCTCCGCGCAGGACACCCAGGTCGGCGAGCTCATCGCGGACGCGATGGACAAGGTCGGCAAGGACGGTGTCATCACCGTCGAGGAGTCCAACACCTTCGGTCTGGACCTCGACTTCACCGAGGGCATGGCCTTCGACAAGGGCTACCTGTCCCCGTACATGGTGACCGACCAGGAGCGTATGGAGGCCGTCCTCGACGACCCGTACATCCTGATCCACCAGGGCAAGATCGGCTCGATCCAGGAGCTGCTCCCGCTGCTGGAGAAGGTCATCCAGGCCGGTGGCTCCAAGCCGCTGCTGATCATCGCCGAGGACGTCGAGGGCGAGGCGCTGTCGACCCTCGTCGTCAACAAGATCCGTGGCACCTTCAACGCCGTCGCGGTGAAGGCCCCGGGCTTCGGTGACCGCCGCAAGGCCATGCTCGGCGACATCGCCACCCTCACCGGTGCGACCGTCATCGCCGAGGAGGTCGGCCTCAAGCTCGACCAGGCCGGTCTGGACGTGCTGGGCAGCGCCCGCCGCGTCACCGTCTCCAAGGACGACACGACGATCGTGGACGGCGGCGGCGAGCCCGGCGACGTCAAGGGCCGGGTCAACCAGATCAAGGCCGAGATCGACGCCACGGACTCCGACTGGGACCGCGAGAAGCTCCAGGAGCGCCTCGCGAAGCTGGCCGGCGGCGTGTGCGTGATCCGTGTCGGTGCCGCCACCGAGGTGGAGCTCAAGGAGAAGAAGCACCGTCTGGAGGACGCCATCTCCGCGACCCGCGCCGCGGTCGAGGAGGGCATCGTCTCCGGTGGTGGCTCCGCTCTGGTCCACGCCGTCAAGGTTCTTGAGGGCAACCTCGGCAAGACCGGCGACGAGGCCACCGGTGTCGCGGTCGTGCGCCGCGCCGCCGTCGAGCCGCTGCGCTGGATCGCCGAGAACGCCGGCCTCGAGGGTTACGTCATCACCTCGAAGGTCTCCGAGCTCGACAAGGGCCAGGGCTTCAACGCGGCGACCGGCGAGTACGGCGACCTGGTGAAGGCCGGCGTCATCGACCCGGTCAAGGTCACCCGCTCCGCGCTGGAGAACGCCGCGTCCATCGCGTCGCTGCTGCTCACGACCGAGACGCTGGTCGTCGAGAAGCCGGCCGAGGAAGAGGCCGAGGCCGGTCACGGTCACGGCCACTCGCACTAGCGTGTAGCTCGGACAGCCACTGAGGCCCGGTACCCCGTCGCGGGGTACCGGGCCTCAGCACGTGCGGCCGAATCGAGCACGCCCGCCCGGCGATTGAGGACCGGGGCCCGGGGCGGAGCCCCGGTTCCGGGAAGCCCGATGTTCCCACGGGGCGCATCTTCGCCGACGATTGGCACCGGGCCGACACCGCAGGAAGGCGCGCGATGGCGGTGGACGCTGGGGCCCGTTCGACCGTCAGGTGGGGCCCGTGGCGGGTGGCGCACGCTGGACCTCCGTCGAATCGAGTTCACCATCAGCGGCGATGGGCCCCGCCATGGCACGGATCGCCGGAACTGCGCCCTTGCGGGTCGCCGCATAGCCCCGTACGGCCTGACACAGCCCCAGCGTCATCGTTGACCGCCGGGGCTTTCCTATGCCCGCACGCGGGCAAGCCGGGCTCGCCGATACGGAAGCCCCACCGGCGGACGCGGCCCTGTTCTCGTACAGCCATACGAGAACAGGGCCGTACAGCCCCGCCACATGGGTCTGGCCGGCGGCCGGAGCGACCGCTCGCGGACGGGTCCGGGACGGGGGCCAGGGGACACGGACACCGGCGCCGGCACATCTCTAACGCGTGGTTGCGTCCCCGCAGTCCGTCGCCGCCTCGGCGAGTGCGTGTACCAGTGGGGTCGCGCGGTCCGTGCGCCAGATCAGGGCCCACTGGACGGGCGGGGCATCGTGGAGGGTGAGGTGGACGACGTCGGTCTGCGCGTTGTAGCGCCGTCCCTCGTCGGGGACCGTGCAGACCGCGTCGCCTGCCGCGACGAGGGAGAGGATCTCGTAGAAGGTGGTGACGGCCGGGCCGCGGCGGACGGGGCGTCCGGCCGGCGTGCGGGTCGGCAGGACGGCGGTCTCCCAGTAGGCGGGCATGGGGCCGTTCAGGCGCGGCACGATGTGGTCGCCAAGTACTTCATGCTCACCGACTCCTGCCGGGCGAGCGGGTGATCCGCGGCCACCATCAGGTTGAGAGGTTCCTCGCGCAGCACCACCCCGACTGTCAGGTCCGGCTCGCGGACCGGCAGCCAGGTGGTCACCGCGTCGACCTTGCCGGCCCGCAAGGCTCCGAACGGATCGCTGAAGAACACTTCCCGGAACCGGAGTTCGGCGGACGGGTGCCGGGCCCGGAAGTGGGTCAGGACCGGGGCCATGTCGTGCATCTGCGCGCCCATGACCCCCAGCGTCAGGGTGCCGGCCGAGTGGCGGGCGACGGTGGTCACCTCCGCTATGGCTTCCTGGATGTCCTCGTACGCCGGCTTCAGCCGCTGGAGCAGTACCTCTCCGACGGGGGTCATCCGCACATGGCGGCTGGTGCGCTCGAAGAGCTGGGCGCCGATGGCACGTTCCTGCTGACACGGGCCGGGGAGACATGCAGGCGTTCGGCGCTGCGGCCGAAGTGGAGCTCCTCCGCGAGCGTCAGGAAGATCTCTATGTCCCGCAGTTCCATCTTGTCCCCCGATTCCACCCTGAACCCCGGATTCGTGAACCTCTGGGTTAACGACCATAACAAGATTGGCCGTTGTTCCCGGCTGCCCCGGTACACATACTGGGGACCAGGCCGGGAGGCCTCCCGCAGATGACATGAGCCGGTGCGAGGTGGCAGGACCGGGCCCGATCAATTCGGCCGACGGCCCGGAAGGCGCGCACCTCATTGGTCATGGGGCCTCGCCGCCCCGTGCTCCGCCGCCGAGCACGAACCCCCACGGAGAGATTCCCGCGTGACACCTGACCCGAGCACCGTCCATCCCCTGCCCGCCCACGAACGGGTCGTCTTCCTCAAGCCACTGGTTGCCGGTACAAACGTCGTGGTGGGTGACTTCACCTACTACGACGATCCCGACAAGGCGACCGACTTCGCGCAGCGCAATGTGCTGTACGCCTACGGTCCGGAACGGCTGATCATCGGCAAGTACTGCGCGATCGCCACGGGCACCCGGTTCCTGATGGCGGGCGCGGACCACCCGTCGATGGGGGTGTCCACCTTCCCCTTCAGCATGTTCGGCGGGGAGTGGACCGAGCAGACCCTCGACCTCGTCACCGGCATGCCCAGCCGCGGGGACACGGTGGTCGGCAACGACGTGTGGTTCGGATACGGAGCCACCGTGATGCCGGGGGTACGGATCGGCGACGGCGCAGTGATCGCGGCCGGAGCGATGGTCACCGCTGACGTGCCGCCGTACACCATCGTGGGCGGGAACCCGGCCCGGACGATCAGACAGCGCTTCGACGACAGCGACGTCGAACGGCTCGTGCGGGCCGCCTGGTGGGACTGGCCCGTCGAACTCGTGACCGCGCACGCCCGGACCATCATGGCCGGTTCCCCGCAGGACATCGAGCGCATCGCCGCCGCCGAAGGTCTGGAGCAGCAGCAGTGACGCCCCCCGCCATCGAGGAGTACGCGGTGTCCGGTCGCGACAGCGGCCCGTACGCGATCACTACCGGCCCGGACGGCGCGCTGTGGTTCACCATGGTGCACAGCGGCAGGATCGGCCGGCTGATCCCGGGACAGGAACCGACCAGTCATCAACTCGCCCCGGACAGCGGTCCGACGGTCATCAGCAACGGGCCGGACGGCGCGCTGTGGTTCACGGAGTACCGGGCGCACCGGATCGGGCGGATCACGACGGCCGGCCGGGTGACGGAGTTCGCGCTGCCGACCGCGGAGTGCGGGCCTTTCGGTATCGCCGCGGGCCCGGACGGCGCACTGTGGTTCACCGAGACCGCCGCCAACCGCATCGGCCGCCTCACCACCGACGGAACGGTCACGGAGTACCCGCTGCCGCGCACCGGCGCGTTTCCCTCCGCGATCGCCGCGGCCGGGGACGCGATGTGGTTCACGCTGAACCAGGCCAACGCCATCGGTCGTGTCGACATGGACGGCTCCATCACGGTCCACGAGCTGCCCACCGAGGCGGCCGCGCCGGTGGGTATCGCCGTGAGCCCGGACGGAAGCGTCTGGTTCACCGAGATCGCGGCCGGTCAGATCGGCCGGATGGCACCCGCCGGCCGGATCACCGAATACGCCCTGCCCGACCGTTCGGCCCGGCCGCACGCCGTCACCACCGACGCCGACGGCACGGCGTGGTTCACCGAGTGGGGTGCCAACCGCGTCGGCTCGGTCACGTCCGACGGCACGGTCGCTGTCCACGACCTACCCACCCCGGCCTCGGAGCCGCACGGGATCACGGTGGGCCCGGACGGCGACTTGTGGACGGCCTTGGAGACGGGCGCACTGGCCCGCATCAAGCCGACCACCACCAGAACCACCATCACCACCAAGAACACCGACCAGAGGAAAGCCTCATGAAATACGCCCTCGTGATCTTCGAGACGCATGCGTCACGCGCTCGGATCCAGGCCGACCGCGATGCCTACCGGAAGGCGTACGAGACCTGGATCGGCGAGCTCGCGGCAGCGGGCAAGCTGGCGGGCGGCGACGCGCTCGACACCGAGCACCGGGGCCCTGTCACCGTGCGCAGGACGGCGGACGGATCCGCGGCGGTGACCGAGGGGCCCGTACACAGCGGCGAGGAGACCCTCGGCGGCTGGTTCGTGCTGGATGTGGCCGACCGCGCCGAGGCCATCGAGCTGGCCCGCGGCTTCCCCACCCCGGAGACGCTCGAAATCCGCCCGGTCCTCGAATCGGCCTGAGCAGCAGCATGCGGCCCTCGACGCCCTCCGCCCGGACACCCGGCCTGCCTGACCAGCACGAAATACTGGGTCCGGAGCGCTGTATCCCTTCACAGGAGTTGACTTGACGCTGACATCGGTGAGCTACCGACCTCTGACCGGCCCCAACGAGATCGATCTCTTCTGCCGGCTCTCCTACGTCCTCGACCACGAACTGACCGACGACTTCGCCAACGGCTGCCGCCGCCCCGAGTGGGCCTGGGTGGCCCTGGACGGCGACCGTCTGCTCGCCCGGCTCGCCTGGTGGACGACCCCGGGCGGTGACGTCCCGCTGCAGTTCGACTTCTTCGACATCGACGACACGCTGCCCCGGGCCGACCGCGACGAGATCGGCCTGCGGCTGTTCGAGACGGCGACGGCGACCGTCTTCCCGGCGGGCGCGAAGCTGCCGGAGTACGGCCGCTTCGTCCCGCCCGACTGGCACGAGGACCCCGCGGCCCGCGAGGTGGTCGACTCCCGCACGCGCGTGCTGGAGAGCACGGGCGCACGGCTGCTGGTCGAGCGGCTGCGGTTGGAGTGGACCCCGTCGTCGCTGCTCCCGGAATCCAGGGGGCGTCTCGTCTTCCGCCCGGTGGCCGACCGTGAGGACCTCCTCGCCCTGATGTCCCCGGTCATGGAGGGCACCCTCGACGCCCACGGCCGGGCGGACCTGGCATCCGGACTGAGCCCGCGCGGGGCGGCGGAACGGCACTACGACGGAGAGTTCGCCGGGTTCAAGAGCCCGCACGAGTGGTGGCGCATCGCCGAACTCCCCGACGGGGGCGGTCCGGTGGGCTTCGTGGTCCCGGCCCGCAACAGCTACCACCCGATCATCGCGTACCTCGGTGTCCTGCCCGCACACCGCGGCAACGGCTACATCGACGAGATCCTCGCCGAGGGCACCCGCATCCTGGCCGCCGAGGGCGTCGACCGGATCAGGGCATCGACGGACCTCGGCAACGTCCCCATGGCGAAGTCCTTCGCCCGCGCCGGATACGTCAACTTCGAACGCTCCCTCAACCTGGTCTGGGACTGAACTGCCGTGGGCCTGACCCGCGATGCGGATCAGGCCCGCACAGCCACGGCCGTGGCGATCGCGCCGGTGAGCCGGACCATCAGCGCCCCGGTCGCCATTGACGGCCCGGTTCCCGTACAGCCAGGCAAGTGGCGTCCGTACGCATCTGCCCTGTTCAGCAGCCTGATCCATCGTCGCGGTGAACCACGCTGTCGCCGTACCCCCCGAGTAAGTCGATAAGGATCTCGTAGCCAGCCGCGTCGTCGGCGATGTGGCGCTTGGCCAACAGCTGGCCGGAGTCGTCAACGAGGGCGACGTCGTGTGCCTTCCCGGCCCAGTCGATTCCACAGTGGACCAAAGTTGCTCTTCCCCTGAGCACTCAGCATTTGCGCTGGTCACGAGCGCATGCGGGCCGCGCGTCACGCTAATCCCAGGCCTCAACCGGTCGACGGCTGGGCCGACACCTCACCAGTCGTTCGCGGCACCAGCGCACTACGCGGGCCTCGGCCTACGCAGGAGCTCAGACGGCTCTCGCGCACGCCAGGCTTCGCCGCTACTCGAGCCCTCCGCTCTTCTGGACCCTCCGTGCGGCCAAACCGAAGACGAGACCACCGACCAGGAACCAGGGATTCCACAGCAGCAGCGTCCACATCCGCTGTTCCGGGCTCACGGCTATCTCCTGGCCCGCGGTCTCGGTCAGCAGCAGCACCTCGACGGCGATGCCGCGCACCAGCAGCACAGCGCAGACACACCAGCCCAGGGCCTTGACCACCCGTCCTGCCAGGCCACGAGACCGCGGCCTGGCGAGAAGCCATCCCAGCACACCGCCGACGAGGCACAGCAGTCCCACGCCCCACAAGCCCACCGCAACGAACCACCCGGGGCGTTCTTCGGCCAGGGGCCCCGCCGAGACACTGAGGCCCCAGCTGCCGCCCAACGCCCAGTAAAAATGAAGCACGGCGAAAGCGACCGCCCAGGCACACGCGATACACCCCCACAACCCCGGCGTTGTCTTGTCTTGCGGATTTTCATACATAGCGAGGAGCATGCCACTGCTGTGACATGCCGCCTCCGGCATCGCTGAGAAACCAGCGCACCCGCCATCGGGTCGTAAGGATGTCACCACCTGCCTACGGGCATCGGGAAGGGGCGGGCAGGGGACAAAGCCCCCGTCACGCCGAGTGCGGCAGCGCCCCTGCCCGGACCGGGTCCGCGAAGGGCAGGCCGGCCGCGAACCGCTCCATCTCGTCCAGCGCCTGGTCGGCCATCCGGTGCAGCTCATCGCCCAGCGAACCCGCGACATGCGGAGTGAGCAGCACATTCGGCAGGTCGTACAACGGCGAGTGCGCAGGCGGAAGTTCGGGCTCCGTCACATCCAGCACCGCGTGCAGCCGCCCGGTGGTCAGCTCGGGCAGCAGCGCCTCCTCGTCGATCAGCGATCCCCGCGCCGTGTTGATCAGCGTCGCCCCGGTCGCCATGGCCGACAGCTGCGCGGCGCCGATCATGTGGTGCGTCTCCGGGAGCTGCGGCGCATGCACAGATACGACCGAGCTGCTCGCGCACAGCTCGTCGAGCGAGGTGAGCCGTACACCGAGCCGCGCCGCCTCCGGACCGTCCACGTACGGGTCGTACAGCAGGACGTCCAGGTCGAAGGGGCGCAGCAGCTCGATCACGCGCCGGCCGATGCGGGAGGCGCCGACGATGCCGACCGTACGGCGGTAGTTGCCGGAGCCGTCGAGCTCCGCGAGCCAGTCGTGGTCGGCGCGCAGGGCGCGATAGCGATCCGCGGAGTGCAGGATGCGCTTGCCCGCGAAGAGGATCGCGGCGAGTGTGAATTCGGCGACCGGCAGCGCGTTGGCCCCGGCCGCCGAGGTGACGGAGATCCCGCGCTCCCAGCAGGCGTCCGTGATGTGGTGCTTCACGGAACCGGCCGCGTGCACCACGGCCCGCAGCCGGGGTGCGGCCGCCAGCACCTCGGCGGTGAGCGGCGTCGCACCCCAGCAGGTGAACAGCACCTCGGCATCGGCGAGCGCGGCGGCCACCTCGGCCGTCGGGTCGGCCAGATCGTGGGCGACGAGGTGCGGATCGGTACGGGTGAGGGTCGCCAGCCGGGTGCGGTGGCGGTCGGCGAGGAGGCGTCCGGCGATGCCGGGGCCCATCGCGAGCAGGGCCGTCGGCCGGTTGTCAGTGGCGTGGGGCATGGTGGAACTCGTACTCCTCAGGTCTCGCGTGAGAGTCACTTGACGCTGCCGGCGGTCAGACCGGCCTTCCAGTGCCGCTGCAGCGAGACGAAGGCGACGATCAGGGGGATGACGGCGAGGAGGGAGCCGGTGACGACGAGCGGATAGAAGCTCGGCTCGCCGTGGGTGTTGGTGTTCCAGGAGTACAGACCGAGGCTCAGCGGGAAGAGCTTGCGGTCCGAGAGCATCACGAGGGGGAGGAAGAAGTTGTTCCAGATCGCGGTGAACTGGAAGAGGAAGACGGTCACGAAGCCCGGCATGACCATGCGCAGTCCGATGGACCAGAAGACGCGCAGCTCGCCGGCCCCGTCGATACGGGCGGCCTCCAGGGCCTCGTTCGGTATGTAGCCGGTGCTGAACACCCGGGCGAGATACACACCGAACGGATTGACGAGCACCGGGATCAGTACGGACCAGTATGTGTTGACCAGGCCGGTCTTGGAGGCCAGGAGATACATCGGCAGCGCGAGCGCGGTGGTGGGGACGAGCACGCCCATCAGCACGAGGCCGAACAGCTTCTCCTTGCCCCGGAATTCGTACTTGTCGAAGGCGTACCCCGCGGCGACACAGATCAGCGAACAGACGATCGCCCCGCCGCCCGCGTAGAAGAGGCTGTTGAGGTACCAGCGGAAGTAGATGCCGTCGCCGTAGGAGGCCAGGTTCGACAGATTCTCGCCGAGGTTGAAGCCCTCGAAGGAGAAGGCGTTGCCCGCGAGCAGACCGCCGGTGTCCTTCGTGGCGGCGGTGACCAGCCAGACGAGGGGGAAGAGCATGTAGACGACGGCGAGCAGAAGGAAGCCGTTGACCGCGGTCTTCGACATCCAGCGGCCGCGGGAAGCGGGGGAGTTCATGCTTTCTTGCCCTTCCGGCCGGTGAAGCGGGTGACGACGAAGGACAGCAGTGCGGCCGTGAGCGCCAGCAGGATGGAGGCGGCCGCGGCGAGACCGTAGTCGTTGCGTTCGAAGGCCGCGGTGTACGCGTACATGTTCGGCGTCCAGGTGGAGGAGACGGCGGAACCGGTCCCCTTGTTGAGGATCAGCGGCTCTGTGAACAGCTGGAGCGAGCCGATGACCGTGAACAGCGCGACCATCACGACCGAGGCGCGGATCAGCGGGACCTTGATGCTGAGTGCGACGCGCCAGGAACCGGCCCCGTCGACCGTGGCCGCTTCGAGTACGGAGCGGTCGATCGCCTGCAACGCGGCATAGAAGATCACCATGTTGTAGCCGAGCCACTCCCACAGGGCGATGTTGACGATGGAGGGGAGGGCACCCTCGGGTGAGAAGAAGTCGAAGCCGATTCCGCCGGATTCCATGGCGCTGACCACCGGGCTGAGCTGGGGTGTGTAGAGGTAGACCCAGATCAGCGCGGCGATGATGCCGGGCACGGCGTGCGGCAGGAAGAGCGCGAGCTGGAAGAACCGGCGGGCGCGGGCCAGCGCGGAGTCCAGCAGCAGGGCGAGGGCGAGGGCCCCGATGAGCAGCAGCGGAATGTAGAACAGGCAGTATCCGAGGAGTACGCCGAAGCCCTCGCGGAACGCCCGGTCGCCCAGGGCCGCCGTGTAGTTGTCGAGTCCGCTGAAGACGGTCTCGGTGCCGCCGAAGCCCAGGCCGGACTGTTTCTCGGTGAACAGGCTGAGCCAGACCGCGTATCCGATCGGCAGCACCATGGCCACGGTGAACAGTACGAAGAAGGGCCCCAGCAGGATGGCGGCGGCTCTGGTCGTCCGGGCGCGCTTCATCAGCCTGCGTCCTCGACCTTCAGACCGCGCTTCTTCAGCTCGGCGACCGTGGCGTCGTGCCCGGCCTTCACCGCGTCCTTGATGGTGGTGCCGCCGCTGGCGACCTTGCCGAACTGGTCCTTGATGGTGGTGTTCGTCGTGCCGGTCGTCGGGCCCCAGTTCCAGTCGGGGCCGATGGACGTCGCGGCGTCCTCGAACACCTGGTAGATGTCCTCGCCGCCGTAGAAGTCCGCGTCGAAGGACTTCTTCGCCACCGGGCGCAGCGCCGCCGCGGCCGGGAAGGCGCTCGAAGTGCCGGACTCGATCCGGGCCTTGATGCCTTCCTCGGTGGTCGACATCCAGGTGGCGAACTCGACCGCGGCCTCGGCCTTCTTGCTGGTCTTCGTCACCGCGAAGGTGGAGCCGCCGAGCATGCCGCTGGCCGGCTTGCCGCCCCAGCTGGGCATCGGGGCGACGGCCCACTTGCCGCTCTGCTCGGGCAGCGTGCCCTTGAGGACGCCCGCACCCCAGGCGGCGCCGAGGTAGCCGACGGTGCCGCCGTTCTTCAGGGAGTTGGTCCACTCGGGGCTGAACGAGGCGTTGGCGCGGATCAGGTCGTCGTCGAGCAGGCCCTGCCAGTAGTCGGCGACCTTGTTGGTGGCCGCGTCGGCCGTGCTGACCTTCCAGGTGTCGCCCTCGGGCTTGTACCACTGGGCGCCGGCCTGCCAGGCCATCGCCTGGAACGTGGTCGGGTCATCGGGGAAGAAGGTGCCGATACGGGCCTTCTTGTCGGCCTTCTTGATCTTCTCGGCGGCCTTGCGGAACTCGTCCCAGGTCTTGGGGACCTCGACGCCGTACTTCTCGAACAGGTCCTTGCGGTAGTAGAAGGACTGCGGCGAGGCGTCGAACGGGACAGCCCAGTTCTTGCCGCCGAGCGTCGTCAGCTCGACCGCCTGCGGCAGCAGCTTCTCCCTGATGTCGTCGGTGAAGTACTGGCCGATGTCCTGGAGCGCGCCCTGACTGACGTACTCCGGAAGCTGCGGGTACTCGATGGAGACCAGATCGGGGGCGTTGCCCGCCTTCACCGCGTTGGAGATCTTGGCGTAGCCGCCCGCGTTGCCGGACGGGATCTCCTCGTACACCACCTTGATGTTCTTGTGCGAGGCGTTGAACGCGTCAACGACCTCCTTGGACCCCTTGGCCCAGCCCCAGAAGGTGATGCTGACGGGCTTGCCGTCGCTTCCGGCGGCGGCATTGTCGTCGCCGCTGCCGCCACAGGCCGTGAGTACGGCGAGGGCGGTGGCGGCGCCGACTACGGCGAGGGACGTTCTGCTCGAACTGCGGCTCACAGCGAGGCTCCTGAACAGGCGACGACATTGGCGTTGGCCGTGATCCTTGGACCAGTCGTGACCGAAGTCAAGAGCGAAAGAGCGAGTGATCGAAAAAAGATCAGATAAGTTACGTACGGAAGCGGGCGGAATGCCCCGCGGGAGGGGCCGCGAGGCCGCGAGGACGCCTGCTGCAAGTCGACTGCAACGCCTGCATCATCGCCTGCTTCATCGCCTATGAGAGGGGTGCTCCGCACGAGTCCCGGACCCGCAGCTGCGGAAGCAGCGTCAGATGACGCCGGGGCGTGTCCGCGCCCCGGCCGAGCCGCTCCACCAGCAGTTCCGTCGCATGACGGCCCACTTCGCGCTTGGGCGGTGCCACCGCCGTGAGAGGGGTGTCCGCGAGGGCCGCCACCTCGTCGTCGTACGCGATCAGCGCCAGATCGTCCGGCACCCGTACGCCCAGCTCGGCCAGGCGCTGCACCACCTGGATCGCGTCCACGTCGTTGTGGATCAGCGCCGCCGTCGCCACCCCCGAGTGGACCGCCTCACGCAGTGTCTGCACGGCCTGTTCGAACGCGTCCGGAGTGAGTTCGGCCGGTACGGAATCGATCACGTCCTGCGGTGCGCGCAGCCCGAGCAAGGCCAGGGCCTCCTCGTACCCGGAGCGCACCGCGACGGCGGTCGGGGAGTCCGCCCGAGCCATCAACAGCGGTGCCCCGTGCCCGAGATCCACCAGGTGGCGTACGGCGAGCAGCACCCCGTGCGCGTGGTCCGAGCAGACCCGGTCCAGGCAGTCCAGCGGGGATCCCGCGGTGGGCCTGCGCTCCAGCAGGACGGTCGGCACGGGCAGCGAGGCGATCCAGTCGCCGAACGCGTCGGGGTCGCCGGGGTGCTGCCAGCCCGGCGCGACCAGCAGCCCCTCGGCGCCCGCGGAGAGCAGGCCCTCGGTGCGGGCGTGGTCCTCCTGCGGCCGGTAGTCGGAGATCCGCAGGATCAGCCGCGCACCCGCCCTGGCTGCGGCCTCGTGTGCCCCACGGATGACCTCGGCGAAGTAGTAGGTCGACGAGGGCGCGAGCATACCGAGGACCAGGCCGGTGCCGGTGCCGCCGGGCCCCGCCGCGGCGGGGGCGGCGTTCTGCGGCCAGGACACCGAGCCGTGGACCCGGTCGAGCAGGCCCCGGCCGGCCAGCTCCTCCACGTCCCGGCGCACCGTGACGGGCGAGACCCCCAGCTGCGAGGCCAGGTCCGAGACCCGGGCCGAGCCCCTTTCCCGTACCAGCCCCAGCAGGCGGTCATGACGTTCAGCAGCACTTTCGCGCACGGCAGCAGTCCCCTCGCAGTGTGTGGCCCGGCCCCCGGTCCGGCCGGTGCCGGAGCCGTTGTCCGACCCTAGACCAACGTGATCGAACGATGGGGGTTTCGATCATTCAAA
Source organism: Streptomyces sp. NPDC037301 (assembly GCF_055602785.1). Lineage (NCBI taxonomy): Bacteria > Bacillati > Actinomycetota > Actinomycetes > Kitasatosporales > Streptomycetaceae > Streptomyces > Streptomyces sp. NPDC037301. Next base: position 263,348 of record NZ_JBVJWD010000003.1, read on the forward strand.
CGCATTCCATTGACGTTCGATCAATCCGAGTCCAGGATTCCGGCGATGCCGACTCGTCCCGTCCCTGACTGTTCGTACGGAGGAATTGTGAGACATCGCGTCACTGCTGCGACGCTCGCGGCTCTGACGGCCGCCGCCGGTCTGACCGTTGCCGGCCAGAGCGCCGCACAGGCCGCACCCACCGGTCGTACCTTCCACGTCGACTGCACAGCCGCCCCGGCCGACGCCACCGGCAGCAAGCAGCACCCCTGGACCACGCTCGCCGAGGCCAACGCGCACACCTATGGCCCCGGCGACCGGCTGCTCTTCAAACGCGGCGCCACCTGCACCGGCACACTCGCCCCCGAGGGCACCGGCTCCGCCCGCGCACCGTTCACCATCGCCGACTACGGCAACGGCCCGGCCCGCGCCAAGCTGGACGGCGCGGGCGCCCACGATGTCGTGCTGCTCTCCAACATGCAGTACGTGCACCTCAAGGCCCTGGAGATCACCAACGCCGACAACCCCGGCAGCGAGCGCAACGGCGTCCGCCTTCGCCTCACCGACTACGGCACCGCCCGCGGCTTCGACATCTCCGGCCTCTACATCCACGATGTGCGCGGCGGCGACTACAAGACGGTGTCCGGCTCCAGCGCGATCCATATCGCGGTCGAGGGCAAGACGAAGGCGAGCCGGTACGACGGCCTGGACATCGGGCACAACCGCATCGAGGACGTCGATCGCGAGGGCATCTACTTCAAATCGACCTTCTCCAAGCGTGATCTGGTCGGCCAGCAGCAGGACCCGAACGTCTACCCGGGGGAGTGGACGCCGAGCACCGGAGTCCGCGTCCACCACAACACGCTGAAGTCCCTGGCAGGCGACGGCATGAAGCTCGACACCACCAGTGGTGCCCGCGTCGACCACAACCGGGTCGACGGCTTCCAGCTGCGCTCGCCCTCCGCCAACGCGGGCATCTGGACCTTCAACACCGACGACACGACCGTCGAGTACAACGAGGTCTCGGGCGGCGGCAACACCCACGACGGGATGTCCTTCGACGCCGACGGCGCCTCGCAGAACACGGTCTTCCAGTACAACTACAGCCACGACAACAAGGGCGGCTTCCTGCTGATCTGCCCGTACAGCGGCGCCAAGACCATCGGCACGGTCGCCCGCTACAACGTCAGCCGCAACGACGGTGCCCGCCTGATCCAGAACTGCTGGGGCCCGATCCTCGGCACGGAGATCAACAACAACACCTTCCACAACAAGGTGCAGATCCCCGGCTACCTCGTCCAGGACGACGCCGGCAGCCCCGCCACCACCCAGCACGAACTGTCCATCCGGAACAACATCTTCGTGAGCGAGGGCACCGGCGGCTACGCCTTCAAGAACCCGACACCCGGGCTCTCCTTCGACCACAACGCCTTCTACGGCATCGACATGACCCGCCCCGACCCCGGCGGCATCACGGCCGATCCGAAGCTCCGACCCGACTTCCGGCTCGGTGCGGGCTCTCCCGCCCTCGCCGCCGGAGCCGTCATCGAGAACAACGGCGGCAAGGACTACTTCGGCAACGAGCTGAAGCCCGGCGCCCCCAACATCGGCGCCTACGCGGGCCGCGGGGTGAGGTAGCCGCCCATTCGGCAACCGCCCACTCGGTAACCCACTCACTGTGGCCCGTACTTGCGGCCTGTCTTGGAGGTGACCCCTCCGAGCAGGCCGCGCGGCGTCACCTTCACGAGCCCCATCAACGCCTTGTACCGCGGGTCCGGGACCGAGACCGACTTACCGTGTGCCAGGTCCGCCAGGGCCGTCGCCACCAGCTTGTCCGCGTCGAGCCACATCCAGCCCGGGATGTTGCCGGTCCCCATCCCGGCCCGCTCGTGGAACTCGGTCCGTACGAAGCCGGGGCACAGCGCCATCAGCCGCACCCCCGAACCGGCCAGGTCCTTCGCCGCGCCCTGGGTGAACTGCACGACCCACGCCTTGGACGCGCCGTACGTCCCGCGCGGCACGAACGCCGCCACCGAGGCCACATTGACGACCCCGCCCCGCCCGCGCTCCCGCATCCCGGCCGCGGCCGCCGAGGTCAGCCGCAGCACCGCCTCGCAGTGCACCTTCAGCATGTTCAGCTCATCGGCCATGGACACATCCAGATAGCGGCCCTTGTTGCCGAACCCGGCATTGTTGACCAGTAGATCGACCGGCTGGTGACGGTCCGTCAACCGGGCCTCGACCGCAGCGATCCCCTTGTCCTCGGACAGGTCGGCCGTCAGCACCTCGGCCTCGATACCGTGCCGGTCGTGCAGTTCGGTCGCCTGCTCGCGCAGCCGCTCGGTGTTGCGCGCCACCAGCACCAGGTTGTGCCCATCGGCCGCGAGCCGCCGCGCGAATGCGGCTCCGATCCCTGCGGTCGCGCCCGTAATCAGTGCAGTCGTCATACGCGGCACGTTAGTGCCTGTCCGGCACGCCGCGATCAGTCGTCCGCCGCCTCCGTCTCCACGTACTTCAGAGCGGCACGCAGCGTCTCGGGATGCAGCGCGTCCCGCGCCGGGAGCAGCTTCGGGAGCAGCTCCCGGCGCGTCGTCGAGGCCAGGAAGTCCAGCTCCACGGTGACGTCGTGGTCCGGCCGGTGCACGATCTCGACCGGGTCCCCGGCGCGGATCTCGCCCGGCTCGATCACCCGCAGGTAGGCACCCGGGGCAGCCGCCTGTGTGAACCGCTTGACCCAGCGCTTCTCGTCGACATGGCCGGCGAACGTACGGCAGGGAATCCGGCTCGACGTGACCTCCAGGACCAGGTCGGGGCCGATCCGCCAGCGCTCGCCGATCTTCGCGCCGCTCACGTCCAGGCCGCTGGTCGTCAGGTTCTCGCCGAACGTGCCATTGGCCAGCGGGCGGCCGAGCTCCCGCTCCCAGACGTCGAGTTCCTCGCGGGTGAACGCGTACACGGCCTGGTCGGAGCCGCCGTGGTGGCGCAGATCGCACACCGCGTCACCGGCCAGGCCGCTGCCGCCGGTGCCTTTGGGGCCGGGGTCGGTGACGCGTACGGGGCCGTCGGCCGGCCGCTTGTCGATCCCGGTCGCGCCGCCGGGGGCGTCGGTGTAGTCGACGGCCTCGGGCCGTCCCACATTCACAGTCAGCAGCTTCATCGGCTTCATACGGAGAACGCTAACCACTCCACCCTCAAAGATGCGCGTCAATAACTCGCACGCAACCCAAGAATCGCTTATGGTTGAGTTGTGATCGAAGCCCGTCATCTCCGTGTCCTGCGCGCCGTGGCCGCCACCGGCTCGTTCTCCGCCGCCGCCCGCGAACTGGGCTGCACCCAGCCGGCGGTCAGCCAGCAGATGAAGGCACTGGAAGCCTCTGCGGGGACCACCCTGCTGATCCGTACGGGACGCGAGATGCGGCTCACTCAGGCGGGCGAGGCCCTCGTCCGGCACGCCTCCGGAATCCTCGCCGGGCTCACCGCCGCCGAGGAGGAGGTTGCTGCGATCGCCGGGCTGCGGGCAGGCCGGGTCCGGCTCGTCTCGTTCCCCAGTGGCAGCTCCACACTGGTCCCCGGCGCCCTCGCGGCGCTGCGCGCGGCCCACCCCGGCACCCGGGTCTCCCTGGTCGAGGCCGAGCCGCCGCGCTCGGTCGAGATGCTGCGAGAGGGCGATTGCGACATCGCGCTGGCGTTCCGTTACGGCGCCTCCGGTGCGGAGTGGGACGACCTGGTCGTACGCCCGTTGCTCACCGACCGGCTGATCGGCCTGGTCCCCGAGGGGCACCGGCTGGCCGGTTCGGCCGCCGTCGGCATCGCCGAGCTGGCCGACGAGTCGTGGATCGCGGGCTGCCCGCGCTGCCGCCGCCAGCTGGTGGAGGTCTGCGAGGAGTCCGGCTTCACGCCCCGGATCGACTTCGCCACCGACGACTACCCGGCAGTGATCGGCCTGGTCGGCGCCGGTCTGGGGGTGGCCGTGCTGCCGGAGCTGGCAATCGAGTCGGTACGCCCCAAGGGGGCCCGTACGGTGACGGTGGAGCCGGCCATCGAGCGCGAGATCGTCGCCCTGACCCTGCCCGACCTGGCCCAGGTGCCGGCGGTGGCGGCCACCCTCGACCGGCTGTCCCTGGCGGCCGCCCGCTGAGCGGGCCTGCCTGTGGCCCGGCCCCCCTCGGTGGCCGGGTGAAATGCGGAAACGTTTTTGTATTTGTTGTGCCGGGCGGGGTGGGATCAGCCGTGCCCCGACGGGGACGGAAGGCCCGACGGCGCCGCTGCCGCGATCAGCCGGTTGCGGGCCCGTCCCATGAGCTCCTCGCGTTCGTCCTCGGTCAGCCCGCCCCACACTCCGTAGGGCTCTCGCACCGCCAGTGCGTGTGCTGCGCACTCGGCACGTACCGGGCATCGCATACAGACCTCTTTCGCCGAGTTCTCGCGGGCGCTCCGTGCCGCCCCGCGTTCACCTTCCGGGTGGAAGAACAGCGAGCTGTCGACCCCGCGGCAGGCCGCCAACAGCTGCCAGTCCCACAGATCGGCGTTGGGTCCGGGAAGCCGGGAGAAATCTGCCATTGCTTGTCCCCTCGAAACCATGCTGAGTCGGAATCGTCGTTGTCGTCCGTTGTTGACCGTGCCCATGACATTTACTTCTACGGTGTAAGTAGATGTAAATATGACTGATTGCGAATCTAGCCACAGACACCAGTAAAAGGGAAGAAAACCCGCCAAATAGGGCATACCTTCATGTGAAGTTTCGGTTGACGGTTGGATGATCCGCGTCGCTCTCCTCCGTGTGCGGGTCCTCACGTAGAGTGCCGAACTCGGCCGTCCGACCCGTAACTCTTTCGAGTGACCATCGTTGAGAGGGCGGAGGCGGTTGACAGAAAAAGCGATCGGGCAGATGTCCGAGAGCGTCAACCGCTCAGGTGACGACTTGTAACAGCCTGGAGGCTCAAGGTGACGCGCATCAGCTGCGGAGGACGGTCATGACATCCGTCCTCGTCTGCGACGACTCCCCGCTTGCCCGAGAAGCGCTCCGTCGCGCGGTCGCGACCGTGCCCGGCGTCGAGCGTGTGACGACGGCGGCCAACGGCGAGGAAGTCCTCCGCCGCTGGGGCGCCGACCGTTCGGATCTGATTCTGATGGACGTACGCATGCCCGGTCTGGGGGGTGTGGAGACGGTCCGGCGGCTGCTCTCCGCCGACCCCGGCGCCAGGATTATCATGCTGACCGTCGCCGAGGACCTGGACGGTGTCGCGCTCGCGGTCGCCGCCGGTGCCCGCGGCTATCTGCACAAGGACGCCTCCCGCGCGGAGCTGCGGGCCACCGTCACTCAGGCGCTGGCCGATCCGACGTGGCGGCTCGCCCCCCGCCGGCTGCGGTCGGCCGAGATGGGTGCGGCGCCGACGCTCACCGCGCGTGAGATCCAGGTGCTCGAAGGAATGAGCCACGGCCGCTCGAACGCCGAGATCGGCCGTGAGCTGTTCCTCTCCGAGGACACGGTGAAGACGCACGCCAGGCGTCTGTTCAAGAAGCTCGGCGCCTCGGACCGGGCGCATGCCGTGGCGCTCGGCTTCCGCTGGGGCCTGGTCCGCTGAGGACCGGCCATGGCCGGCAGTCCTCGATTCCCCGTCCGCACACCGGCGGACGGGGCGATGTGACCGACGTGCGCGGGGCGGGCTCCGCCCCGCCGGTGGAGCCCTCCGCGCCGGCGGTATGTGACGCTTCCCGGCCGATGCCGCATCCTTGAGATGTGGAGTTCCTCGGGAACGATTCGGTCGAGCGGAAGGGGAGGGCGCAGGACATGACTTCCGGCGCACCCGCTCATAACGCTTCGGTGCACAACTACGGACCCGGCGGCACGGATGACGCGGCTCCGGGGCAACATGGTCCGATGCGCGACGACGAGACGACAGCGATCGGTGCACTGGTGCACCGTGCCGTCGAGGGCGACGCGCAGGCCACCCATGATCTGCTGGCCCATGTCCACCCCCTCGCGCTGCGCTACTGCAGGTCCCGGCTGAACCGGCTGCCCGGTGATGCTCGCCACTTCGTGGAGGACCTGGCGCAGGAGGTCTGTGTCGCGGTGCTGATGGCTCTGCCGCGCTACAAGGACACCGGCAGACCCTTCGAAGCCTTTGTCTTCGCCATCGCGGGCCACAAGGTCGCCGATCTCCAGCGGGCCGCCATGCGGCACCCGGGATCGACGGCCGTGCCCTCCGACGAGATGCCCGAGCGGCCGGACGATTCGCTCGGGCCCGAGGAGCGCGCACTGCTCAGCAGCGATGCGGCCTGGGCCAAGAAGCTTCTTGCCAACCTCCCGGACAACCAGCGTGAGCTGCTCGTTCTGCGGGTCGCGGTCGGTCTGACCGCCGAGGAGACCGGACAGATGCTGGGCATGTCTCCGGGTGCGGTCCGGGTCGCTCAGCACCGGGCGCTCAGCAGGCTGCGGGCCCTCGCGGAGCAGTGAGCCGGGCCCTGCCCGGGTCCTGTACGAAGTTACAGAACCGCTAGGTGATCTTGCTCGTGGAATGAGACACCCCCGGAGGCCGTTAGCATGGACATCCGCACCGATCAAGGCTATTTGGGGAAGGTGTCATGACTGCAAACGTCGACGGAGTGCCCGAGAAATTCGCGACGCTCGGGCTGACATACGACGACGTGCTGCTGCTGCCCGGCGCGTCCGACATGACGCCCGACCAGATCGATACCTCCTCGTACATCTCCAAGAACGTGCGGGTGAACATCCCGCTGCTCTCCGCCGCGATGGACAAGGTCACCGAGGCCCGCATGGCGATCGCCATGGCCCGGCAGGGTGGCGCCGGTGTGCTGCACCGCAACCTCTCCATCGCCGACCAGGCCAACCAGGTCGACCTGGTGAAGCGCTCCGAGTCCGGCATGGTCACCGACCCGATCACGGTGCACCCGGACGCGACGCTGCGCGACGCCGACGAGCTGTGTGCCAAGTTCCGTATCAGCGGTGTCCCGGTCACCGACGGCGCGGGCAAGCTGCTCGGCATCGTCACCAACCGTGACATGGCCTTCGAGTCGGACCGCACGCGCCAGGTGCGCGAGGTCATGACGCCGATGCCGCTGGTCACCGGCAAGGTCGGCATCTCCGGCGTGGACGCCATGGAGCTGCTGCGCCGCCACAAGATCGAGAAGCTTCCGCTGGTCGACGACGCGGGGGTCCTCAAGGGCCTCATCACCGTCAAGGACTTCGTCAAGGCCGAGCAGTACCCGAACGCCGCCAAGGACAAGGAAGGCCGGCTGCTGGTCGGCGCCGCCGTGGGTGTCGCGGGCGACGCGTACGAGCGGGCCCAGGCGCTCATCGAGGCGGGCGTCGACTTCATCGTCGTCGACACCGCCCACGGTCACTCCCGGCTGGTCGGCGACATGGTCGCCAAGATCAAGTCGAACTCCTCGGTCGACGTCATCGGCGGCAACATCGCCACCCGTGACGGCGCCCAGGCGCTGATCGACTCGGGCGTCGACGGCATCAAGGTCGGCGTGGGCCCCGGCTCCATCTGCACCACCCGCGTCGTCGCCGGCATCGGCGTCCCGCAGGTCACCGCGATCTACGAGGCCTCGCTCGCCGCCAAGGCGGCCGGTGTCCCGGTCATCGGTGACGGCGGCCTGCAGTACTCCGGCGACATCGCCAAGGCCCTGGTGGCCGGTGCGGACACCGTGATGCTCGGCTCGCTCCTCGCGGGCTGCGAGGAGTCCCCGGGCGAACTGCTCTTCATCAACGGCAAGCAGTTCAAGTCGTACCGCGGCATGGGTTCCCTCGCCGCGATGCAGACCCGTGGCGACCGCAAGTCGTTCTCCAAGGACCGCTACTTCCAGGAGGGCGTCGCCTCCGACGAGAAGCTGGTCCCCGAGGGCATCGAGGGCCAGGTCCCCTACCGCGGCCCGCTCTCCGCGGTCGTCCACCAGCTCACCGGCGGTCTGCGCCAGTCGATGTTCTACGTCGGCGGACGCACCGTCCCGGAGCTCCAGGCCAACGGCCGGTTCGTCCGGATCACCTCGGCGGGTCTCAAGGAGAGCCACCCGCACGACATCCAGATGACGGTCGAGGCGCCGAACTACAGCAGGAAGTAACGCAACAGCGCAGCTGAGGGGCGGCCCGGGGTTCCCGGGACCGCCCCTCAGCCGTGTGTCGGGGATACTGGACAACGCAGACGTAGAGGGAAAGGCCACACCATCGTGACTGAGATCGAGATCGGGCGCGGCAAGCGCGGCCGCCGGGCGTACGCATTCGACGACATCGCCGTCGTTCCGAGCCGTCGTACCCGCGACCCGAAGGAGGTCTCGATCGCCTGGCAGATCGACGCCTACCGTTTCGAGCTGCCGTTCCTGGCGGCCCCCATGGACTCCGTGGTCTCCCCGCAGACCGCGATCCGCATCGGTGAGCTGGGCGGCCTCGGTGTCCTCAACCTCGAGGGCCTGTGGACCCGGCACGCCGACCCGCAGCCGCTGCTCGACGAGATCGCCGAGATGCCCGTGGAGTCCGCGACCCGCCGCCTCCAGGAGATCTACTCCGCTCCGATCCAGGAGGAGCTGATCGGGCAGCGCATCAAGGAGGTGCGCGACTCCGGTGTCGTCACCGCCGCCGCGCTCTCCCCGCAGCGCACCGCGCAGTTCTCCAAGGCCGTCGTCGACGCGGGTGTGGACATCTTCGTCATCCGCGGTACGACGGTCTCCGCCGAGCACGTCTCGGGTGCGGCCGAGCCGCTCAACCTCAAGCAGTTCATCTACGAGCTGGACGTCCCGGTGATCGTCGGCGGCTGCGCCACGTACACCGCAGCCCTGCACCTGATGCGTACCGGTGCGGCCGGTGTCCTGGTCGGCTTCGGCGGCGGCGCCGCGCACACCACGCGCAACGTCTTCGGTATCCAGGTCCCGATGGCGACCGCGGTCGCCGATGTGGCCGGGGCCCGGCGCGACTACATGGACGAGTCCGGCGGCCGGTACGTGCACGTGATCGCGGACGGCGGCGTCGGCTGGTCCGGCGACCTGCCGAAGGCCATCGCCTGTGGTGCGGACGCCGTGATGATGGGCTCCCCGCTGGCCCGCGCGACGGACGCGCCGGGCCGCGGCCGCCACTGGGGCATGGAGGCCGTCCACGAGGACGTGCCGCGCGGCAAGCTGGTGGACCTGGGCTCCGTCGGCACGACCGAGGAGGTCCTCACCGGTCCTTCGCACACCCCCGACGGTTCGATGAACATCTTCGGTGCGCTGCGCCGGGCGATGGCGACGACGGGGTACAGCGACCTCAAGGAGTTCCAGCGCGTCGAGGTGACGGTGGCGGACTCGCAGCACCGCCGCTGATCGCTCTCGGCAGCACGGAAGGAGGCCCGGACCGCAGGCGCGGTCCGGGCCTCCCGTATGTCGTGGGCGACGGCTTCGATCAGTCGGACACCTTGCGCGCGGCCGAGAAGGCCACGACGCCGGCGATCACGATGAAGACGAAGGTCAGCGGGTCCGCGTCTTCCTTCCACACCTTGTTCAGGTCGCTGAAGTGGTCGAAGAAGATCTCGCTGACCGAGAGCGGGAGCTGCTTGCTGATGATGATGGCCTCACCGAGCAGCTGGCCGAAGTAGACACCGATCAGCGCGAGGACGGCGCTGATGACCGGCAGGACGGGGTTGCGGCCGCCGAGCTTGCCCGCGGCGAAGCCGACGATGGCGCCGACACCCACGGCCGCGTAGCCGATCTCGTGCTTGGTGGCGCCGACGATCCCGCCGTAGATGCCCGCGGCGACGAGGGCCGCGACGACGGCGGCGATCAGGCCGAGGCCCAGGTTGTTGCGGGCCGGGGCCGGCGGGGCGAACGGTGCGCCGCCGAACGGAACGCCGGGCTGACCGGGCTGGCCGTACGGACCGGGCTGCTGGCCCGCGAACGGGTTGCCGGTCGGGGCGGCGGGCTGGCCGGGCTGCTGGCCTGCGTACGGGTTGCCGCCGGCAGGCTGGGCGCCGTTCGGCTGGTTCGCCGGTGGCACGGGCTGGCTCATGGTGGAATCCCCCCTGGGACGGAAGCGCACGACTGTGCGAGAAGTGACGCCGCAGGCTAGCAGCCGCCTACGACATCGCCCACCGAAATCCTTGGGGAGCTCTTCACCGACCCTTGGGAACCCTTTTCTCACAACCGGTGTGCGGCCCCCGCCGGGGTCGCGCCCCGGGTGTCCAGGAGGAGCTGGGCCTTCACTGCGAGGCCCTGGAGATCGTACGTACGGTGGTGCTGGAGCAGCACCGTGAGGTCGGCGCTCGATGCCGCCTCGTACAGCGAGTCGGCGCGCGGGACCGGGAGTTCACGCACCCGCCAGTCCAGGACATGCGGGTCGTGGTAGCCGATCTGGGCGCCCATGTCCATCAGCCGGGTCGCGATCTCCCGGGCGGGGGAGGCCTCCTGGTCGGCGAGGTCCGGCTTGTAGGTGACGCCGAGGAGCAGCACCCGGGCGCCGCGCACGGACTTGCCGTGCTCGTTCAGGAGGGTGGCGCAGCGCTGGATCACATACTGCGGCATCCGGTCGTTGATCTCCTGGGCGAGCGAGACCATCCGCAAGGGGTGGCCCGGGGTGCGGCTGTTGTAGGGGAGGTAGCCCGGGTCGACGGGGGCGCCGTGGCCGCCGACGCCGGGGCCCGGACGGAACGGCTGGAAGCCGAAGGGCTTGGTCTCGGCGCATCTGATGACGTCCCAGAGGTCGACGCCGAGATCGTGGCAGAGCACCGCCATCTCGTTGACCAGGGCGATGTTGACGTGCCGGAAGTTGGTCTCCAGGACCTTCGTCATCTCGGCCTCGCGCGGCCCGCGGGCCCGGACGACCTTGTCGGTGAGCCGGCCGTAGAAGGCGGCGGCGGATTCCGTGCAGGCGGGGGTGAGGCCGCCGATGACCTTGGGGGTGTTGGCGTAGACGTGGGTCCTGTTGCCGGGGTCGAGGCGGCTGGGGGAGTAGGCGAGGTGGAAGTCGCGTCCGGCGCGCAGCCCCGAGCCCTCTTCGAGGAGGGGCAGTACATAACTCTCGGTGGTGCCGGGCTGCACGGCCGATTCCAGCAGGACGGTGGTGTGCGGGCGCAGCCGGGCGGCGAGCGCGCGGGCCGCGTCGCCGACGGCGGTGAGGTCGAGGGTGCGGTCGGCGCCGAGCGGGGTGGGCGCGCAGATCACCGCGGTACGGACCCGGCCCAGTTCGGCCGGGTCGGTCGTGGGCCGGAAACCCCCCGAGAGCATCCGGCGCACGTCCGAGGCGGTGAGCGACCCCTCGACGGGGGTGTGGCCCGCGGCGAGTTCCGCGTAGGCGCGTGGGTCGGTGTCGTAGCCGACGGTCTGGACACCGGCGGCTACGGCGGTTTGGGCGAGGGGCAGGCCGAGGTGGCCGAGTCCGATGACTGCGAGGTCTGCGGGCATGTGGATGGGCCGTCCTTCCCTTGGACCGACCGGCAGATGGAGGGCGCCACCCTCCGTTTGCCGGTCGGTCCAAGACCATGAGAGCAGAAAGCGCAACCGCTGGGGACAGCGCAATGTCAGACTAGGCGTAAATATGACCTATATGTCGCATTGTGAGGCCTCAGCCGTCCTGGTGTTGTCCACAGGCGGTGGCCGAAGTCGTGTACGGCGGACAGAATCGAGAGGTGGGCACGGGTCGCCCGACCGCTCGGTCGGGTCGCACCGCGTGTCGGACCACCCCGATCTACCCGGGAGGCAGCAGTGAGGACAGCGACACTGGGACCTGCGGAGCGCGCCGAGGCGCTTGCCGCGATGGCCGAGCGCGAACTGGACGTGCTGGTCGTGGGGGCGGGCGTGGTCGGCGCCGGTACGGCGCTGGACGCGGCGACAAGGGGACTCTCGACCGGCCTCGTCGAGGCGCGCGACTGGGCCTCGGGCACATCGAGCAGGTCGAGCAAGCTGATCCACGGCGGGCTGCGGTATCTGGAGATGCTCGACTTCGCGCTCGTCCGGGAGGCGCTGAAGGAGCGCGGGCTGCTCCTGGGACGGCTGGCCCCGCATCTGGTGAAGCCCGTGCCGTTCCTCTATCCGCTGCAGCACAAGGGCTGGGAGCGGCTCTACGCCGGTTCCGGCGTGGCGCTCTACGACGCGATGTCGGTGTCGTCGGGGCATGGCCGCGGCCTGCCCGTCCACCGGCATCTCTCCCGCCGCCGCGCCCTGCAGGTCGCCCCGGCGCTGCGGAAGGACGCCCTGGTCGGGGCGTTGCAGTACTACGACGCGCAGATGGACGACGCCCGCTATGTGGCGACCCTGGTGCGCACCGCCGCCGGATACGGCGCCCATGTGGCGAACCGGGCACGGGTGATCGGCTTCCTCCGGGAGGGTGAGCGGGTCGTCGGCGCCCGCGTGGAGGATGTCGAGGCGGGCGGGGAGTACGAGGTCAGGGCCAAACAGGTGGTCAACGCGACCGGGGTCTGGACGGATGACACCCAGGCGCTGATCGGGGAGCGCGGGCTGTTCCACGTCCGGGCGTCCAAGGGCATCCACCTGGTCGTCCCGAAGGACCGCATCCACTCCTCGACCGGCCTGATCCTGCGGACCGAGAAGTCCGTCCTCTTCGTCATCCCGTGGGGGCGGCACTGGATCGTCGGGACGACGGACACGGACTGGGACCTGGACAAGGCGCACCCGGCGGCGTCCAGCGCCGATATCGACTATCTGCTCGAACACGTCAACTCGGTCCTGGCCACACCCCTGACCAGGGACGACGTCCAGGGCGTCTACGCGGGGCTGCGGCCGCTGCTGGCCGGCGAGTCGGATGCGACCAGCAAGCTCTCGCGCGAGCACACGGTGGCGCACCCGCTGCCGGGCCTCGTGGTCGTGGCGGGCGGCAAGTACACGACGTACCGGGTGATGGCGAAGGACGCCGTGGACGAGGCGGTGCACGGCCTCGACCAGCGAGTGGCGGAGTGCGTCACCGAGGACGTTCCGCTCCTGGGCGCGGAGGGATACCGCGCGCTGTGGAACGCCCGGGCGAGAATCGCGGCCCGTACGGGGCTCCATGTCGCCCGGGTGGAGCATCTGCTCAACCGCTACGGCTCCATGACGGAGGAGCTGCTCGATCTGATCGTCGACGACCCGGCGCTGGGCGAGCCGCTGCCGTCGGCGGACGACTATCTGAAGGCCGAGATCGTCTACGCCGCCTCGCACGAGGGGGCCCGCCACCTCGACGACGTACTGACCCGCCGGACCCGGATCTCCATCGAGACCTTCGACCGGGGCACGCTCAGCGCCCGGATCTGTGCGGAGCTGATGGCGCCGGTGCTGGGCTGGGACGCGGGGCAGATCGACCGGGAGGCCGAGCACTACGAGAAGCGGGTGCAGGCGGAGCGGGAGTCGCAGCGGCAGCCGGACGATCTCACGGCGGACGCCGCACGGCTCGGGGCGCCGGACATCGTGCCGCTCTAGGCCAGGTCAGGTGTGGGATGCGCGGCCGCAGAACTCCGCGTCGAGGAGCGCCGGTTCGAGTGTCGTCGCAGCGGTCAGGGTGTCCGTGTCGATGCGGTACGTCAGGGTGTGCCGGCCGTCGCGCGTGGCGGCGGTACGGACGTAACTGCCTGCTATGTGGCCGTTGTGGCCCCAGACGGTGGTGCCGCAGGAGAGTTTCTGCGGATAGATGCCCAGGCCGTAGACGCCGTGCGTGGCACCGGTGTTCAGCAGGGTCGCCAGCTGGGCGGGCGGGAGGAGACGCCCGCCCAGCAGCGCCGCGTAGAAGCGGTTCAGATCGGTGAGCGTGGAGATCAGCTCCCCGGCCGCACCTGCCGTGCGCGGGTCGAGCGCGGTGACATCGCGCAGGCTGCCGTCGGCCGGGTCGCGGGCATAGCCGCGGCCGTGCGGGGCGGGCAGGGAGGTACGGGCGCCTGGCAGGGAGGTACCGGTGAGACGGAGGGGGGTGATGATGCGGTGGCGGATCTCGGTGGCGTAGTCGTGTCCGGTGACGCGCTGAACGACGAGTCCGAGAACGACGTAATTGGTGTTGGAGTAGGCGTAGCCGCCGGGGGCATTCGTCGGACGGTGAGCCATGGCGACACGGACCGCGGCGGTGGCGGAGACGGGGTGGGCGGAGGTGTCGGCGGTGTAGTTGTAGAGGCCACTGGTGTGGCTGAGCAGGGCGCGCAGGGTGATGCGGCGGCCGTCGTTGCCGTTGCCCTGGATCAGGCCCGGCAGCAGTCGGTCGACGGTGTCCGAAAGCTGCAGCCTTCTCTCCCGGGCGAGTTGGAGTACGACCGTCGCGACGAAGGTCTTGGTGATGCTGCCGGCCCGGAACCGGTCCGTCCTGCGGATGCCCGGGCCCGTCGAGCGATAGGTGTCGTACGGTGCGGAAGAGGCGCGATGGGCCAGCAGTGCCGCCGTGGGAGCACCGCCCCGGGCGACGAGCCGGGGAAGATAGGCCGCTGCGGGCGTGAGGTGTGGTTCGCTGGGCAGGGTTGCTGTTCCCAGGCCGAGCAGCGCTAGCAACAACGGGGTGGCGAGCAGCGCCCTGAGTGTCGGCATGGCGGGGAATCCCTTCCTCGGGCCACATCATGACGGGCCTGTGGACCCGGCACCACGGCCGGTCCCGGGGTGAGGGACAATGAACGCTCTGCCAGGGCGGGTTGATCGCAGAGGGGACGCATGTCGGAGGCGGAGCAGGCACGGGAGCCCCAACGGGACAAGGACGGACGTCTTCTTGCGGGGCGGTACCGGCTCGGGGAGGTGCTCGGCCGGGGCGGTATGGGCACGGTCTGGCGTGCCGTCGACGAGACGCTGGGCCGCACGGTCGCGGTCAAGGAGCTGCGGTTCCCTTCGGCCATCGACGAGGACGAGAAGCGCCGGCTCATCACGCGCACGCTGCGTGAGGCGAAGGCGATCGCCAGGATCCGCAACAACGGCGCAGTGACGGTCTACGACGTGGTCGACGAGGACGACCGGCCGTGGATCGTGATGGAACTCATCGAGGGCAAGTCCCTCGCCGAGGCCATCCGCGAGGACGGGGTGCTGACACCGAAGCGCGCCGCCGAGGTCGGGCTCGCCATCCTCGACGTGCTGCGATCGGCGCACCGCGAGGGCATCCTGCACCGCGATGTGAAGCCGTCCAACGTACTGATCGCCGAGGACGGCCGGGTCGTGCTGACCGACTTCGGTATCGCGCAGGTCGAGGGCGACCCGTCGGTCACCTCGACGGGCATGCTCGTCGGCGCCCCGTCGTACATCTCCCCGGAGCGCGCCCGGGGGCACAAGCCGGGACCGCCCGCCGACCTGTGGTCGCTCGGCGGACTGCTGTACGCCAGCGTCGAGGGCTCCCCGCCGTACGACAAGGGGTCGGCCATCGCCACCCTGACCGCGGTGATGACCGAGCCGCTCGACCCGCCGAAGAACGCCGGTCCGCTGGAGGAGGTCATCTACGGCCTGCTCGCCAGGGACCCCGATCAGCGGCTCGACGACGCCGGTGCGCGCGCCTTGCTCAACGGCGTGATCCACGCTCCCGAGAAGCCGGACCCGGTGGTGCCCCCGCCCGCCGACGCCACCCAGATCATGGCGCTGCCCGGCCAGGCCGCCGAACCGGGCACCAAGGCGGCGTCGAAGTCCGGGGAGTCGGGCGAGGGCGCCCGGGACCGGCTGCGGGGCGCACTGCGCTCCGCACGGAACGCGAAGGCGACACCCGCCGCAGCGGTGGGTGCGGCCGCAGCATCGAGCACTGCGCCGCCCCCTCCCTCGACTGCTCCCTCGACTGGTTCCTCGAAGCCTGCCCGGCCTTCGGCTCCGGCGAAACCGGCCGCGGCCTCCGCCGCCGTACCGTCGCCGCGTCCCGCCACGTCGCCGACCACCCCGCCCCGTGCTTCCCTCACGGACGTGGTGTCGCGCCGCACCCTGGCGATCATCGCGGCCGTGATCGTGCTCGCCGTGATCGGTACGGTCCTCGCCCTCACGCTCGACGGAGGCGGCAAGGACGACGCGAGCGGCGGCAATGGCAAGGACGGCAAGTCCACCTCGGCCGGGGCCTCGACGACCGGCGGCTCCGCGGACACCGAAAGCGGCAGTGGCGGTGACAAGGCCCAGGGCCAGGGCGACAACCAGGGCAAGGGCGACAACTCGGACAAGGGGTCTGGCGGTTCGAAGGGTGACGCCGCTGACGCGCTGCCCGCGGGATACGGAGCCATCAAGAACAAGCAGTTCCACTTCGCGATGGCGATGCCCGAGGACTTCCGGCTCACCGACACAGCCGGTCGTAACTCCGGTGGCATCTACAACGTCGACAAGGGCGCCTTCCCGCGCGTCCAGGTCGACTACACCGATTCGCCCGGCGACGACGCCGCCGCAGCCTGGAACGCCGCAAAGGGCGCCGTCGCGGCCAGCAGCAACGGCTACCGCCACCTCGGCGTGAAGGCGGTCCAGTACAACGGCTACCCGACCGTCGCCGACTGGGAGTTCGAGCGCACCCAGCAGGGTCAGCCGGTCCGGGTGCTGAACCGGGGCTTCAAAGTCGATGCCACCCACGGCTACGCGATCATGATCAGCTGCAAGGTGAGCGAGTGGGACAGCAAGGAGTGCCGGACGCTGCGCAAGGCCGCGTTCGACACGTTCGAGCCCACCGACTGATCCATGGGGTGAAAAGGGCCGGGATGTGCCGACCCTGACGCGCGGCCGTCACTTGCCACGTATCGTGAGAGCCTGAAGACCGTACGCAGCCGCAACGGCGCGTCAATTGCACGGTAAGTGACCGCAATTGATGGATTCGTGCGGTCTTCGTGGCCGGGGGGGACAGCGCGCTCTGGGGAGGCGTCGTGGATGACTATGCGGGTCGGGTACTTGCCGACCGCTATCGCCTTCCGCTACCCCCGTCCGACGAGTACGAACTGGTCGAGACCCGGGCGTTCGACACCTACAGCGGGCAGGAAGTCCTGGTCCGACAGGTGCCGTTGCCCGAAGTGGTGGACGCCGAGGTGCTCGATGCCGACGGTCCGGCCCCGGCGGCCCGGCGGGTCACCGGGCGCGCCGTGCGACGGTCCACGGACCCGGCGGTCCGGCGCGCCATCGAGGCGGCGCAGGCGGCGGCCCAGGTCCCTGACCATCCCAGGCTCGACCAGGTCTTCGACGTGTTCGACGAGGCCGGTTCGCTCTGGATCGTGAGCGAATTCGTCATGGCCCGCCCGCTCGCGGCCCTGCTGGCGGAGCGCCCGCTCAATCCCTTCCGGGCCGCAGAGATCGGCTCCGACGTGCTGACGGCGCTGCGGGTGCTGCACGCCCATGGCTGGACCCACCGCAACATCACCGTCCGCACGGTGCTGGTCTGCGACGACGGCCGCGTCGTGCTGACCGGTCTGGCGGCCGGGGCGGCGGAGGAGGCGCTCTGCGGGTACGTACCGACGCCTCAGCCCGACGACGAGGACGACGACGGGTACGGCGGCCGCCCGGCGTACGAGACGGGCCCGACCGGGCCGTACGCACCGCCGCCCACGCCGGCCCCGCCCGTTGCTCCGGCCGAGGTGCCGGCTCCGCGCGGCCCTGCGGCGATCGAGACGGGCCGGGCGACCGTTGATCCGTACGGCGATGACGATCCGTACGCCGACGATCCGCACCCCGACGACCGGTACGCCGATGACCCCCATGACGGTGTGCCGGGCGAGCTGGAGGCCGTACGGCGGCCGGTGAATCCCGCCCTCCCGGCGCCTGCCCCCGCAGCGGCCGGCGCCGCGCAGTCGCAGGCCGAGCGAGCCGGAGCCGTCGCCGCCTACCGTGCGGGCGCCCGCGCCGCCGCCCGCGTCGGCGAGGACCGGCGCCGGGCCGGGGCGGGCGAGGCGGAGGACACCGGCAGTCTCCCCGTCCAGCGCGCCGCGCGGCCGGAAAGCGCGGGGCCGCCAGGCCCGGACCACGGTCACCCGCAGCCGACCGGCCCCTGGAACCAGCCCGCCGAGGACCCGTACGAAGACGACCCGTACGACGACGAGGACGACGACGGCTACGGAGGCGACGGCCAGTCGCCGCCCGGCCGACGGCTGCATCTCACCGGTATTTGGAGCGACGGCCCGGGATCCGGGCGCCCCGTCCCCGCCGGAGGTTCGGGCGAGGACGCCCTGCGCGCCGATGCCAGCCGCCACGGCAACTCCCCGGCGCCGCCCGCGCACCGGCCCGAGCCGCAGCAACAGCCGGGCCGCTGGGACGAGATCGTCGCCGGCGGCCGTACGGGCCCCGCCTACCGAGGCCCCGCCACCACCCTCGCTGCCGAGCGCGCCCGGCAGGCACGGATCGCCGTCGTCGGCGCGGTCACCGAGCGCTGGGCGCCCGAGCAGGCCGGACCCGTCCACGAGAATTGGCAGCTGGCGCCGCCGATCGGCCCCGCCACCGACCTCTGGGCGCTGGGCGCGCTGCTCTACCGCGCCGTCCAGGGCCACGCCCCGTACCCCGAGGAGAACGCGGCCGAGCTTGTCCAGATGGTGTGCGGGGAGCCGCCCGCATTCGCCGAGGAGTGCGGTCCGCTGCGCCCCGTCGTCGAGTCGCTGCTGCGCCAGGACCCCACCGAGCGGCCGGACTTCGAGGAGCTGCGAGGCTGGCTGCGCTCCCTCGTACGGTCGGCGCCCGAGCCCGAGGCCGGTCTGGACGTCGTGCCACTGCCGTCCGTCGACAGCGCCCGGCTTCCCGTCGTACGCCGCCGGGGCGAGCTGGTCCGCAGGCGCCGGGGCCGCCTGGGGCAGAGCACGGCCCACGGCCGCCACCGTCACACGAAGGAGAAGTCCGACCGCCACGACAGACCTCGGGCGGAAAAAGCACCCAGGGCGCCGCGCGAGCCCAAGGGCCCCAAGGAGCTGCGCACCCTGCCGCCCCGCCCCCGCCCGGGCGAGGGGCGGGCGCCGCGACGGCTCGGGCGGCTGTTTCTGGTGCTGATCCTGCTGGCCCTGGTCGCGGCCATCGCGTACGCCCTGATGTTCATGCCCAAGGCGGACAGCGACTCCGGCACCCGTTCCTCGGGCCCGGCGTCGTCGACGTCCGGTTCGCCGGAGCCCGGCGCCGGTGAGACCGGCGGGCAGTCGCCCTCGCAGCCGTCCGGCGCGCAGCAGCCGCAGACCAGCCGCTCCGCCGTCGCGCTCGCCCCCGGCTACGCCCTGCGCAAGGACCCGGAGGGTTTCGAGGTCGGCGTGCTCAAGGGCTGGCAGCGCAGCCCCGCCAACGCGGACCGTCAGATCCGGTACGGCAGCGACGGCTTCAGCCTGCTGATCGTCCCCGGACGCGACACCGTCAAGGCCAACGGCGACGACCCGCTGGCGTACCAGGCCGACAAGGAACTGGAGTTGCAGCCGTTCCGCGACTCCAGCTGGTCGGGGTCGAGCGGGCTGCGCCGGATCGATGTCGGCCGACAGGCCATGGCCGAGGGCCAGTTCACCTGGCAGGATGCCTCCGGCCGCGAGGTGTTCGCCCGTAATCTCGCGATGATTGTCGACGGCCGCTACCACATTCTCCAGGTCATCGGCCCGGAGGACCGGCGCGACAAGGTTTCGGACATCTACGAACAAGCCATCGCCTCTTACCGCGTGACACCCTGAAGCATCCCGGTACGGCACCCGAAGGGTGGCGGAGCGACAAGCATCACAGTGCGGTCTCTTGGGGGATGCGAGGTTCCGTGGCCTGCATCCCCTCCGTAATCTGGCCTCCGAAGGAACGGGGCGGGGATACGTGGATCGATCACAGGGCACGGAAGCGGGACTGGTACTGGCCGGAAGGTACCGGCTCGGCGAAGTCCTCGGGCGCGGCGGCATGGGCAAGGTCTGGCGCGCCCACGACGAGGTGCTCCACCGCACGGTCGCGGTCAAGGAGCTGACTGCCGGGCTGTACGTCGCCGAGGCCGACCGGATCGTGCTGCACGCCCGCACGCAGAAGGAGGCCCGCGCGGCCGCCCGGATCACGCACCCGGGCGTGGTCACGGTCCATGACGTGATCGAGTACGACAACCGGCCCTGGATCGTCATGCAGTACGTCGACGGCCCGTCACTCGCCGACGCGGCCAAGGAGTCCGGCGAGATCGAGCCGCGCGAGGCCGCCAGGATCGGCCTCCATGTGCTGGGCGCCCTGCGCGCCGCACACGGTGCGGGGGTCCTGCACCGGGACGTGAAGCCCGGCAACGTACTCCTGGCCAGTGACGGGCGGGTGCTGCTCACCGACTTCGGGATCGCCGCGATAGAGGGCGACTCGACCATCACCAGGACCGGTGAACTGGTCGGCTCCATCGACTATCTGGCGCCCGAGCGGGTACGCGGCGGCGATCCGGGCCCCGCCTCCGACCTGTGGTCCCTCGGCGCCACGCTCTACACCGCGGTCGAGGGGCGCTCGCCGTTCCGTCGTACGTCCCCGATCTCGACCATGCAGGCCGTCGTCACCGAGGAACCGCCGCCGCCCGGGCGGGCGGGCCCGCTGGCCCCCGTGATCACCGCGCTGCTCCGCAAGGACCCCGAGGACCGGCCTTCGGCGGCGGAGGCGGAACGGATGCTGCTGGACGCCATGGAGGGTCGCGAGCCCCAGGCCGCTCAGGCGTACGTACCGACGCAGCGCGTCCCGGACGAGGTCCTGCGTTCGCTGGGCCCGGACGGCACGTCGGGGGCGGCTACGGATCAGCCGCCCCACCCCGTGGCCGCTTCCACCGCCCCGTTGTCGCCCCCGGTGACCCGGCGCAGCCGGGGCCGGTGGCGTACGGCGGTGCTGGTCATCGCCGCAGCCGCGCTGGTCGGCGGCGGCGCGGGGCTCGCCGCGATGAAGTACGGGGACCGTGCGGACAGCGCCGCCGAACGGAGCAGCACGGGCACGCACGCGACCGACACCCCCAAGAGGACCGACACCCCCGAGAGTCCCGGCACTTCGCCCGCGCCGAAGCCCGATCCCTCGGGGAACGGCGTACCCAAGGGCTGGCAACGGGTGAACGACCCCGAGGGCTTCAGCCTGATTGTCCCCGACGGCTGGGAGCGCCGGGCGGACGGCAACCAGATCGACTACACCCCGGACAACGGTGTGCATTACATCCGGATCAGCATCGACCCGGCGCCCGACTTCGAGAACCCCTACATGCACATGCTGAACCTGGAGAAGCAGCTCGCCAAGCGGCTGCCCGGGTACCAGCGCAAGACCCTGCACTCCAATACGTACCGCGACCGGGAGGGCTCGCTCTGGGAGTTCACCTGGACCGAGACCAAGGACCATCCGGGCCCGCGCCATGCGATCGACCAGATGTACTACGGGGAGACGGGCGGCCCGGAGTACGCGATGTACATGACGGGTCCGGCTTCGGACTGGGACACGACCCGGGAACAGTTCGACACGATGCTGCGCGGATGGCGTGCGCCCGGCAGCTCCGGCTGAGGCTGCCGGACCGTGCCGGCGACCACAGGGGTCCTGATCAGGGGCTTTGTTGCCAGTGATCACTGGCTTGTTTGTGGGGACTGTGAAAACCCATTACTCACGGGTACCCAAAGCGTGCGGCTGGACGTACTCTCGCCCTCATGACGGACTCGAAGGCCTCCACGTCCACCTCAGCAGCCCCGGTCGGCACCAACCCCGTGGCCCCCGCCCCCGCGGGGGTGCGTACCGCCGCCGATGTGGTGACACCCGAGGTGATCGCCCAGCTGACCCGTGGTGTGGTCGGCTCCGGCCGTACGGCCAACCACACCCCCTTCACCGGGGAGAAGCTGGCGGATCTGCCCGAGTCCACCCCCGAGGACGTGACGACGGCCTTCGAGCGGGCCCGTGCCGCCCAGCCGGCCTGGGCCGCGACCCCCGTCCGCGCCAGGGCGGCCGTCCTGCTCCGCTTCCACGACCTCGTGCTCAGCCGCCAGGCCGAGGTGCTCGACCTCATCCAGCTGGAGACCGGCAAGGCCCGACTGCACGCCCACGAGGAGGTGCAGGCCGTCGCCGTCGCGGCCCGCCACTACGGGCGCAGGGCCGGCTCGTATCTGAAGCCGAAGCGGCACACCGGAGTCGTGCCGACCCTCACCAAGGTCACCGAGCTGCGCCAGCCGCGCGGAGTCGTCGGGCAGATCGCGCCGTGGAACTACCCGCTCGAGCTGTCCGTCGGCGACGCGCTGCCCGCGTTCGTCTCCGGCAACGCCGTCGTGATGAAGCCCGACACGGAGACCGCGCTGACCGCGCTGTGGGCCCGGGACCTGCTGATCGAGGCCGGCCTGCCCGCCGAGGTGTTCCAGGTGGTCCTCGGCGACGGACCGGTCGTCGGCCCCGAGGTCGTCAAGCACGCCGACTACGTCTCGTTCACCGGTTCCACCCGCACCGGCCGTGAGGTCGCGCAGGGTGCGGCGGCCCGGCTCGTCGGCGTCTCGCTGGAGCTCGGCGGCAAGAACGCCATGCTGGTCCTCGAGGACGCCGACGTGGAGAAGGCCGCCGCCGGCGCCGTCCGCGCCTGCTTCTCCTCCGCCGGACAGCTCTGCATCTCCATCGAGCGGCTGTACGTCCACGAGTCGGTAGCCGACGACTTCGTGGAGCGGTTCGCCGCCCGTACGAAGGCCATGCGGCTCGGCAACTCCCTCGCCTACGGCGCCGACATGGGCTCCCTGGTCGGCGAGCGCCAGCTGGAGACCGTCACCCGGCATGTCGCGGAGGCCGTCGAGAAGGGTGCCAAGCTCGTCGCGGGCGGGGTCGCCCGTCCCGACATCGGCCCGCTCTTCTACGAGCCGACCATCCTCGACGGCGTCGAGGCGCCGATGGCCGTCTGCAACGAGGAGACCTTCGGCCCGGTCGTCTCCGTCTACCGCTTCACCGACGAGGACGAGGTCGTCGCCCTCGCCAACGCCACCCCGTACGGCCTGAATTCGAGCGTCTGGACCAAGGACTCGAAGCGCGGCCACCAGGTCGCCGCCCGGCTGCGGACCGGCACGGTCAACATCAACGAGGGATACGCCCCCGCGTACGGCAGCGTGCAGTCCCCGATGGGCGGCATGAAGGACTCCGGTCTCGGCCGGCGGCACGGCTCCGAGGGCATCCTCAAGTACACCGAGGCCCAGACCGTCGCCCAGCAGCGGCTGATCCCGATCGCCCCGTCCTTCGGCATGGACGACGAGAAGTACGCGGCGTTCATGACCCGCAGCCTGAAGGCGATGAAGGCGTTCCGCCTGCGCTGAACCCCGTAACACCGCAGCACGTTCTGCCCTTTTCGTACCGAGGAGAGCCATGTCCGAGGACAGCCCTGCCCAGAATCAGGCCGAACCGGCCGGCGAGAGCGACGACGCGGCGTACGACTACGACGTCCTGGTCGTCGGCTCGGGCTTCGGCGGTGCGGTGTCGGCCCTGCGGCTGACCGAGAAGGGATACCGGGTCGGCGTCCTGGAGGCGGGCCGCCGCTTCGCCCCCGGCACTCTCCCCAAGAACTCCTGGGACATCAAGAACTACCTGTGGGCCCCCGCACTCGGGCTCTACGGCATCCAGCGCGTGCATCTGCTCGGCAAGGTGATGGTGCTGGCCGGTGCGGGCGTCGGCGGTGGCTCGCTCAACTACGCCAACACGCTGTACGTACCCCCGGCGCCGTTCTTCGAGGACCGCCAGTGGGCGTCCATCACCGACTGGCAGGACGAGCTGAAGCCGTACTACGACCAGGCCAAACGGATGCTCGGGGTCCGGCTCAACCCGACGATGACCCCCTCCGACGTCCATCTGAAGGCGGCCGCGCACGCCATGGGCGTCGGTGACACCTTCCATCTCGCCCCGGTCGGCGTCTTCTTCGGTGACGGCAAGGACGCCGACGGCATGGCGACGGCGAAGCCCGGTGAGACGGTCGCCGACCCGTACTTCGGGGGTGCAGGCCCCGCCCGCAAGGCCTGCACCGAGTGCGGCGAATGCATGACGGGCTGCCGCCACGGCGCGAAGAACACCCTCAACGAGAACTACCTCCACCTCGCCGAGAAGGCCGGAGCCGTCATCCACCCGATGACCTCCGTCGTCGCGATCACGGACCACCCGGAGGGCGGCTACCACGTCACCACCGTCCCGACCGACCGCCGCAAGGCGGAGCCCAAGCTGCTGCGCGCCCGCAAGGTGGTCGTCGCGGCGGGCACGTACGGAACGCAGACCCTGCTGCACACCATGAAGGACCGGGAACTGCTGCCCCGGCTCTCGGACCGGCTCGGCGAGCTGACCCGTACCAACTCCGAGGCGCTCGTCGGCTCGCAGACCAGCGACCGGCGCTACCGCAAGAAGCACGGCACCGCGAAGGCCGACTTCACCCAGGGCGTCGCGATCACCTCCTCGGTCCACCCCGACGAGAACACCCACATCGAGCCGGTCCGCTACGGCAAGGGCTCCAACGCGATGGGCGCGATGTCGATTCTCCAGGTGCCGTACGGCAGTCGCCGGGTGCTGGGCTGGCTCGGCAACGTGGCCAAGCACCCGACGCTCGCCGTGCGGTCGCTCTCCAACCGCCGCTGGTCGGAGCGGACCATCATCGGGCTCGTCATGCAGTCGCTGGACAACTCCCTGACGACGTACCGCAAGCCGGGCGGCATAGGGAAGGGCCTGCTCACCGCCCGGCAGGGGCACGGTGCTCCCAACCCGACGCAGATCGAGGAGGGGACGCGCAGCGCCTCACTGCTCGCCGACGAGATCAACGGCTTCGCCGGCTCGAACGTCGGCGAGCTGATGGGCACCCCGCTCACGGCACACTTCCTCGGCGGCTGCCCCATCGGTGCGAGCGCCGAGGACGGGGTGATCGATCCGTACCACCGGCTCTACGGACACCCCGGCATCTCGGTGGTCGACGGCTCGGCGGTCTCCGCGAACCTCGGCGTCAACCCGTCGCTCACCATCACCGCTCAGGCCGAGCGGGCGATGTCCTTCTGGCCCAACAAGGGTGAGGCGGACCCGCGTCCGGAGCAGGGCGAGGCGTACGAACGGCTGGCCGCGGTCGAGCCGCAGGCACCGGCGGTGCCGAAGGAGGCCTTCGGTGCGCTGAAACTGCCGTTCCTCGGGCTGCCGACCGTCCCGCCGAAGAAGAAGTCTTAGACCGACCGGCAAATGGGGGGCGGCGTCGCGGGGCTGGGCACGCACTCCCCCAAGGCCTTAAGGGCCAGGGGGGACCCCCTCCGGCGTTGTCGTCAATCACCAACTTCCCCAAGCTCTCGGCTTCGCTCGAGCAGGGGAGACCCCATCGCGTTGGCTCAATCCTCCGCCTTGCAGCTGCACGCACCCAGCCCCGCTCCTTCTCCCACCCCCCATTTGCCGGTCGGTCTTAGCAGCCACAGCGAATCGGGACAGCAGAAGGGGCTGCACCCCCCTCCGAGTGCAGCCCCTTCGTGCTTACGGTGACCAAACGCCTTACGCGCCGGTGTCACCGTTCCTGCGGCGCCGCACGATGAACATCGCGCCTGCACCGAGCACTACGGCCGCGCCGCCCGCCGTGGCGAACACCGGCACCGCGGGGGACGAACCCGTCTCCGCGAGGCTGCCGGAGACCAGGCCCGTCGGGTTGCCGGCCGGCTTCGCGGCCTGGGCAGCCAGTACCGCGGCAGGGGCGCTCACTGCCGTGGCGGCGGTGAGCGCCATGGCGCGGCGAAGCTTCATGTGACCTCAGAAGTCCGGCGTACCGCTGTGAGCGGTACGGCTGTCGGGACGGGCCTGCCGTGCCGGGGCACGGGCGGGGCCGGTGGTTCCGCATGGTTGACCCGTGGCCCGCCGCAATGGTTGTCCGGATGCTCACAGAACCTTTATGTGACGCCGCTCACGTTTCTCTCCGTGCTCAATCCGTGACCTGAGGCCGCGCAACTGTTCACCGGGCCACGCGGTCGAACTCGTATCGCTGTCACAGCGGTCGCACCGCCCCCACCGACCTCAGAGAGTCCGCGATGAGAACCATTTCCCCGCGAGCCGCGCTGCGCCGCGCCGCCGGCGGTTTCGCCGCCGTCGGTCTGCTGGCCGCCGGCTCGCTCGCTCTCGGCACCCCCGCGCAGGCCGCCGGCCCGGAGCTGGTGATCGGCGGCCCCGCCGCGACCGCCCTGCACCCCTACCCGGCGAGCGGTTCACCGCGGAAGTCGACGGTCGAGATCACGGTCGACAACCCGTCGCGGAACGCAGAGCCCGGCACCTTCGACGGCGACTTCACCGTGACCTTCGATCTGACCGGGATCGCGGGCATCGCCGACGCGGCCTTCGGCGAGACCGGCGGCGCGGACTGCGAGGTCACCGGCCCCACCGCCGTCTGTCGCGGCCACGGCCTCGGGCCCGGCCGGAGCGCGCTCGCCGAACTCGGCCTCTTTGCCGCCGAGGGCAGCCGCATCGGCGACTCGGGCACCATCCGGGCCACCGGCAAGGCGGACGGGGCGACGTTCACCGCCTTCTCCGCCGAGGTGGTCATCGGTGGCCCCGACCTGGTGATGGAGCGGCTCCCGTTGAAGCAGAACCTGAAGCCCGGCGAGACCCAGCCGGTTCCCGTCACCTTCGCCAACAACGGCACACGGGCGGCCGACGGCGTCCTGCTCACCCTGATGTACACGCGCGGCCTGGACTTCATCGAGCGCTACGCGAACTGCGAGTACAGCGAGGGCGAAGCAGGCCGGGGCTTCCCCGCCGGAACCACCGCCCGCTGTTCCGTCCCCGGCACGTACGAAGCGGGGGCGACCTACCGGCTCGCCGTACCGCTCTCCCTCAAGGCCACCGAGCACGCCTTCCACGACACATTCGTCTACCGCATCGACGAGGACGTACCGGGGCGGGGCGCGCAGCGTTCGGCGGCGGGCGTCACCGCGGGCAAGGGCGCCGCGCTCACCCTGAAGGAGGCCGCCACCGTACGGGGCGTGGATCTCGATCCCCGGGACAACCAGCAGGAAGCCGACTTCGTCACCGCGAACTCCGCCGACTTCGTGGCCTACGGCGCCCGGGCGCGGGGCCCCGCGGGCGAGACCGTCGCGGCCACCATCGGCTTCCGCAACAAGGGCCCGGCCTGGGTCGGCCACCCGAGATCCGGTGAGCCCGTCGCCACGGTCGACTTCACCGTCCCCGAGGGCGCCTCGGTCACCGGCAGTCCCGCCGCCTGCCGGGGTGTGACGGCCGACGGTCAGTATCGCGAGAGCCGGAGCGGAGCGCCCCGCTATGTCTGCGACACGTCCATGGCCGTTCGGGACGACGCCGACTTCGCCCTGCGCTTCCATCTGAAGATCGACAAGGTGGTGACGGGAGCCTCCGGCACGGTCACAGTACGCACCCCGCTCCTCGCCGAGTCCCCGAAGCTGCCGTTCGACCCGAAGCCGGGCAACAACACCGCGCTGCTGGTCCTGAACAGCGACGACGGCGACAGCGGCTCCGGATCCACCGCCTCGGGCGGGGCCTCCGGCTCAGGCTCGGCCGGCCAGGCCACCGCCGGCGGCCGGACCGGCGGCTCCGGCGCCACGTCCAACGGCTCGACCACCTCAGGAGCCGCAACGGGCGGTTCCACCACGGCCGGTTCCACCGGCGGCGCCCTGGCAGCGACCGGCACCGTCGCGCTGCCGGTGGCCGCCGGTGCGGCGGTCGCACTCGCAGCGGGCGGTGTGCTGTACGCGACGGCCCGCCGCCGCCCCCAGCGGGGCTGACGCCCGGCCGGGGCCGGACGAGGGCATGAGCAAGGGCCCCGTGGACCGGGAGGCGGCCCACGGGGCCCTGCGCGATCAGCATGGGGACGCGGCCTCGGTACCGAGCTGGACGGCTGCGCCCCGCGCAGACCGTTTCGACCGGATACGGTCGGCTCCGGGCGTCCCCGGAGCCGACCGTTCTTGGGGTGACCGGGCTGCTGTCCCCTGCCGACCGGTCACGCACGCTGGGGCGCGGTCCCACGGCGTACCTGCAGTACGCCACACGCTCCAGCGGAGCCACGCGTGGTTTCTTTCCAAAGCCGCCCCTGGCTGGCACGGACACCGGGACCAACGAAGCCACGACGGCCCCGGTCACGCGCCGTACGGGTGAGAGTCGGCCCGAACTGGGATACGCCCGGACACCCCCTGCCCGTGGGATGTCAGGCCCGGCCGCGGCAGAGCTCGAGCAGCGTCATGGCGAGGGAGGTGCCGGGCTTGCCGAGCGCGTCCCGGTACTGGCCGAGGATCTCCATCTCGCGCGAGAGGTTGATCCGACGCCCGCCGGAGGTGATCCGGGCCTCCTGGATGACCGCGGAGATGGCCATCCGCTCCTGGACGAGTCCGATGATCCGGTCGTCGAGGGCGTCGATGCGGGACCTCGCGTTGTCGATCAGCGCGGCGGCCTCATCGGTGTGCGCGCCGGTCTTCTCGGCGGTGGTCTTCGCAGTGCCGGTCTTCGCGGTGCTGCTCTGCACAGGGGCGGTGCTGGTCATGGTGGTGACTCCTCGCGGGGTGCGGCCCCCGAATCCGACCGGTCCGGAACGCCAGAACGCCCCGGGCCTTTCGGCCCGGGGCGCCTGGAACGTTGCTTGTCAGTGGATCAAGCAGCACGACCATGGCAGCCGGCGGGCCGGATGCCATAGGTAAAGACGAAGGTCGTGTGCTGTCGCATGGAACTCAGTATGGCCCCGCCTGTGCGGGCGGGCCAACACGGGGCCCGGATGCTGAGACACCGGCTGTCCCCGGCCCGGGGCCTGCGCTTCCCGCAGCCCCGTCCGGGCGTGACGACGGCCGCCTCCGCAACCCCGGTAGAATCGACAAAACCGACCCCCTTTCACCGCCGGAAGGCCGCCCCGTGCCAGCAGCACCCCCCGCCGCCCCCGACATCGCCACCGACGTGGTCCTCGTTGTCGACTTCGGGGCGCAGTATGCCCAGCTCATCGCCCGACGCGTCCGTGAGGCCCGGGTCTACAGCGAGATCGTCCCGTCCACGATGCCGGTGGCCGAGATGCTGGCCAAGAACCCCCGGGCGATCATCCTGTCCGGCGGCCCCTCCTCGGTGTACGCGGAGGGCGCACCCTCCCTCGACCGTGCAATCTTCGAGGCCGGGGTTCCGGTCTTCGGCATGTGCTACGGCTTCCAGCTGATGGCCACCACGCTCGGCGGCACCGTCGACGACAACGGTGCCCGTGAGTACGGCCGCACCCCGCTCACCGTCTCCAAGGCCGGCTCCACGCTCTTCGAGGGCACCCCCGCCGAGCAGTCGGTCTGGATGTCGCACGGCGACGCCTGCTCCGCCGCCCCCGAGGGCTTCACCGTCACCGCGTCCACGGACGTCGTACCGGTCGCCGCCTTCGAGAACGACGAGAAGAAGCTCTACGGCGTCCAGTACCACCCCGAGGTCCTGCACTCCACGCACGGCCAGCAGGTCCTGGAGCACTTCCTCTACCGCGGCGCCGGCATCGAGCCGACCTGGACCACGACCAATGTGGTCGAGGAGCAGATCGCGCTGATCCGCGAGCAGGTCGGCACCAAGCGCGCCATCTGCGGCCTGTCCGGCGGCGTGGATTCCGCAGTCGCCGCAGCCCTCGTGCAGAAGGCCATCGGCTCGCAGCTGACCTGCGTGTACGTCGACCACGGCCTGATGCGCAAGGACGAGACCGAGCAGGTCGAGAAGGACTTCGTGGCCGCCACCGGCGTCCAGCTGAAGGTCGTCGACGCCGAGGAGCGCTTCCTGAACGCGCTGGCCGGGGTCTCCGACCCCGAGCAGAAGCGGAAGATCATCGGTCGCGAGTTCATCCGCGTCTTCGAGCAGGCCCAGGCCGAGCTCGTCGCCGAGGCGGGTGCGGCCGGCGAGGACGTCGCGTTCCTCGTCCAGGGCACGCTCTACCCGGACGTCGTCGAGTCCGGCGGCGGCACCGGCACCGCCAACATCAAGTCCCACCACAATGTCGGCGGCCTCCCCGACGACATCGAGTTCCAGCTCGTCGAGCCGCTGCGCCAGCTGTTCAAGGACGAGGTCCGGATGGTCGGCCAGGAGCTCGGCCTGCCGGAGGAGATCGTCCAGCGCCAGCCGTTCCCCGGCCCGGGTCTCGGCATCCGTATCGTCGGCGAGGTCACCAAGGAGCGGCTCGACCTGCTCCGCGAGGCCGATGCCATCGCCCGCGAGGAGCTGACGGCGGCCGGCCTGGACCGCGACATCTGGCAGTGCCCGGTGGTCCTGCTCGCCGATGTCCGCTCGGTCGGCGTCCAGGGCGACGGCCGTACCTACGGTCACCCGATCGTCCTGCGCCCGGTCTCCTCCGAGGACGCCATGACGGCCGACTGGTCGCGTCTGCCGTACGAGACGCTCGCCAAGATCTCGACCCGCATCACCAACGAGGTCGCCGACGTCAACCGCGTCGTGCTCGACGTGACGAGCAAGCCGCCGGGCACCATCGAGTGGGAGTGACCTTTTTGCAGGGTCAACGCTGATGCCGTCGCTCATTCGTTTGGGCGGCGGCATTGTCGTACCGGCTGGGTACGCTGGCTCAGGAGACGAGACTCACTCCCATGGGAGCAATCATGAGCGCCGCGCCCGAGTTCGAGTTGGACGAGAAGTACAACTATCCGGTTCCCCCGCCCGGGGGCTGGACGGCTGACGATCTCGACCGGTTGCCGGATCTGCCGCGACGCACAGAGTTGATCGACGGGAGTCTCGTTTTCCTGAGTCCGCAGACCGAGTTTCATATGCGGACCATGCGGCTGCTGGAGAATGCACTTCTGGACCAGGCCCCGGACGATCTCGATGTCTTCCGGGAATTCAGCATCGGACTCGACAAGCGGAACCGTCCGGAGCCGGACGTGCTGGTGGTTCCTCTCGGAGCGGACACCGGGCCGAGAGAGACGTGGCTCCGGCCGGAGGACGTCATTCTTGCCGTGGAGGTCGTCTCGGAGGAATCCGAAGGCAGAGACCGTGAGGTCAAGCCCCGCAAGTACGCTGCCGCGGGTGTGCGGCACTTCTGGCGAGTGGAGCAGAACGAAGGTCTGCCGGTCGTGTACGTCTACGAACTCGATCCCGCGCTGAGCGCTTACGTGGCCACGGGCATCCACCACAACAGGCTGAAGCTGGACGTCCCCTTCCCCATCGAGATCGACCTCACCGCGATCAGTCGTCGCCGCCCATAGAAAAGGGGTGGCACCGCCCCCCGCGCCCGTGCCAGGCTCCGCCCTCATGTCTGCCGATGAGATCCGCGCCCTCATGTCCGCCGCCCACAACGACCGTCTGACGTGGAACACCCCGCTCTCCGAGGAGCATGCCGTCCAGCTCGTCGCGGCCTGTGCCCCCGGCGCAGGGGCGCGGATCGTGGACCTCGGCAGCGGCTGGGGCGAACTGCTGATGCGGCTGGTGGAGTCGGCGCCCGGGAGCACCGGGGACGGCGTCGAGACCGATTCCGAGGCCGTGGCGCGGGGGCGGGCGCTCGCCGGGGAGCGGGGGCTCGCGAAGCGCGTACGGTTCCATGAGACGCCTGCCGCCGAGTGGGCAGACAGCGGTTACGACCTGGCCGTGTCCATCGGGGCCTCGCACGCCTGGCCGGGGTCCACCCCGGAGGCACTGAAGGCGCTGCGGGCGGCCGTGCGGCCCGGTGGGCGGGTGCTGTTCGGGGAAGGGTTCTGGGAACGCGAGCCATCGGCGCAGGCGCTGGCCGGGCTGGGGGCCGAGCCGGGGGACTTCGGTTCGCTGCTGGAGCTGATCCGGCAGGCCGAGGCCGTCGGGCTGCGGCCGCTCCAGGTGACCGTTGCCGACCAGCGCGAATGGGATCTCTTCGAGGCGAATGCCAATATCGGGCGGGGCGAGCGCTGGGCGCTGGCCAACCCGGCGCATCCGCTGCACGACGGTGTCGTCGCGGCGGTCGACGACCGGCGCACCGGGTACTACGGGGGCTACCGGGGAACGTTCGGCCTCGCCTACCTCGTGCTGAGTGCGTGACAGGGGCCCGAATCCATATCTGGACCGATGCATGAATCGGTACGTGATCCCTCTGGCCACCTGCGGCAACCGGCGGTAACTTCCGATCCCGTACGCCCTGGGAGCCCCGAGGAGTCGCCATGCCCGAGCCCACACCCATACCTGTGGACCAGCTCCACTTCGCGATGCCGCCCGTCCACGAGTCGGTGGAGGACGAGCGCGCGTACCGCAAGGAACGGCTGGCCGGGGCGCTCAGGTTGTTCGGGGAGTACGGGTACGAGGACGGCGTCTCCGGTCACATCACCGCGCGGGACCCGGAGTTCACCGACTGCTTCTGGGTCAACCCCTTCGGGGCCTCCTTCGACGGGCTCACGCCGGACGAGCTGATCCTGGTCAACGGGGAAGGGCAGGTCGTCGAGGGGCGGCACCACGTCAATCAGGCGGCGTTCGCCGTCCATGCGCAGGTGCACCGGGCCCGCCCGGACGTCGTCGCCGTCGCGCACACCCACTCCCTGCACGGACGGGCCCTGTCCGCGCTCGGCGAGCTCATCGAACCGATCACCCAGGAATCCTGTGCCTTCTACGAGGACCACGTCCTGTATGACGGGTACACCGGGGTTGTCGTGGACGAGGAGGAAGGGTGCCGGATCGCCGCCGCGCTCGGCGGCCACAAGGCGATCGTGCTGCGCAATCACGGGCTGCTGACCGTCGGCGACTCGGTGGACGCGGCCGCCTGGTGGTTCATCGCGCTCGAGCGCTCCTGTCAGGTGCAGCTGGCCGCACGGGCGGCCGGAAAGCCGGTGCTGATCGAGCACCGGGACGCGGTCACCACCCGTGAGCAGCTGGGCAGCGACCTGGTGGCCTGGATCAACTACCAGCCACTGTGGCGCCGGATCAGTCGCACATTCTGACGATACGCGCCGACGGGCCGCCCCGATGCGGGCCCGAGCCCTTCCGTACGGCACAATTCGCAGCAATCGCAGCCGAGTTGGCTGGACCGGGGCTTGAAAGGGCGGCGTTCTCCGTGGCGTTGGACGAGGCGAGGGCGAGCAGCACGCACGGCGGCGGTTGCACGTGCGGCGACTGCCCGCACGGGGCGCGCGAGGGCCACCGGCGTGCGGTGGCCGCCTTCCTGGCCAAGCGGGACGAACTCGCCGCAGGTCAGGGGTTGCCGCCGGGGGTCGCCCAGTCCGCCTCCGCGACCCGCCAGTGGGTCTCGGACGAGCTGACCCAGTCCGCCAGGACCGTCGCCGAACGGGGCCGGGAGGCGGGCGACGTCTGGCTGTACCGGGTGTGGCGGCGCACCCTGATCGCGGTGTGGGGGAGCGTCGCCGTGCTGGTCGTCGCCGAGGCCGCCACCGCCATCGGTGCGGGCTGGACCAACGCCCGTACGGCCGGACTGGTCGCCGGACTCGTCACCGCGGGCCTGCTCACCGGCGCTGCGCATGTCCACCGGGCCCGCGGCGGCCTCCTCGCCCCGGTGATCGGCGAGGACAACCGGCTTTCCACCTCCCGGGCGGTCGCCGCGTCCTGGGTGCTGCTCGCTGTCTTCTCCGTACTCGTGCTGGCGCTCCAGCTGGCCGGCGCCTCCGGCCACGCCGAGCGCGACGGACTGATCGAGGGGCTGGATCTGGCCAGGGGTGCCGGGGTGGTGACCGTGCTTGCGCTGGTGTGCGCCGTCGCCGTGGTTGTGCGCCGGGTGGTGACCGTACGGGCGCTGTCCGGGCGGCTGCAGAAGCTGCGGGCCGACCGGCCGCGCGCCGCCGATCTGCTCACCGACGACTCCGGGCGGGGCAGCTTCACGGATGTGCAGTACGTGCTGGTGAGCACCGTCGCCGTACTGTTCGCCGCGGTCCGCCTCGCCCGCAGGCCCGAGCAGCTGCCCGACCTGCCCTGGGGTCTGGCGCTGCTGGTCACCGTCTCGGCGCTCGCGTACTTCGCCGGGAAGTACGCGGAGGGCGGGCGTCCTGTGGTGCTCTCGGTGGTCCGGGCCCGGGAGGCCGGGGATCTGGACGCGCCGATCCGTACGGGCGACGACATCGAGATCCGTGGTGCGGGCTTCGTGCCGCCCGGTGCCGGGGCGCCGGACCGGCTGGCCCGCATGGTCGTCCGGATCGGCCGGGTCCATGTGCATGTGCCGCTGATCCCGGTGACCGGCGGCTTCGCCAACCCGACCGACAGCGTGCTCACCGTGCCGGTACCGGTGGAGGTGGAACCGGGGCTGGTGGAGGTGCAGGTCGTGACCGCTGCCGGGGTGGAGACGAACCGGGTCGAGATCGATGTGACGGACTGACTGCCGCAGCCCGCGCCCGGCCGAAGGGTGACAGATACCGGCCGACCGGACGCCTCACCGGGTGAGCCGGGCGTCCACCGCGTACGTATGGTCTGTCGACGGGTCTACGGAAGGTGGGGCAGCCACATGCAGGACATTCAGAGTTACGGCACGGCCGTACGCGGTCTGGGTGAGCCGAGAGGGCTCAAGGAGCTGGCGCGGGAGCATGCCCTGCTGCCGCTGCGGATCTTTCTCGGTGTCACTTTCATTTACGCCGGGCTCGACAAACTGACGGACAGCTCCTTCTTCCGCGCGAGCGGCGCCGGCTCCATCGGCGAGATGATGCACGCGGTACGCGACTCGTCCGCGATCCCGGCCCTCGTCGATCTCGCGCTGAAGAGTCCCGGCGCCTTCGGGTACGCCATCGCCCTCGGTGAACTCGCCGTCGGCATCGGCACCCTCATCGGGCTGTGGGCACGGCTCGCCGCGCTCGGCGGGGCGCTGATCTCGCTGAGCCTGTGGCTGACCGTGAGCTGGCAGGTCGATCCGTACTACTTCGGCAACGACCTGGCCTACCTCATGGCCTGGCTGCCGCTGCTGCTCGGCGGGGCCGCGGCGTTCTCCGTGGACGCCCTTCTCGCGTCACGACGGCGACGGATCGTGTAGTTCACCCAGGTTGCGGTGGCGGCCAGCCAGAGGCCGCCGAAGAACAGCGGGAAGAAGAAGACCCACGGGGCGTCCCAGACCCCCGCGGCGTCCGCCGCGTATCCCGCTGCCAGAGCGAGCATGACCAGGCCCGCCACCGCCCGCCCCGGACGGATCTCATGACGCAGCACGGGTGACCTCCACCTGTCCGATGCCGACTTCGAGAGTGAGCTCGACCGTGCCGGCCGGTTTGCTGCCCGGGGGCGGCGGAAGCGTCCTGCGCTCCTGCTGCGACGGGTTGACGTCCACAGCGCGCTGCAGACTGTCCGGCGCGTCGCCCGTTTGGTTGACCGGCAATGTGATGTCACCGAGGCCTGCCCGCGCGTCCACCTTCACTGTCACCGCCTTCGGTACGACGACGACCGCGCGGCCCGCCCCGACGTTCACCCCCGTACGGACGGTGTCGCCCCGGGGGACCGTGATCTCGGTGAGGTCCAGCCGTGCCACCCCGGAGCCCAGTTCGTAGTGCGGCCGGACCGCCGCCACCGAGGCAGGCTGCCAGCCCTCGCGCACCCACTGGGTGGTGATGTCCTTGGGCAGCGCGGACGAACCCGCCAGCAGGGCCGCCGTGGTCATCGACAGCATGACCGTGCCGAAGCCGGTCCGTCCGAGGAACGCACTGACCAGCATGCCGAGCCCGAACACCGCGAGCGCACCGGCCAGACCGATCTGCAGACTCGTGCCGAACGGCTGGGAGTCCCAGCTCAGCCCCGTGCCCAGACCGCCCGCGATCAGCGCGAACAGGAATACGAGACCGCCGATCGAGGCCGGGCCCCGGGTGCCGGCCTCCTGCGGGGGCGCGCGGAACGGGTCCTGAGGCGTCGCCCCCCGGGGGCGTACCGCCCGGCCGTCGAGCGTCACATCGGCCGGACCCCACAGGTAGCCGGGGCCCACCGGACCCGAGGTGCCGTCCTTGATGATCGGATCCCGCCACCACGACGGGCTGCCCGGCGACGGCGGAGCCTTCACCTCGGGCGGCGCGTCCGCCACCGCCTGCGCGGTCGCCGGATGCAGCGGGTCCTCGGGCGCCGCCGTCCTGCGGTTCTGCGTCCAGACGGCGAAACCGACGACCGCGAGCGACAGCATCGCGGAGAACGCCAGCGTGCCGCCGTTGCCCAGCATGGAGAGGAACAGCCCGCAGCCGATCAGCGCGAGCAGCACCGCGATCAGCGACGCACCCTCGACGCGGCCGGACAGCAGCCGGCGCGCCTCGTTCTCGTCCTCGCCCTCCAGGGAGATCAGCAGCCAGGCGAAGCCGTAGAAGATCAGTCCGATGCCGCCGGTGACGGACAGCACACCGAGCACGATCCGGAAGATCACCGGATCGACGTCGCAGTACCGGCCGAGCCCGCCGCACACCCCGGCCACGACTTTGTGCCGCGGGCTGCGTCGCAGCTGCGGTCCCGGTCCGGGGGGCGGTGCGACACCGGGGGAGGCGTCCTGGGGAACGGTCATGGCTCCATGGTGACGGGCCGGGCGCCCATCCGGGACCCGCACCGACCCTGGTCGATCCCTGATATTGGCCCGGCGGTCCCCTGGGGGAGGCAACCCGGTACCGGCCGGGCGGCTCCCGCGGGAGGCGCCCGGGCGCACTCTCAGGGTCGAGTCGGGGGCGGACCCTGATGCCGTCGCCCGTACGGACATGTGACGATCGGGTCATGCCAGCCGCCACGCCCCGAGCCACAAGCTCCCTCAACGCCGACCCGGAGGAGCCGCCGCTGCGCAAGCTGTACCGCAGCGCCGACGGACGGCTGCTCGGCGGCGTCGCGCGCGGTCTCGCCGGGCATCTCGGGCTGCCCGTCGCCTGGGTGCGGTTCGTCTTCCTCGGCCTGTTCTTCGCGGACGGCCTCGGCGCGCTGCTCTACGCCGTGTTCTGGATCGTCGTCCCGCTCGGTGTCGGTGGTGTGGATGCGCCGCGCTCCGTCTTCGAGACCGCCCCGGACGGCAGACGCCGGCTCCGCAAACCCGACAAGGGCCAGGTCTTCGCTCTCATCGCGCTGTTCATCGGCGCCATCATCTTCGTCGGCAACGTCGACATGGGCAGCAAGGCCGACCGCTACATCTGGCCCACGCTGCTGATCGGCGCAGGTTCCGTACTGGTGTGGCGGCAGGCCGACAACGCCCGGCGCGCCCGCTGGATGGAGGTCGGCAACCGCCGCCGGGTGCTGCATCTGGCCCGGGGGCTTGCCGGGGTGGCCCTGGTCGGCCTGGGCCTGGCCGTCTTCATGGTGGTACGCGGGTCCGCGGCCCAGCTCGGCAACGTCCTGACCGCCGCGATCGCCGTCCTCACCGGCATCGCGCTGCTGGCCGGCCCCTACCTCGTACGCATGACCCAGGACCTCTCCGAGGAACGCACGATGCGCATCAGGGCCCAGGAGCGTGCCGAGGTCGCCGCCCATGTCCATGACTCGGTGCTGCACACCCTCACCCTGATCCAGCGCAACGCGGAGGACGCGGGCGAGGTCCGCAGACTGGCCCGCGCACAGGAGCGCGAACTGCGCAACTGGCTGTACAACCCCGAGGGCACCGGCAAGGACGAGGACGACGAACCCGAGACCCTCGCCGAGGCGGTCAAGCGCGCCGCCGCCGAGGTCGAGGACAAGCACGGCGTTCCGCTGGAGGTCGTCGTCGTCGGCGACTGCCCGCTGGACGAGAAGCTGGCCGCACAGATGCAGGCCGCACGCGAGGCGATGGTCAACGCCGCCAAGTACGGTGGCGAGGGCGGCGCCGTGCAGGTCTACGCGGAGGTCGAGGGCCGCACGGTCTTCGTCTCGGTACGCGACCGGGGCCCGGGATTCGATCTGGATTCCGTACCGGGGGACAGAATGGGCGTACGAGAATCAATCATCGGCCGGATGCAGCGCAACGGTGGTACGGCGCGGCTGCGTTCGGTGCCCGGCGGGGGCACGGAAGTCGAGCTGGAGATGGAGAGGGCGAGCGATGACCAAGACCACTGAGGCGACCGGGGGCCCGGAGCGCCGGGTACGGGTCGTGCTCGTCGACGACCACCGGATGTTCCGCACCGGCGTCCAGGCCGAGATCGGCCGCACCGAGGAGA
The DNA here is from genome assembly GCF_055602785.1 of Streptomyces sp. NPDC037301. Classification (NCBI taxonomy): domain Bacteria; kingdom Bacillati; phylum Actinomycetota; class Actinomycetes; order Kitasatosporales; family Streptomycetaceae; genus Streptomyces; species Streptomyces sp. NPDC037301. Next base: position 301,084 of record NZ_JBVJWD010000003.1, read on the forward strand.
CGGGCGTCGAGGTGGTCGGCGAGGCCGCCGATGTCGACCAGGCGGTCACTGTCATCACGGCGACCCGCCCCGAGGTCGTCCTCCTCGACGTCCATCTGCCCGGCGGCGGCGGCGTCGAGGTGCTGCGCCGCTGCGCCCCGCTGATGGGCGCCGCCGAGAACCCGGTGCGGTTCCTGGCCCTGTCCGTCTCGGACGCCGCCGAGGACGTCATCGGCGTCATCCGCGGTGGTGCCCGCGGCTATGTCACGAAGACCATCACCGGCACCGACCTGGTCGACTCGGTCTTCCGGGTCCAGGACGGCGACGCGGTGTTCTCGCCCCGGCTGGCCGGCTTCGTCCTCGACGCCTTCGCCTCCACGGACGCGCCGCCGGTCGACGAGGACCTGGACCGGCTGACGCAGCGCGAGCGCGAGGTGCTGCGGCTGATCGCCCGCGGCTACGCGTACAAGGAGATCGCCAAGCAGCTGTTCATCTCGGTGAAGACGGTCGAGTCGCATGTCTCGGCGGTGCTGCGGAAGCTGCAGCTGTCGAACCGGCACGAGCTGACCCGGTGGGCGACGGCGCGGCGGCTGGTCTGAGTCAGCCGGCCGCAGGGGCGGGGCCGAGCGAGATGTTCAGCTTCTCGCCGACCCTGCGGTAGCCGATCCCCGCGTAGATCCGCTCCACATCCGCGTCGCCCGGCTCCAGCCACACCACCCGGCAGCCCCGCTCGAAGGCGGTCGCGGTCAGGTGGGCACAGAGCGCGGCGCCGATGCCGCGGCGGCGGAAGGTGCCGGCGACGGCGAGGCCGGCCAGTTCGGTGAGGCCGTCGACCGGGACCGAGCAGCCGCCCGCGCCCGCCGGGATGCCGTCGACCGTGGCGAGGGCCGCGACCCCGCCGCCCCCGGCCGCCGCGCGCAGCCAGGCAGCCTCGCCGCCCTCGGGCTCGCCGGTCCCGCCGTATCCGTGGTGCTGGACGAGCGCGGCGGCGTCGAACTCCGCGTCGGTGACCGGTTCGGCGATCGCGAGGGAGTCCACCGGCTTCGGCGGCAGCAGGCCGCCCGGGGCACAGGCCAGGATCGGGGCCCGGTTCTCGACGGTGAACCCGGCGGCGAGCAGCGCGGGTTCGACCGCGGGTGCCCAGCCGGGCAGAAACTCCAGCCGCGGCATCCGGTCGTACTCGCGGAACGCCGCGATCAGTGCGTCGAGGTCCTCCGCCGTCGGCTCGGCGTCCTGATCGGGTATCGCGTAATTGGCGTACTTGATCGACCAGTTCGGGTTGTACCGCACGGTGAAGGGGCCGACCCGGAGATGGTCGGGGGAGCGCAGGGCGAGCGTACGGGCATGGGTCTGGACATCGAGGTCCATGGGCATGTGCGGTTGTCCTCCGGCCGGTTGATCAGAAGTCGGGAGCCTATGCCACCCGGGTCGCTCCGGCGAAGGGCATCTGGTCGATCGGCGCGATCCGGACCGGTGCTCCCGGGCGCGGGGCGTGGATCATCAGGCCGTTGCCGATGTAGAGCCCGACGTGGCTGACGCCGGAGTAGAAGAACACCAGGTCGCCCGGGGCGAGTTCGGAGCGGGAGATGTGCTGTCCGGCGTTGATCTGGGTGTACGTGGTCCGGGGGAGCGAGACACCGGCGGAGCGCCAGGCGGCCTGGGTGAGCCCGGAGCAGTCGAACGAGGACGGGCCGGTCGCGCCCCAGACGTACGGCTTTCCGAGCGCCCCGTACGCGAACGCGATGGCCTCGGCGGCACGGGTGTTGGGAGTCTGGGCTGGACCGCGTGCGGTGCTGCGGTCGGCACGGTCGGCGGAGCGCGCGCTGTCCGAGCTCTCGTAGGCGGCACGCTCGGCCGGGGACAGGGTGGCGAGGAGCCGCTGTGCGTCGGCCAGTTTGGTCCTGATCGTCGCCTTGTGCTTCTTCAGCTCGGCCTGGCGGGTTGCCAGCGCAGCCAGCTTTCCCTTGGCCTGCGAGCGCAGCTGGGCGATCCGGGCGACCTGCCGCTCCACCCCGTCGACCTCGGCGGCCCGGCGGTCGCCGATCCGGTCCACGTACGACGCGCGCTCCAGATACTGGTCGGGGTCGGAGGAGAGCGCCAGCTGTACGGCCGGGTTCAGGCCGCCGGTGCGGTACTGCGCGGCGGCGAGCGAACCCAGTGCGTTGCGCGAGGCGTTGAGACGCTCGGTCCTGCGGGTTGCCTCGTCGCGCAGGGTGTCGACGGCATCGGCGGCGGCGGACGCCTTCTCCTTCGCGCCGTTGTACTGCTCGGTGGCGACTTCCGCGTCGTGGTACAGCCGGTTCACCTCCGCCCTGACCTGGGCGGGGGTGAGCTGGGGATCGGCGTGTGCGGAACCTGGCAGAGCGGCAGCGGTGGCGGCCCCGGCGATGGCGAGGGTGGCTGCGGTGCGGGCAGCAGAGCCGGTGTACGGGCGCTGCTTGGGTTTCCGGTGCGCTGCCACGGGGGCGTGCGTCCTTCCTGGCGACTGCCCGTCGGGGACTACCGGCGGGCCCGCCCGAGGTCCGGCGGCGGGTCACCAACAGGGGGAGCGGCCCGCCGCCGGATTTCTCGGCGGGGTGACCGGTTCGCCGTCCGGGTGCGGAGCGGCGGTGAAGCCGGTCACCTGGGTAGGGACGCTAAACCCGGGGCACGGGGAAGAGTCGTAATGACGCCTATTGCCCGAATTTGGCGCGGCGCTGTCGTCGATTGATCGGAAAAATTGCACCAGAGTCAGGCAATTGGTGCGGGCGAGAGTGAACAGGAAGCCGACCTGCCTGCGGAGTGGTGATATGGCCGGGGCTAGGCTGCGGAGCCATGGACGTACTCATCAATGTCTTCGTCGCCCTGCACATCATCGGCATCGCCTCTCTGCTGGGCGGTTTCCTGACCCAGATGAAGGCGATGGGCGCGGGCACGGCCCGTTTCGTCCCGGCGATGCTGCACGGCGCACTGACGATGCTGGTCACCGGTGTCGCGCTGGTCGGGCTCAACGAGGCCGACGGCCACCACGTGAACAACATCAAGATCGGGGTCAAGCTGCTGCTCCTGGTCGTGATCCTTGCGCTCGTCTACGTCAAGCGGGACGAGGAGAAGGTCGACAAGGGCGCCTTCGCGGCGGTGGGCGGGCTGACGCTCGCCAACATCTTCATCGCCACGCTCTGGACCTGAGCCGGCCCGTGCCGCCCGACAGCATCGCGCGCGCCTCGCCCAGCTTCTTCTGGACGTCCTCGATGCTGGGATTCGGGGTGGGGCGGCCGTGGCGCTCGGTACGGAGAACAGGGTCACGGACGCCAGTGCCGCCGTGGTGAGCCCTGCGGCCGGTGTGGTGGTGCGCACCCGGGTGCGCGGTCTGCGATGCGACGCCAAGGCCGGCATCTCCTTCCGCGGACCGCTACCGGGTCAGCTGTCGGGTTCGGGTGGAACGGAAGGCCGCCGTATCCCCTTACACGGAGTGGGTGACCGCTGCCTTTGTGTGCCCGGTCGTCGGGTGCGGTTCGCCATGCGGCCGTCGTGTGTCGTTGCGGCGGCCTAGACTCGACAAGCGATGAGCAGCCTCTTTGACGACAGCTTCCTGGCCGGCCTCCAGCACTCGGAGGAAGAGCCCCCGCCGCCCCCCGAGGACTCCGCACCCGAAGCGGTGCCGGAGGACCTCTTCGCGGGCGTATTCGACGGGCCCCCGCCGCCCAGGGACGCGTACTACCGCGACGGCGCGCACCGCCCCGTCATCGACTCCGCGGCGCTCCTCGACGGGCTGAACACCGAGCAGCGCGCCGCCGTGGTCCACGCGGGCTCCCCGCTGCTCATCGTCGCCGGGGCGGGCTCCGGAAAGACCCGGGTGCTGACCCACCGGATCGCCCACCTCCTCGCCGAGCGCGGGGTGCACCCCGGCCAGATCCTGGCGATCACCTTCACCAACAAGGCCGCCGGCGAGATGAAGGAGCGCGTCGAGCAACTCGTCGGACCGCGCGCCAACGCCATGTGGGTCATGACCTTCCACAGCGCGTGCGTACGCATCCTGCGCCGCGAGTCGAAGAAGCTCGGCTTCACCTCGTCGTTCTCGATCTACGACGCCGCCGACTCCAAGCGCCTGATGGCCCTGGTCTGCCGCGATCTCGACCTCGACCCGAAGCGCTTCCCGCCGAAGGCGTTCACGGCCAAGGTCTCCAACCTGAAGAACGAGCTGATCGACGAGGAGACCTTCGCCGGCCAGGTCGGAGGGGGCACCTCCCATTCGAGCGGAGCCGAGAATGGGGGAGGCTTCGAGAAGACCCTCGCCCAGGCCTACGCGATGTACCAGTCCCGGCTGCGCGAGGCCAACGCGCTGGACTTCGACGACATCATCATGACGACGGTCCATCTGCTCCAGGCCTTCCCCGACGTCGCCGAGCACTACCGCCGCCGCTTCCGGCACGTCCTGGTCGACGAGTACCAGGACACCAACCACGCCCAGTACACCCTCGTGCGCGAACTGGTCGGCCCGGCCGGCGAGGGCGACGCCCCCGCCGAGCTGTGCGTCGTCGGTGACGCGGACCAGTCGATCTACGCCTTCCGCGGCGCGACCATCCGCAACATCCTCCAGTTCGAGGAGGACTACCCGAACGCCACCACGATCCTCCTGGAGCAGAACTACCGCTCCACGCAGACGATCCTGTCCGCTGCCAACGCGGTCATCGAGCGCAACGAGAGCCGCCGCCCCAAGAACCTCTGGACGAACGCCGGCACGGGCGCCCGGATCACCGGCTATGTCGCCGACACCGAGCACGACGAGGCGCAGTTCGTCGCCGACGAGATCGACCGGCTGACCGACGCCGGCGACGCCAAGGCGGGCGATGTCGCGATCTTCTACCGTACGAACGCGCAGTCCCGTGTCTTCGAAGAGATCTTCATCCGCGTCGGACTGCCCTACAAGGTCGTCGGCGGTGTGCGCTTCTACGAGCGCAAGGAGGTCCGGGACGTCCTGGCCTACCTCCGGGTCCTCGCCAACCCCGAGGACACCGTCCCGCTGCGCCGCATCCTCAATGTGCCCAAGCGCGGCATCGGCGACCGTGCCGAGGCGATGATCGACGCGCTCTCCATGCGCGAGAAGATCACCTTCCCGCAGGCGCTGCGCCGGGTCGACGAGGCGTACGGCATGGCGGCCCGATCGGCCAACGCCGTCAAGCGGTTCAACACGCTGATGGAGGAGCTGCGCACGATCGTCGAGTCCGGCGCGGGCCCGGCGGTGGTTGTGGAGGCAGTGCTGGAGCGCACCGGCTACCTCGCCGAGCTCCAGGCATCCACCGACCCGCAGGACGAGACCCGCATCGAGAACCTTCAGGAACTCGCCGCCGTCGCCCTCGAATTCGAGCAGGAGCGGGGGGAAGAGGAAGGTGCGGGCACGCTCGCCGAATTCCTGGAGAAGGTCGCGCTCGTCGCCGACTCCGACCAGATCCCCGACGAGGACGAGGACGGCTCCGGTGTCATCACGCTGATGACGCTGCACACCGCTAAGGGCCTCGAATTCCCGGTGGTCTTCCTGACCGGCATGGAGGACGGCGTCTTCCCGCACATGCGCGCGCTGGGACAGGTGAAGGAGCTGGAGGAGGAGCGGCGGCTCGCGTACGTCGGGATCACCCGGGCCCGCGAGCGGCTCTATCTGACCCGGGCGGCGATGCGCAGCGCGTGGGGGCAGCCCTCGTACAACCCGCCGTCGCGGTTCCTGGAGGAGATCCCGGACCAGCACCTGGAGTGGAAGCGGACCGGTCCGATGGCGGCCCCGGCCGGACCGACGTCGGGGATCACGTCGTCACTGTCCTCGTCGCGCGCCCGGTCGGGCCCCTCGGGCTTCGCGACCCGGCGCACCTCGGACAAGCCGACGGTCACGCTGGTGGTCGGGGACCGGGTCACGCACGACCAGTTCGGGCTCGGCACGGTCACGGCGGTCGAGGGCGTCGGCGACCAGGCGAAGGCGACGGTCGACTTCGGGGACGAGCGGCCGAAGAAGCTGCTGCTGCGGTACGCGCCGGTCGAGAAGCTGTAGTCCGGTAGTCGAGTGGGCGGCCGGGGCAGTTGCACCGGCCGCCGGGTGGCTCAGGTGGGGTCGAGTCCGTGGCTGCGGAGCCAGGGCAGCGGGTTTATTGCCGCTCCGCCCCCGGGCCGGACCTCGAAGTGCAGGTGCGGGCCGGTGGAGTTCCCTGAATCCCCGGAGTACGCGATCACATCGCCGGCCTTCACCGGGCCGGAGCGGATCTTGGTGCTGCTGAGGTGGCAGTACCAGGTCTCGGTGCCGTCGGCCATGGTGACGATGGCCATGTTCCCGTAGGCGCTGTTCAGCTGGGTGCGTACGGTGCCGTCGGTCGCGGCCATCACGGGCGTGCCGTACGAGACGGGGAAGTCGATGCCCGTGTGCACGGACATCCAGTTGACGCCCGCCTGGCCGAAGTACGCGCTGAGGCCGTGCTGCGCGACCGGCAGGAGGAATTTGGGGCGCAGCGCCTCCTTGCGGGCGGCCTCTTCCGCGCGCTTCTTCTTCTCGGCGGCCTGCCGCTCCCTCAGGTCGATGCGTTCCTGGGTACGGCTGGCGCGGTCGGCGAAGTTCTCCGCGTCGGCGCTGAGGTTGGCGAGCTGGGTGTCCAGCTTGTTGTTGGCGGCGACCGGCTTGACGGAGCCGGGGTCGGCGGCCGCCATCGTGGTGGTGTTGTCCTTCTTGTCCTCGCCGCCCAGTCCGCTGACGGAAGCCGCGGCGATACCGGCCACGCTCATCACGCAGGCGGAGGGAACGGCGACGGTGAGGAGCGCGGAACGCTTTGCGGGGGAACGCCGCCGACTGCGGCTGCCGCCGCCACCGCGGATGGCGGGGCGTCCGATGGGGCGGTGGGTGTCGGGCGCGGCGTCGGCCGTGTCGTCGGCGGCGGCTTCGTGCACGTCGGTGTCGAAGCCGGCCTCCGCCCCCGTCTCCGGGAGGCTGAACTCGGCGGTGCGATGGGGCTCGTACGGGTCGAAGGAGCCCTGGTCGGCATAGGACTCGTACGACTGGTGCGCCTCGTGCGCCTCTTGTGCCTCGTGTGTCGTCGGCGCCTCGTGCAACATCTGTGCGGTTTGCGTGGTTTGCGCGGCCTGCTGTTCCTGCTCGGGCGTGGCGCCGGTGTTCCAGGCGGTTGCGTCGTACGCGCCGGTGTCGTACGCGGCCGTGTCGGTCGTCGCCCACTGGCCGGTCTGGTACCAGCCGTTGGTGTCCCACTGGCCCGTGGAGTCCGGGGCGGCGCCCTGGGCCGGAATTTCGGCGAAGGTGGCGGTAGCGGTGGCGGCCGTGGTCGCTGCCGTGCCGTAGTCGGCTCCGGGCGTCCAGGTGGCTGTGGTGTCGTACGTGGGGCCTGCGGCGTACTGCTGCTGGGACTCCGCTGCGTACGGGGCGTAGGCGTCGTACGAGGTGGTGGCGTGTGTACCCGTGTCCCACTGCGTGGAGTCGTACTGGCCGCTGTACCCGGCCTGGCCGGTGTCGTAGCCGCTGCCGTGCGTGCCGTCGTAGCTGCCGGGAAGGGAGCCGAAGAGCGGGTCGCTGTCGAAGCCGCCGGTGGCTTGGCTGTCGTATCCGGCGTACCCGGCGTGGGGGTGCTGGTCGTTCACCAACTTCTCTCTCGCCTCGGCAGCAGGAGCTGTGGCCTGGGGTCCGGTGGAGGGATCCCAGGGGGAGCAGTGGCCGCGACTTTACCCGGCGGTACGTGACGTCGACAATCTTCGGCAGGCTCGGGCGGCTCAGGAAACGGGCAATCGGCCGTCTTTCGACGGGCTGTCCACACAGCCTTGGCTCTATGTTCGAAACGCGTTCTATTTTTGGGGCCTCCGGCGGGGTGCGGTGAGGTGAGGCCGGGCCGGTCAAGCCACCGAAGCTGCTCCTGCTGCTCCGGTGGCTCCTGTGGCTTCGATCATCGATTCGCGGGATTCCAGCGCCTGCCGGACGGCGGTGGCGACGGTGGGGTGCACCGGGAGCGCGAGATGGCCGATGCCGCTGACGCGTACGTTCAGCGCGTCGAGATCCGGATGGTCGATGCAGGCCGCCTCGGCCGGGACGATCACCCGGTCCAGTTCGCTCCAGAAGCTCACGAACCGGGTGCGGCAGCCGGGCGCCGGCCTGCGCAGTTCCTCGATCGGCGCGGAGCCCGTACGCATCTGGCGCACGATGGGGTGAGCGCTGGCCAGTGGGGCGATGGACGTGCCCCCGTGCGGTGTGCCGAGGGTGACCAGGGTGCGGACCCGCTGGTCACCGCCCAGCCGCTGCACGTAATAGCGGGCGATCAGGCCGCCGAGGCTGTGCCCGACGATGTCGACCCGGTGGTGTCCGGTGCGGGCGCAGATCTCCTCGACGTGCCGCCCGAGCAGCTCGGCCGCCGTACGGATGTCACAGGTCAGCGGTGAGTAGTTGAGCGACTCCAGATGGCGCCAGCCGTGCCGGACGAGGGAGCGGCGGAGCAGGACGAAGACCGAGCGGTTGTCGATGAAGCCGTGCAGAAGCACGACCGGCGGCCGCTCGCCGCCCTCGGCGGGAAGGGCGGAGGTCCCGGCCGGGGCAGTGGGGGGTGCGGTGGTCGGTTCGGCCGGGCGCTGCGGGGGCCGCCGCTCCCCGGCGATGCCGGTGGGGTAGAGGAGCACATGCCCGGCGAGCACCACCAGTTCGAGTGCGGTGGCCTTGAGCAGCGCGGATGGCAGCCGGACGCAACACAGACACGGCCGGCGCAGCAATAGGGGAAGGAAAGGCAGGACCTTCATGGCCGACCTCCTGCTTCGGCAAGCGGGGGAGGCGGCTCCGGTCCCCGTATGCCCTCATGGGGTGCCGTTGCGGAGGTACGGGCGGCCCGCCCGGCCATCCGGCCGGGGTTCGGCCCCGATTCGCAGGCCCCGCTCACCGGTGGTGACCGGCGAACGATCGGCCGACAGGCCCGATGACGGGCCCGGCAGCCCGTACCACCGTGCCGCGCGGCTGGCGGCGCGGTGGTACGGCGACCTCTTGGCGGCTCCCCTGGCGGCCGGTCCCGCACGGCAGGTGTGCCGCGTCAAGCGGGAACGGCGCCCGGTGAACATGTCCCACGTGTGATTTCCCCCTCCCCGTCCACCGCGAAACGGCGGGTTGCGGGATGCTGTCGATAACGTTCGTTCACATCCCCGGCCCTTCAGGCACGGGAGACGCATGTGGAGGCAGTGATGGGTGTGACCGGTCCGATCCGTGTGGTGGTGGCCAAGCCAGGCCTGGACGGCCATGATCGCGGGGCCAAGGTGATCGCGCGGGCGCTGCGCGACGCCGGTATGGAGGTCATCTACACCGGGCTCCACCAGACGCCCGAGCAGATCGTGGACACCGCGATCCAGGAGGACGCCGACGCGATCGGCCTCTCGATCCTCTCCGGTGCGCACAACACGCTCTTCGCCAAGGTGATCGAGTTGCTGAAGGAGCGCGAGGCGGAGGACATCAAGGTCTTCGGCGGCGGCATCATCCCGGAGGCGGACATCGCACCGCTGAAGGACCAGGGCGTCGCGGAGATCTTCACTCCGGGGGCGACGACGGCGTCGATCGTCGACTGGGTCAACGCGAACGTCCGCCACCACGCGGAAGCCTGACCTCTCCCCACCGCAAGGCAGCGGGCCGACAGGCTCGTCTGCCCGCGGCGGTGTGCTGGTGACGGCTGCGCGGGGGTGGCCGGCGGGGGCCGCTTGCCCTGGAGCCCCTGGAGCTGCTTGCCCGGAGTCACTGCCTGCGGCCGACTCTGCGGACTGCGCCCGGGACCGGGTGCCTGGGCATCGGCCACTGGCCCCGTCGGACGCCTGGCCCCGGCTCCGCCCAGCCCCGTCCCGGGCCCCGGCCCCTGTCGGGCACTTGGCCCCCGAGTCCCCGGTCCCCTCCCGGGCCCCCGGCACGCCCGTGCCGCTCACCTGGGACCGGTGACCGAGGCCGGCCGCCGGCCCCGCCGGACACTCGGCTCTCGGGCTCCGGCCCACTCGGGCTCCGGTCCTTCGGGGCCCTGTCCCCAGGCCCAGGCGTCCGGTTCCTGCCGATTCCCCTCGGCCGGAGTCCGCTGCTCCCCCCTCAATCCGGTATCAGTTCCAAGTCCATCGCCGAGCGCAGCCGCAGCGTGGAGACCAGTCGTTGGAATGCCTCCGACCAGTAGCCGTTCGCGCCCGGTGAGGCGTCCTCCGGTTCGTCCGGGGTGGTGGTGAGGACCGCCAGGCGGTCCGCCTCGGCCGGGTTCAGGCAGCGCTCGGCGAGGCCCATCACGCCGCTGAAACTCCAGGGATAGCTGCCCGCGTCCCGGGCGATGTCCAGGGCGTCGACGACCGAGCGGCCGAGTGGTCCGGCCCAGGGTGTCGGGCAGACCCCCAGCAACTGGAAGGCCTCCGACAGTCCGTGCGCCGCGATGAAGTCGGCTACCCATTCGGCCCGTTCGGCTGCGGGAAGTATGGCGAGCAGTTTCGACCGCTCGGCGAGCGACGCCGTACCGGGCCGGCCGTTCGACGGGGGGACGGACGGGGCGCCGAGCAGTGCGCGGGCCCACTCCGGATCCCGCTGCCGCACTGCTGCCCGGCACCACGCCGCGTTCAGTTCCTCGGCCCAGCCGTCGGCCACCGGCAGGCCGACGATCTCCTGTGCGGCGCGGCCACCGAACCGCACCGGCCAGGTGGCGAGGGGGGTCGCCTCCACCAACTGGCCGAGCCACCACGACCGTTCGCCCCGCCCGGACGGCGGCACCGCCACCACGCCGTCGCGCTCCATCGACGCATCGCATTCGTGCGGGGCCTCCACGGCGACGGAGGCCTCGTCGCCGGTGAGATCCGGGCTCACACAGGACATCGCGCGGCCCGCCATCCGTTCGGCGAACGCCGACTCCGGCAGCGCCGACAGCAGTTCGGCAGCGGTCGAACGGACATTGCGACTGCGGTCGGAGAGCGCCTGTTCCAGGAAGGTCTCGTCCACTCCGGACAGTCCGGTGCGCAGTGAGTCGAGAAACATCAGCCGGTCCTCGGCACGCTCGGTGGTCCATGTGGTGGCGAGCAGCCCGAGCGCTCCAGCGGGATCGTGTGCCCGTACGGCCCCGAGCAGGGCGACCCGTTCGGCGAACAGGCCCTCCTCCCACAGCCGGGCGACCGCTTCCGGCTCCGTGACGTCCGGCAGCAACGAGCCGCCGGACGAGCCGCGCAGCGCGAACTTCCACTCGGGGTTCAGCCCGGCCAGCCACAGCCCGCGCGGCCCGGCGAAGGCCAGGGCCTGCGGCCGCAGGTCGGTACGGGACCTGGCCGCGTCCAGCAGGGACGGGAGCAACGCGGCCGGGGCCCGGTAGCCGTGTTGATTGGCGGTGGCCAGCCACTGGGGGATCAGCTCCGTGAGATCAGGAGCCGCACCCCGCCGGCCGCCCGAGCCGCCCGGTGCCGACCGGTCCGCGAGCAGCTGGGCGAGCCTGCGTCGCGCGGCCGGGGGCAGCGGCGGCCGCGGGTCGGCGGGCGCCGGCTCGGGCCGGGCGGCCGCGGAGGGGGGCAGCAGCCCCGCTCTGCGTTGCACGGTGTGGAGCGCCGCCGCGTCCAGAAGTCCGCCCGGTCCGCCGCCTCCCTCGGCCGGGCGGCGGTCGGTGCCGAGAAGCGCCGAGGTGACGAGCTCTTCCCAGGGCGCGGGTGTGACGGTGTGAGGCATTGGTCCCCCTTCGAATCCAACGTCAGATGAGCGGCACGGTCTCGGACGTCGTGTCGACGCTGCTGATCCCGACTCCGTCGGCATCGGCTCCGCAAGCTCCGGCGTCCGCGTTCGTGGACCAGGCCGCGAGCGGGTCGAATCCGCGGTGGCCGCATTCGCCGAAGACCGTGATGGGCGAGCCGCCGGAGAGTGCGACGAGCTTCCACAGGCCCGGCCGGGACAGCGCCGAAGGGGCGACGGGCAGGGCCGCATCACCCGCCGCGTCGACCAGCTGCCAGCCGTCCCCGGACGGTACGGGTATGACCTCGCGCAGTGTCACCGGCCAGGCGTCCAGCCAGGGATCGTCCAGCAGGGCGTCTCCGTACGCACCGATCGCGGCCGCCGCCGTACCGCCCGGCGGTGGCGTACCGGTCGGTGACGGAACACCGAACTGCCCGCCCAGCTCCGCCCGTAGCCGGCCGGCGCCCGGATAGAGCGTGATCTCGGCGTCGATCGTGACGCCCACCGGCAGTGCCAGCGCGGGGGCGCGCCCTGCCGCCCCGAAGGAGAGCAGCAGAGCCGTGCGGCCCGAGACCCTCCCGTACAGCCAGATGCGGCGCGTGACGATCTTGCCGTCCGGGGTGTCGTACTGGGCGAGGACCAGCCAGCGGTCGCGGATTGGTGGGCCCTCGGCGGGGGCGGTCAGCCCCACACGGGTACGGACCGTGGCCGCCAGCGGCTCCGGCAGCCGGTCGATCCCCAGCCATGCGCTGTCCAGCAGATGGAGCAGCGCGCACTCCTCCAGCAGCCGCACCGGCCAGCCCGGCCCGGACATCGGGATGGAGCTCAACTCCCGTACACGGGCGGCAAGTCCGGGCGCCTGAGCATCCACCATGCGGGCTGCCGTCTCCTCCCACAGCCCGTACCCCGACTGATCGGCCGCTGCCAGACCGCCGCGCAGCAGATCCGTCAGCCGCTGCTCCAGCTCCTGTGCACCGCCGGTGATCCGCCCGGCCCGGCGCTCGGCGCGCCGCCGGGCGGCCTCCGGGTCGGCCGGGCCTGCGCCCGAGGCGCCGCCCACCGTCGGCCCGCCCTTCTCCCCCTTGTCCGACGCACGCTTGCGACGGCCCGTCAGCCACTCACCGGCCCAGTCCGGCACCTCGCCGGCGGGCAGGGCCGATTCGCCGGACGCCCAGACCAGCAGCAGGCCCAGCGCGTGCTTGCACGGGAACTTCCGGCTGGGACAACTGCACTTGTAAGCAGGGCCGGTGGTGTCCACCACCGTTTGATACGGCTTGCTTCCGCTTCCCTTGCACAGCCCCCACACCGCACCCGAACCGTCGCACCCGCCGCCCGACCACGGACCGGCCGAACCGAGCTTGCTCCCCGCCTTGCGTGACGTGTCGTCAGGAGCCAGGGCCAGGACCTGCTCCACCGTCCAGCGCGCCGCCGGGTCGGCGGTGCGCAAGGGTTCTCCCCCGTGAGATAGCAGCATGGGAACGACGGTAGAACGCACCACTGACAATCATCCTGACCTGCTGATTCGCCGTCATGCGCACCACTTGACTTTACCTTTCCTTTGCGATTCGCTGCGAACTCCAGACCTTTGGATCCGGGGGATCAGCTGATGAACCGCACCGTCCGTAACATCCGCACCGTCCGCACCGTCCGCACCGTTCGGACGGCCGTCTGCGCAGCCGTCGTTCTCGGTCTCGCCGTGGGCCTCGGCGCCTGCTCCGAGACCGTCGATCAGGTGGACAAGGCCGTGGACGAGACGTACGAAGTCACCTACGAGGTCACCGGCACGAGCGTGGACGAGATCCAGTTCCACGCGGGCGGCGGCAAGGCCATGGACCCGGAGATCGAGACGGTCAAGTCCCCCAAGCTGCCGTGGCGGAAGACCGTCACGCTGCGCGGGATCATGCCGCCCGCCGTCATACCGATCGCCCTGGACGAGGACGGGGCCGACGTCACCTGCTCGATCACCCACAAGGGCAAGGTCATCAAGGAGGCCAAGGGCGCGGGCCTCGTCACCGCCGGCGGTTGCGTCGCGGTCTCGCCGGTGACCGGCTGAACGCTCCGCCCGTAGTCGCCGAATCGGCCCCGACCTGCGGTCGGGGCCGATTGTCAGTGCCATGGTGCACGGTGGAAACCACATCAGGTCGACCGATCTGGAGGGGGATCCATGACCGTGTCCGAAACCACCGCCGCCGTTGGCGTACAGGCCCTGCGACCGCATGCCGAGGACGCTTTCGCCCATGAGCTGAAGGCCCTTGCCGCGGCCGACGACCGCCCGCGGCCCGCTCGTTGGCAGCTGTCCCCATGGGCCGTCGCCACCTACCTGCTCGGCGGCACACTGCCGGACGGCACGGTGATCACGCCCAAGTACGTCGGTCCGCGCCGCCTCGTCGAAGTCGCCGTGACCACACTCGCCACCGACCGGGCCCTGCTGCTCCTCGGCGTTCCCGGTACCGCCAAGACCTGGGTCTCCGAGCATCTCGCGGCCGCCGTCAGCGGCGACTCGACGCTGCTCGTCCAGGGCACGGCGGGCACCCCGGAGGAAGCCGTCCGCTACGGCTGGAATTACGCACAACTGCTCGCGCACGGGCCCAGCCGCGGCGCCCTGGTGCCGAGTCCGCTCATGCGCGCCATGTCCGACGGCATGACCGCCCGGATCGAGGAACTCACCCGTATCCCCGCCGATGTGCAGGACTCGCTGATCACGATCCTGTCGGAGAAGACCCTCCCCGTCCCCGAACTGGGCCAGGAGGTCCAGGCGGTCCGCGGTTTCAACGTCATCGCCACCGCCAACGACCGCGACCGCGGGGTCAACGAGCTGTCCAGCGCGCTGCGCCGCCGGTTCAACACCGTCGTGCTGCCGCTGCCGGCCACCCCCGACGCAGAGGTCGACATCGTGTCCCGGCGCGTCGACCAGATCGGGCGTTCGCTCGACCTTCCGGCCGCGCCCGACGGCATGGCCGAGATCCGGCGCGTCGTGACGGTCTTCCGCGAGCTGCGTGACGGTGTCAGCATCGACGGCCGCACCAAGCTCAAGTCTCCCTCGGGGACGCTGTCTACGGCCGAGGCGATCTCCGTCGTCACCAACGGCCTTGCGCTGGCGGCGCACTTCGGCGACGGGGTGCTGCGCCCCGGTGATGTGGCGGCGGGCATCCTGGGCGCGGTCGTCCGCGATCCCGCGGCCGACCGGGTGGTCTGGCAGGAGTACCTGGAGACCGTGGTCCGGGAGCGGGACGGGTGGAAGGACTTCTACCGCGCCTGCCGCGAGGTATCCGCATGACCGCGGCCGCGCGTTCCGCCGGACCGCTGCTGCTGGGAGTGCGGCACCACGGCCCGGGCTCGGCCCGAGCCGTCCGTGCGGCCCTGGAGGCCGCCCGCCCGCGGGCGGTGCTGATCGAGGGACCTCCTGAAGGTGACGCACTGCTGCCGCTGGCCTCCGACGAGCAGATGCGGCCGCCGGTCGCGCTTCTTGCCCATGCTGTCGACGACCCGGGACAGGCGGCGTTCTGGCCGCTGGCCGCGTTCTCGCCCGAGTGGGTCGCGATCCGCTGGGCGCTGGCGCACGACGTCCCGGTCCGCTTCATCGACCTGCCCGCGGTGAACTCCCTGGCCATGGCACAGGCAGCGGAGCGCGAGACGGATGGGGGCGGGGACGGGGAAGTGGAGGGGAATGGGGGAGTGGAACGGGACGGATCCGGGGAGCCGTCTACGGTCGGCTCGCCTGCGCATGCCCCGATCGACCCCATCGGTGTACTGGCCGAGACGGCGGGTTACGACGACCCGGAGCGCTGGTGGGAGGACGTCGTCGAACACCGCGCCCAGGGCGGCGAAGCCGTCGACCCGCGGGCACCGTTCGCCGCGCTCGCCGAGGCGATGACGGCCCTGCGTGAGGTGTACGGGGACGGCGGCCACCCCCGTGACACCGTCCGCGAGGCGTATATGCGTATCCAACTGCGCAAGGCGGTAAAGGAGTTCGGGGACGACATCGCGGTCGTCTGCGGCGCCTGGCATGTGCCCGCGCTCGTCACGAGGACCACGCTCGCCGCCGACCGGGCCCTGCTCAAGGGGCTGCCCAAGGTCAAGGCCGAGCTGACCTGGGTGCCCTGGTCGCACCGCCGGCTGGCCCGGCACAGCGGATACGGGGCGGGCATCGACTCGCCCGGCTGGTACGGACACCTCTTCGAGACCGCCGACCGCCCGATCGAGCGGTGGATGACCAAGGTCGCCGGACTCCTGCGCGACGAGGACCGGTTCGTCTCGTCCGCCCATGTCATCGAGGCCGTCAGGCTCGCCGAGACCCTCGCCGCCATGCGCGGCCGCCCGCTGGCCGGGCTGAGTGAGACGACCGATGCGATCCGGGCCGTGATGTGCGAAGGCTCCGATGTGCCGCTCGCGCTCGTACAGGACCGGCTGACAGTCGGTGAGACACTCGGCGAAGTGCCGGACACCGCCCCCGCCGTACCCCTGCAGCACGACCTCACCCGACAGCAGCGCACACTCCGGCTCAAACCGGAGGCTGTGGAGCGGGAGGTGGAGCTCGACCTGCGCAAGGACACCGACGTGGCCCGCAGTCGGCTGCTCCACCGGCTGCGGATCCTCGCCGTCGGCTGGGGCGAGCCCGTCGCAGGCCGGGCGAGTACCGGAACCTTCCGGGAGAGCTGGCGGCTGCGCTGGGAGCCCGAGCTGTACGTACGGGTCGCGGAGGCCGGGACATGGGGCACCACCGTGCTCTCCGCGGCGACCGCCAAGGCCGAGACCCAGGCGGCTTCGGCGACCGCACTCGCCGAGGTCACCGCACTCGCCGAGCACTGCCTCCTCGCGGAACTGCCCGACGCGCTGCCCGTGGTGATGCGGGCCCTCGCCGACCGTGCCGCACTCGACGCCGACGTCGGCCATCTCGCCGACGCCCTGCCCGCGCTGGCCCGCACCCTGCGCTACGGCGACGTGCGGTCCACGGACACTGCGGCTCTCGGCGAGGTCGCCGCCGGGCTCGCCGAACGGATCTGCGTCGGACTCCCTCCCGCCTGCACCGGCCTGGACGCCGACGGCGCCGCCGAACTGCGCCGCCGGGTGGACGGGGTCCACACAGCGATCGGGCTGCTCACCGGAGTCGTTCGGGCGGATGATGACGGGGCCGGGCTGCGTGAGCGCTGGACCGCCGTGCTGCACAAGCTCGCCGCCCGGGACACGGTCGCGGGTGTCATCCGGGGCCGCGCGGCCCGCCTGCTGCTCGACGAAGGACGGCTCGCGGAGGACGACGCGGCACGGCTGATGGGCCTGGCCCTCTCGCCCGGCACACCCCCGGCCGACGCCGCGGCCTGGATCGAGGGGTTCGTCGGCGGTGCCGCCGGGGGCGGCATGCTCCTCGTCCACGACGAGCGACTGCTGGGCCTGGTCGACGCCTGGCTCACCGGGGTTCCAGCCGACACCTTCGCCGATGTGCTGCCCCTGTTGCGCCGCACCTTCTCGGTGTACGAAGCGGGCGTACGGCGCACGCTGGGCGAACTCGTACGGCGCGGTCCGTCCTCCGGGGGGCCGACAACCACCGCCACCGGGACGACGGCGCCCGGCTTCGGCCCCGGACTCGACGGAGCCAGGGCCGACGCGGTGGTGCCGGTGCTGCGTCTGCTGCTCGGTCTGGACACCGGCACCGGTCCGGACCCGGGCGGCATCGACCCGGACAACAGGGATCCGGACGAGAGAGTCGGGAACGTCAAGGAACCGCTGGGGGCGACGGGATGACCACGGACACGGCCGGCACCGCACCGCACCCGGCCCACAGCTTGCCGCCCGGCCCGGCGGACCGCTCGGCACGACCCCGCCCGCAGTCGGGCCCGGCGGACGACGAGCGGCTGCGTCGGTGGCGGCTGGTCCTGGGCGGGGACAGCGCAGAGAGTACCGGCTGCACCCTCACCGGACGCGACGCCGCGATGGACGGCGCACTGACCGCGCTGTACGGCGGCGGAGGCAGACCCGGGGGCCGGGGCGGGAGCAACCGCTCGGCCGGACTGGGGGCCTCCGCCCCCTCCGTGGCCCGCTGGCTCGGCGACATCCGCAGATACTTCCCCAGTTCCGTCGTCCAGGTCATGCAGCGTGACGCGATCGACCGACTCGGCCTCTGCGCACTGCTCCTCGAACCGGAGATGCTGGAGGCCGTCGAGGCGGACGTCCATCTCGTCGGAACGCTCCTCTCGCTCAACAAGGTCATGCCCGAGACGACGAAGGAGACCGCAAGAGCCGTCGTGCGCAAGGTCGTCGGCGATCTGGAGAAGCGGCTCGCCACCCGCACCCGGGCCACACTCACCGGCGCGCTGGACCGCTCGGCCAGGATCGACCGGCCCCGCCACCACGACATCGACTGGGGCCGAACCATCCGGGCCAACCTCAAGAACTACCTCCCCGAGTACGGCACCGTCGTCCCCGAGCGGCTCATCGGCTACGGGCGGGCCGCGCAGTCCGTGAAGAAGGACGTCATCCTCTGCATCGACCAGTCGGGGTCGATGGCCGCCTCCGTCGTCTACGCCTCCGTCTTCGGCGCGGTGCTCGCCTCCATGCGAACCCTGCAAACCAGGCTTGTCGTCTTCGACACGGCGGTGGTGGACCTCACCGACCAGCTCGACGACCCCGTCGACGTACTCTTCGGCACCCAGCTCGGCGGCGGCACCGACATCAACCGGGCGCTCGCCTACTGCCAGTCGAAGATCTCCCGCCCCGCCGACACCGTCGTCGTCCTCATCAGCGACCTCTATGAGGGCGGCATACGCGACGAGATGCTGAAGCGGGTCGCCGCGATGAAGGCATCCGGCGTGCAGTTCGTGACGCTGCTCGCGCTGTCCGACGAGGGTGCACCCGCCTACGACCGCGACCATGCGGCGGCCCTCGGGGCCCTGGGCGCACCGGCATTCGCATGCACCCCGGATCTATTCCCGGAAGTGATGGCAGCGGCGATCGAGAAGAGACCACTTCCCACCCCTTGATCTTCGCAGGGAATCCGGCCTTCGGGCCGGGCGGGAGCACGGCCCCGGCCCGGGGGTCTGACGTCGATCACTCCGGCGTTGTGACCGATGCGACAGACGCGGTGCCCTCCTTCGGTACTCCCGGGTACCCGGCCCGGAGCGTCTGAGACCGGCGGCCCCGGACCGCCCGGACCAACAGCATCCGCCCGGTCCGGGGCCCGTCCCCGCCGCATCGCACGAGTGCCCTTCTGTCCACTGAGACCCGGGCACCGGCGGGATCTGTGACCGTAATCACCGCTCAGGTGCGATCTGCGATTTAGGGTCCTGCGGAGCGCGGGGATAACCTGCGAGATGGACATGCCGCGTACCCCGGGTCACCGTGTGCGCCTTCCTAGTGACAGAGCAGTCACGTTGCCCCTCGCGGCACGCCCACGCTGAAAACGAACCGCGAGACCACTGAAAAGGGACGGACGCGCGTGGACCTGTTCGAGTACCAGGCGAGGGACCTCTTCGCCAAGCACGGTGTACCGGTGCTGGCCGGTGAAGTCATTGACACGCCTGAGGCAGCCCGCGAGGCGACCGAGCGGCTGGGCGGCAAGTCTGTCGTCAAGGCGCAGGTGAAGGTCGGCGGCCGCGGCAAGGCCGGCGGCGTCAAGCTGGCCGCCACCCCCGACGAGGCGGTCGCCCGCGCGACCGACATCCTCGGCATGGACATCAAGGGCCACACGGTCCACAAGGTGATGATCGCCGAGACCGCGCCGGAGATTCTTGAGGAGTACTACGTCTCGTACCTCCTCGACCGCACCAACCGCACCTTCCTGGCCATGGCCTCGGTGCAGGGCGGCATGGACATCGAGGAGGTCGCGGAGAAGACCCCCGAGGCCCTCGCGAAGGTCCCGGTCGACTCCAACACCGGTGTCACGATCGAGAAGGCCCGCGAGATCGTCGCCCAGGCGAAGTTCCCGGCCGAGGTGGCCGAGAAGGTCGCCGAGGTCATGGTGACGCTGTGGGACACCTTCGTCGCCGAGGACGCGCTCCTCGTCGAGGTCAACCCGCTCGCCAAGGTCGCCTCCGGCGACGTCCTCGCGCTGGACGGCAAGGTGTCTCTCGACGAGAACGCCGATTTCCGTCAGCCCGAGCACGAGGCGCTCGAGGACAAGGCCGCAGCCAACCCGCTCGAGGCTGCCGCCAAGGCCAAGAACCTCAACTACGTCAAGCTCGACGGCGAGGTCGGCATCATCGGTAACGGTGCCGGTCTGGTCATGTCGACCCTGGACGTCGTCGCGTACGCCGGTGAGAACCACGGCAACGTGAAGCCCGCCAACTTCCTCGACATCGGTGGCGGCGCCTCCGCCGAGGTCATGGCGAACGGCCTGGAGATCATCCTCGGCGACCCGGACGTCAAGTCCGTCTTCGTCAACGTCTTCGGTGGCATCACCGCGTGCGACGAGGTCGCCAACGGCATCGTCCAGGCTCTTGCGCTGCTCAAGAGCAAGGGCGAAGAGGTCACCAAGCCGCTGGTCGTGCGCCTCGACGGCAACAACGCGGAGCTGGGTCGCAAGATCCTTTCCGACGCCAACCACCCGCTCGTTCAGCGCGTGGACACCATGGACGGCGCGGCCGACAAGGCCGCCGAGCTCGCCGCGGCTGCGAAGTAAGGGACGAGGGACTCCAACACCATGGCTATCTTCCTCACCAAGGACAGCAAGGTCATCGTCCAGGGGATGACCGGTGCCACCGGCATGAAGCACACCAAGCTCATGCTCGCCGACGGCACCAACATCGTCGGCGGCGTGAACCCGCGCAAGGCCGGCACGTCCGTCGACTTCGACGGCAACGAGGTACCCGTGTTCGGGACCGTCGCCGAGGCGATGGAGAAGACCGGCGCGAACGTGTCGGTTCTCTTCGTGCCGCCGGCCTTCGCCAAGGCCGCCGTCGTCGAGGCGATCGACGCCGAGATCCCGCTCGCCGTCGTGATCACCGAGGGCATCGCCGTCCACGACTCCGCCGCCTTCTGGGCGTACGCGGGCTCGAAGGGCAACAAGACCCGGATCATCGGCCCGAACTGCCCCGGCCTGATCACCCCCGGTCAGTCCAACGCCGGCATCATCCCGGGCGACATCACCAAGCCCGGCCGCATCGGTCTCGTGTCCAAGTCCGGCACGCTGACCTACCAGATGATGTACGAGCTCCGTGACATCGGCTTCTCGTCCGCCGTCGGCATCGGTGGCGACCCGGTCATCGGCACGACGCACATCGACGCCCTCGCGGCGTTCGAGGCCGACCCCGAGACCGACCTGATCGTGATGATCGGTGAGATCGGCGGCGACGCCGAGGAGCGTGCGGCCGACTTCATCGCGAAGAACGTCACCAAGCCGGTCGTCGGTTACGTCGCGGGCTTCACCGCCCCCGAGGGCAAGACCATGGGCCACGCCGGCGCCATCGTCTCCGGCTCGTCCGGCACCGCGCAGGCGAAGAAGGAGGCCCTTGAGGCCGCCGGCGTCAAGGTCGGCAAGACGCCGACCGAGACCGCCAAGCTGGCACGCGAGATCCTCGGCGCCTGATCGCTTCACCGCGACGGAGCAGCACCGCAGTGTCGCGTCACCGCACAGACGGCGCGGGCCCGTACCCCGGTCAGGGGTACGGGCCCGCGCCGTATCTGTTTCTCGGTCTGTTTCTCGGTCCGGCTGCCCGTCTGCCGGTCCTCCCGGTCAGCCGGCGTCGGGGACCAGCCGGGCCGGACCCTGTACGAGCTCGCCCTGAAGCTTCTTCTGCAGATTCAGGTCCTGCGGCGTCAGCTTCTGCGGGCCGCCTCGTGGCGGCACCCCGCCGACCTGCTGAGCGGGCGACTCCGGGGTTTCGTACCGGGCCGGAGCCGTCGCCAGGGTGAACAGCGTCAGACCGATGAGCAGCACCGTGAAGGAGATGGCCGCTCTGGTCCACACCTGGGCCTTGCGCTCGCTGTCCGTACGGATCGCGTCGGGCGAGGGGAGCGAGGCGGGGGGCTGGGCCCGGGCGAGTGCGCCGAGCTGCCGATGCAGGAGCGCCGACTGCTCGGTGGGGGACGACGGCTCCGTCAGCTCGGGCAGCCGCTCGGCGACCGCGGCACGTGCGTTCATCAGCCTGCTCGCGGTCGCCGGGGTGCTGGCCTCCGTCTCCGCCGCGGTCTCCGGAAGATCCAGGCCGACACCGTCGTAGAGCAGCAGGGTGCGGCGGTACGACGGCGGCAGGTCGAGCAGCGCGCCGAGCAGTGCGCGCGCACCGGGTTCGGCGGGCGGCGGGTCGAGGGGGCGGTGCGTGCGGCGCAGCCGGTGCCAGGGCGACATCGCGTACTCGTACGCGGCGGCCCGCACCCAGCCCGCCGGATCACGGTCCACCGCGACCTCCGGCCAGTGTTCCCAGGCCCGCGCGAAGGCCCGCGCGACGGCCTCCTGGGCGAGGTTCCGGCGCCCGGTCAGCAGAAACGTCTGGTGGAAAAGGGCGGCGGCGCAGCTCTTGTACAAGGCATCGAATGCCTCGGCCGGTGCTTCAGACGCTTCAGGTGTTTCAGGCGCGGCACGGGTGGCGGATGGGCTGCCTGTGACAGATGTGCCGGATGCGCCGTACTTGTCCGGCAGTTCGGGGGTGGTGCCCGGCTCGGTCGGGGCCATGGCGGTGCTCCCAGTGGCTTCGACGGGGGTCGGCGGTCGGGACAGCGGACGGGACGGCGGCTGTTTCGTGGCGGTCACCGGCTCGGACAGCCTCGCGACCGCCGCCGGTGTCGCCGGGCGGGTCGCCCGTTCGGCGCATCGGACGAGCTCTCTGTCATGAAAGACCCCCCGCGGGCCCCGCAATGGGCGAAAAAGTACATAAACGTATATTGGTCGACACGGCGGTCGTTCGCCTGTTACACGGAATAAGCGCGTGTCGTTGGGAGCATTGCCGTGTGACCCAAGTGACCGAACGCAGCCCGTCGTTGTCGGCAGAGCAGGGCCGGTCCGCCGTTCTGGCCTTCGCCTTCCTGCGTGGGGCGCTTGCGGCCGGGCTGGGGCTGGGCACACTCACCGTGCTCGTCATGGGGCTGTGGATCAGCTCCCCGGCTCCCGACAACGGCCCCGGCGGGGCCCTCCACGTGGCGGCCGGGCTCTGGCTGCTCGCCCACGGTGCCGAGCTGATCAGGACAGACACGCTCGGCGGAGCCCCCGCCCCGGTCGGCCTCGTCCCGCTGCTGCTCGCCGTGATGCCGGTGTGGCTGGCGCACCGTGCGGCCCGGGACGCCCTGGAGTCCGTCGAGGGGCGCCCGGCGCCCTCGGCAGCGGGTGCGTTCGCCATGGTCAGCGGCGGATATCTGCTGGTCGGAGTCGCTGTCGCGTTCTATGTGCGGGGTGGTTCGCTGTCCGTGTACGCGCCGTCGTTGATCTTCCCTTCGGCCGTTGTGGTGATGGGCGCGGCGGCTGCCGGGGTCTGGACGGCAGCGGGGCGCCCGATCGCGCCGCCGTCCTGGGCGCCGGCGCGCCTGCACGAGAAGCCGGCGCGTACCCGGTTCAGGGAGCACGCGGAGACGGTGTGCCGGTCGGCCGCGGCCGGGGTGGCGGTGCTGCTCGGTGGCGGGGCGCTGCTCGTCGCGGTGGCGCTGGTGTGGCATGCACAGGCGGCTCAGCAGTCGTTCGTCCAGCTCTCGGGCGACTGGTCGGGCCGGGTCCCGGTACTGCTGCTCGCGCTGGTGCTGGTGCCGAACGCGGCGGTGTGGGGTGCCGCGTACGGACTCGGTCCGGGCTTTGCGCTCGGTACGGCGTCCGCGGTCACCCCGCTCGCCTTCTCGGGGCGCCCGGCGCTGCCCGTTTTCCCGTTGCTCGCCGCGGTGCCGGCCCAGGGTCCGGGGACGGTCCCGAACTGGGCGGCCGGGGCGGTGCCGGTCGTGGCCGGGGTGACGGTCGCATGGTTCACGGTACGGCGGGCCGCGCCCGCCCACGCGGGGCGGGAGGAGGCGTGGAGCCTGTGGGAGACCGCGCTGACGGCCGGCCTGGGAGCGGTGGGGTGCGGGGTCGGCACGGCGGCGCTGGCCGCGGCCGCGGGGGGACCGCTCGGCACCGGGGCGCTGGCGGAGTTCGGCCCGGTGTGGTGGCTGACGGGTGCGGCGGCCCTGGCGTGGACGGCGCTGCTCGGCGTCCCCGTGGCGCTGCTGCTCCGGGCCTGGCGGCTGTGGGGCGGCGACGGGGGATCGCGGGTGCGTCGAGCAGCGGAGGAGACGGCAGCGGCGGAGTGCGCGCCCGCAGCTCAGGCGCCTGCGAGGGGCCCCGGGCAGGTGTCTCGGGAGCCGGGTGGCGGCGGCCGGCGGTGGTGGAAGCGGTCGGGGCGCCGGGATGAGGGCGAGGTGGCCGAGCCGGCGCCCGGACCGGGAGCCGTTCGTGTGCCCGTCCGCGCTTTTGGGGGCGTACCCGCTGCGGCGGCTGCCCGCGCAACCGGCGGCGCTGCGCCGGCGTCCGCGGCGGACGGGAGGAGTGGCGACTTTGAGCCGTACGACTTCCTGCCGACCGACCCCTGGCACGAACGGACGGCCCTGCCGGGTGAGGCTGGGCCGTCCGTGGATCCGTAAATCCGTGAAGTGTCAGTTCTTGACGCCGAAGAAGGGTTCCAGCGGCTTCGGCAGCAGATCGTTGCAGGCCAGCTGGCCGGACTTGGTCAAGGCGTCGTTCACACAGGTGTAGTAGTCGCGGTAGGCGAGCTGCACCGTGAACGTCGTCGCGACGATCGAGAGCGCGAGCAGCGCCGTCACCAGGCCGCTGACCGCAGCCGTGGTCTGCTGCTTCCCGTAGCCAGGAGCGGCGGGGGCGCCGGGCGCGGACGCCGGAACACGCCCGGAACCGGAACCCTGGAGGGGGCCGGCGGCCGGCGTACCGGACGCCGCGGCCGGCCCGGGTGCTCCGGCGGCGCCCGGCGCGGACGCGCCACTCGGCTTCGCGCGGAGCGAGCTGATCGACCAGTACACGGCGAGTGCGCCGAGCAGCAGGGCGATCTCCGGGAAGTCGAAGAGTGCGAAGAAGAAGGCCCACATGCCGCAGAGCAGCGCGTAGCGTGCGCGGCGCTGGGCGGGGTCGGTCGGATCCCAGCGCAGTCTGCCGGGGCTGCCCCCGGAGCCGCCCTGGCCGTTCGGCCCGCCCTGGCCCCCGGGGCGGCCGCCGAAGCCGCCGCTCTGGCGACCGGGCTGTTGGCTGCTCCACTGGCTGCCCCAGACCGGCCGGTCGTCGGAGGAGCCGCCCTCGGGCGACCCGTCGTCGTTGCCCCGGCCGCCGTTCCCCTGGTTGTTCCCGTTGCCGTTTCCGGCGTTCGAAGGGTGGCGGGGCTGCCAGGGCCGGTCGGGCCGGCCCTCGGGCGGTGCGGCGAACGGGTTGTCGCCCACGGGACCGGAAGAACCGGAAGGGGAGGGAGAGTCCGTGGAGGACTGGCGCTCCCGCAGCATCAGTGGGGTCCGCTCGGGCAGCGGGTGGCGGAAGGCGGTGCGGCGGCGTCGGTCCGGCATATGGTGAACGTCTTCCCCATCTCGTCATTTCCGCCCTGCGGACGGTTCCCTGTCCCCTGACGCTACCTCCCGGCCAGGAGGGGCCGAAAGCTGGGAGCACGGCGCAGGTGGCCGATACCCGTCACCCGGACCCATTTGTGCTTCGCCGCGGCCGCCGCGCAGTCGGCCTGCGGCCTCTCACCCCCGTCCCGTGGGGGTCCCCCGAGGTGCCGGTATCGTTGCTGACGGTCGGCTCGTTCGTAGAGTTCCCCGTATCGAGGGGCTCGATTCTTTCGTACGACCATACAAATCAGCGCTGCTCTGCTTCACCACGCGAGAAAGGGCCCAGCCGTGGCCTCCCCGCCCCCCTCCGCCGCACCGGCCCGTCTGGTCGTGCTGGTCTCCGGCTCCGGTACGAACCTCCAAGCCCTGCTCGACGCCATCGGCGACGACCCCGAGGGCTTCGGCGCACAGGTTGTCGGGGGGGGGGGGGGGGGGGGGGGGGGGGGGGGGGGGGGGGGGGAGGGGGGGGGGGGGGCGAGGGGCGCCGGTGCGGGGGGCAAGGGACATAGCCGAGCGGGGACGAGC
>NZ_JBVJWD010000003.1:326744-428703 GCF_055602785.1 Streptomyces sp. NPDC037301
CATCCCCTCCCCCCTCCCTTCGGCGTGCCCCCCCCCCCCCCCCCCCCCCCCCCCCCCCCCCCCTCCCCCCCCCCCCCCCCCCCCTCCCTCCCCCCCCTCCCCCCCCCCCCCCCCCCCCCCCCCCCCCCCCCCCCCCCCGCTCCGGCGTCGTCGGTCTGGAACGGGCGGAGCGCGCCGGACTGCCGACCTTCGTGTGCAGGGTCAAGGACCACGCCACCCGCGAGGAGTGGGACGCGGCACTCGCGGCCGCGACGGCCGAGCACCGCCCGGACCTCGTGGTGTCCGCGGGATTCATGAAGATCGTGGGCAAGGAGTTCCTCGCCCGGTTCGGTGGCCGGATCATCAACACCCACCCCGCCCTGCTCCCCAGCTTTCCCGGTGCCCATGGGGTGCGTGACGCACTCGCGTACGGCGTGAAGGTCACCGGGTGCACCGTCCACTTCGTCGACGACGGCGTCGACACCGGTCCGATCATCGCGCAGGGCGTGGTCGAGGTGGCCGAAGAGGACACGGCGGAGGGCGAAGCCGCTCTCCACGAACGCATCAAGGAAGTCGAGCGCAAGCTGCTCGTCGAGGCCGTGGGGCGGCTCGCCCGCGACGGCTATCGCATTGAGGGACGAAAGGTTCATCTCGGTCATGTCGGTGAATAAGCCCATCCGCCGCGCCCTGGTCAGTGTCTACGACAAGACGGGGCTCGAAGACCTCGCCCGCGGTCTGCACGAGGCGGGTGTCGAGCTGGTCTCCACCGGCTCCACCGCCGGGAGGATCGCTGCTGCCGGGGTGCCGGTCACCAAGGTCGAGGAGCTCACCGGCTTCCCCGAGTGCCTCGACGGCCGCGTCAAGACGCTGCACCCGCGCGTCCACGCCGGCATCCTGGCGGACCTGCGCCTGGACGCCCACCGCGAGCAGCTCGCCGAGCTGGGTGTGGAGCCGTTCGACCTGGTGGTCGTCAACCTCTACCCGTTCAAGGAGACCGTCGCCTCCGGTGCGTCCGCCGACGAGTGCGTGGAGCAGATCGACATCGGCGGCCCGTCCATGGTCCGCGCCGCGGCCAAGAACCACCCGTCCGTGGCCGTCGTCACCAGCCCCGAGCGGTACGCCGACGTCCTTGCCGCGGTCAAGGCGGGCGGCTTCGACCTGACCGCCCGCAAGCGGCTCGCCGCCGAGGCGTTCCAGCACACGGCCGCGTACGACGTGGCCGTCGCCTCCTGGTTCGCGGACGAGTACGCCGCCGCCGACGACTCGGGCTTCCCCGACTTCTTCGGTGCGACGTACGAGCGCAGCAACGTCCTGCGGTACGGCGAGAACCCGCACCAGCCCGCCGCGCTCTACACCTCCGGCACCGGCGGCCTGGCCGAGGCGGAGCAGCTGCACGGCAAGGAGATGTCGTACAACAACTACACGGACACGGACGCCGCGCGCCGGGCCGCGTACGACCACGCCGAGCCGTGCGTGGCGATCATCAAGCACGCCAACCCGTGCGGCATCGCGATCGCCGACGACGTCGCCGAGGCGCACCGCAACGCGCACGCCTGCGACCCGCTGTCGGCCTTCGGCGGTGTCATCGCCGTCAACCGTCCGGTGACCGTCGCCATGGCCGAGCAGGTCGCGGAGATCTTCACCGAGGTCATCGTCGCCCCGGCGTACGAGGACGGCGCGGTCGAGATCCTCGCCCGCAAGAAGAACATCCGTGTGCTGCGCTGCCCCGACGCCCCGACCTCCACGGTCGAGGTCAAGCCGATCGACGGCGGCGCGCTGCTCCAGGTCACCGACCGCCTCCAGGCCGACGGTGACGACCCGGCCAACTGGACCCTCGCCACCGGTGAGGCCCTCTCCGAGGACGAGCTGAAGGAGCTCGCCTTCGCGTGGAAGGCCTGTCGCGCGGTCAAGTCCAACGCGATCCTGCTCGCCAAGGGCGGCGCCTCGGTCGGCGTCGGCATGGGCCAGGTCAACCGGGTCGACTCCGCGAAGCTGGCCGTCGAGCGTGCGGGCGAGGAGCGGGCGCGGGGCGCGTACGCCGCGTCCGACGCGTTCTTCCCGTTCCCGGACGGGCTGGAGATCCTGACCGCGGCCGGCATCAAGGCCGTGGCCCAGCCGGGCGGTTCGGTCCGTGACGAGCTGGTCGTCGAGGCCGCGAGGAAGGCGGGCGTGACGATGTACTTCACGGGTACGCGGCACTTCTTCCACTGACCCGGCAGAACGACCGAAGGCCGTACCCCCGCCCACGTGCGGGGGTACGGCCTTCGTGTGATTCCGGTGCCGCGACGGCGGGCCGGCAGGCCCGCGGCCGGATCAGTACTGCGGCTGCTGCTGGCGGTTGAACCAGGCGTTGCCGTCGGCCCGCGCGACGAAGACGATGATCAGCACGGCGAGAACCGTGTGGACGAGACCGAAGATGACGAACGGGTAGATACCGAGAATCGCGGTGATCGCACCGAAGACGATCGCCGTTATGCGGATGCCGTTGGTCCCCTTGCCGAACTTCACGGCCAGGAAGACGGCGAAGACGCCCCACAGCACTGCGAAGACCACGATGCCCCACAGGGCACTGCCGGAGTAGTCGGCAAGCTGCTGAAACTGAACGTCGTCCTTGAGCGTCGCGTCGTTCTTCGCGGCGTTCACGGCCGCAGCGGCGATCGCGAAGATGATCGCGCCGATGACCTGCAGGCCGGTGATCACGTAGAGCATGACGCGGGCTGCCTTCACGCCGCCCGGCATCTCGGTGGGCGCACCAGGGAAGCCATAGCCGCCCTGTACCGACGGGGCCGCGGGATAGCCGCCCTGCTGCGGCACACCCTGCGGGGACTGCTGCGGGTAGCCGTACCCCGGCTGCCCGCCCTGCTGCTGCTGGCCGTAGGGGTTGTTCGGGTCGCCGAAGCTCATGGCGAATTTCCTCCGTTGCAAAAAGTGCGGGGACGACGCGGTCCGAGCGGAGGAAACATGCGCAATTAGTACGGTCTGTCCCCCCGACGCTGTCCGCGGTACTGCGCGGCTCATCGTGGTCCTGACAACGACTTTTTGTCCAGTCGATCGCCGTATGCGTTGTGCAAGCGCAATCTGATGGCCACCGTGGGCACCCAGAATTGGTATGCGGGCGGGGTCATCCGCGAGGATGGGCACTATGACTGCCCAGATTCTCGATGGCAAGGCCACCGCAGCCGCGATCAAGTCCGATCTCACCGTCCGCGTGGCGGCCCTCAAGGCGCAGGGCATCACCCCTGGCCTGGGAACCCTGCTCGTCGGGGACGACCCGGGCAGCCGGTGGTACGTGAACGGCAAGCACCGTGACTGCGCACAGGTCGGCATCGGCTCCATCCAGCGCGAACTCCCCGACACCGCCACCCAGGAGGAGATCGAGGACGTCGTACGGGAGCTCAACGCCGACCCCGAGTGCACGGGGTACATCGTGCAGCTTCCCCTGCCCAAGGGGATCGACACCAACCGCGTCCTGGAACTGATGGATCCGGCCAAGGACGCCGACGGCCTCCACCCGATGAACCTCGGCCGGCTCGTACTGAACGAGACGGGCCCGCTGCCCTGCACCCCGCAGGGCGTCGTCCAGCTGCTCCGCCACCACGACGTGGAGATCAACGGGGCACACGTCGTGGTCGTCGGCCGCGGTGTCACCATCGGCCGCTCGATCCCGCTGCTGCTGACCCGTAAGTCCGAGAACGCCACCGTCACCCAGTGCCACACCGGTACGCGTGACCTCTCGGCCCAGCTCAAGCAGGCCGACATCATCGTCGCCGCGGCCGGAGTGCCGCACATCATCAAGCCCGAGGACGTGAAGCCGGGCGCGGCCGTGCTCGACGTCGGCGTCAGCCGGGACGAGCACGGCAAGATCGTCGGGGACGTACACCCGGGCGTGGCCGAGGTCGCCGCCTGGATCTCCCCGAACCCGGGCGGTGTCGGCCCGATGACCCGCGCCCAGCTGCTCGTCAACGTGGTCGAGGCGGCCGAGCGCAACGCAGCCGACGCAGTCTGAGCCGGCTGACCCGATCCGGAAGGAACCCCATGGGTGCTGGTACGAGTCCCGCCGACCCGGCCGCCGAGGCGGACCGGACGTCTCCGGTGCCGTCGGACGCGGACGTGCCCGGTGCGGGCGCGGCGGATGAGGCTGCGCCGGATCGGGCTGCGACCCGTGAGGGTGCTGCTCGTGAGGGGACGGTCGTCCGGGCGGATGCGGACTTTGATGCCGACGCCGATGAGGACTCCGGCGACGCGGACCGGGGCGAGGACACCCGCCCGGAGGCTGCCGCTGCCGCCGGTCCCGGTAGCGGCGCCCCGGCCGGCGCACCGCACAGCGGTCCGCGTCCGTCGCGGAGGTTCCCGTCGTTCACCCGGGACACCGCGCGCCCCGAGGGCGGTGGCCGTGCCGCGTCCGGGGACGCGCCCGCCCCGGCCCGGCAGTGGCCGCTGCTCGCCGTGCTCTGCACGGCCGGGATCGGACTGCTGATCGTGGCCGTCGACCCCTTCGCAGAGGCCTTCAGGATCGGCACGATGCTGATCGGTGTGGCCCTCATCGGGGGTGCCGTGCTGCGTGTCGTGGTCCCGTCGGTGGGCATGCTGGCGGTCCGTTCCCGCTTCACCGACCTGGTGACGTACGGGTTGCTCGGCTTCCTCATCGTGATGCTCGCGCTGGTGGCGCAGCCCAAGCCGTGGCTGGATATTCCGTTCCTGGAGGACGCGGTCCACTTCACGATCCGCTGAGGCCGTCCGTACAGCTACAGCTACAGCTACGGCGCGCGGCTTGAGGACGGTGTCCGTCCCCTCCCCCGAGAAGGGACGGACACCCGAGGGCGGGGGCAGCCACCGAAACGCAAGCGTTCCGGATTGTGGTGACTTGAGCGGCCTTGCCCCCGTCCTGGCTTCAGCCTCGTGGACGGCGAAGACCGCTACAAGGGAACCCTGTGGCCTGTGGCACGGAAGTGACCATTCCGCCACTGTGTGATCGCCCCGCAACGTGTTCGGCACGCATCGGTGGCGCCGGGGGCGTGCGCGGGTGCGCCCCGAGTCCCGAACACCCCTGTGCGCCCCGTCCGCTGGAACTGCCGCCCTGCGTTCGTGCGTACTCCTGGGTAGTCCGGAACGGAAGAAGAACCGGATCCGGGCAAGGGGAAGCAATGCCTCGTTGGAAGGCGCTGTCGGATGAACTCGATCCACAGATCAGGGAGTTCGCCGGCCAACTGCGCAGGCTCGTCGACCGCAGAGGGCTGAGCATCGCCGCGGTGGCCGACCGTACGGGCTACAGCAAGACGTCGTGGGAGCGCTATCTGAGCGGGCGTCTGCTCGCGCCCAGAGGAGCGATCGTCGCTCTCGCCGAGGCGACGGGCACCAATCAGGCGCATCTGACGACCATGTGGGAGCTGGCGGAGCGGGCATGGAGCCGTTCCGAGATGGGCCAGGACATGACGACGGAGCCCATCCGGATCCCCCGGGCGCGTGCGTCGCTCCCGCCGGTCCCGCAGCAGCCCCCGCACCGGACCGGAGACGGGGGAGTGGACCGCTGTGGCGGCGGCCGCAGACGACTGGCCGTGCTCCTCGTGGTGGCGGTCGGTGTGCTGCTCGTACTGGCCGGGGCGGTGCTGCTGACCGGAGCGGGGCGGTGACGGCGATGACGGGACGGCCCACCATCGAGCGACCGTCTCCCGGGTGAGCGGATACGGCCGGGTGAGCGCTGTGTGACGGGTTGTGTGCGGTGCCACAGGGGGCCGGGCGGTCGGGGGGTTCCGGGTCGGATAGCCTGATCGCTGGATATCTCTTCACGTCAAGATTCAGGGATGTCCAGCACCAGGGGCAGGGACCCCCACCGCCAGCTGTCTAACGGAGATCGCCATGACCCGCACTCCCGTGAATGTCACCGTGACCGGCGCAGCCGGCCAGATCGGCTACGCGCTGCTCTTCCGCATCGCCTCCGGCCACCTGCTCGGCCCGGACGTGCCGGTCAACCTGCGCCTCCTGGAGATCCCGCAGGGGCTGAAGGCCGCCGAGGGCACCGCGATGGAGCTCGACGACTGCGCCTTCCCGCTGCTGCGCAACATCGAGATCACCGACGACGCCAATGTCGGCTTCGCCGGTGCCAACGTGGCCCTCCTGGTCGGCGCCCGCCCGCGTACGAAGGGCATGGAGCGCGGCGACCTGCTCTCCGCCAACGGCGGCATCTTCAAGCCGCAGGGCAAGGCCATCAACGACAACGCCGCGGACGACATCAAGGTCCTCGTCGTCGGCAACCCGGCCAACACCAACGCGCTCATCGCGCAGGCCGCCGCCCCGGACGTACCGGCCGAGCGCTTCACCGCGATGACCCGCCTCGACCACAACCGCGCGATCTCGCAGCTGGCCGCCAAGACCGGTGCCGCCGTCTCCGAGATCAAGAAGCTGACGATCTGGGGCAACCACTCGGCGACCCAGTACCCGGACGTCTTCCACGCGGAGGTCGCCGGCAAGAACGCCGCCGAGCTCGTCAACGACGAGGCGTGGCTGGCCGACACCTTCATCCCGACCGTCGCCAAGCGCGGCGCCGCGATCATCGAGGCCCGTGGAGCGTCCTCGGCCGCCTCGGCCGCCAACGCCGCCATCGACCACATCCACACCTGGGTCAACGGCACCGCCGCCGGCGACTGGACCTCCATGGGTATCCCGTCGGACGGCTCCTACGGCGTGCCCGAGGGCATCATCTCGTCCTTCCCGGTCACCACGAAGGACGGCAAGTACGAGATCGTCCAGGGCCTGGACATCAACGAGTTCTCCCGTACGCGCATCGACGCGTCGGTGCAGGAGCTCATCGAGGAGCGCGACGCGGTTCGCGAGCTCGGCCTGATCTGATCCGTTACGCCCTCCGAGGCGTACACCACCGCCCCCGGCAGCAGTCGCCGCCGGGGGCGGCCGCGTCGGTACGTGGCCGTGGCCGGGAACTGACCGCCCGGCTTCCCGAGTCTGGGCTGTCATGCGCGTGACGATGATTCTTCCGGCCCTGACCGAGGCGACCAGCCCGTTGTTCCGGCCCATCAAGTACTCGCTCTTCCCGCCGCTCGGCCTGGCGACCCTCGCCGGCTACCTGGACCCGGACGACGAGGTGACACTCCTCGACGAGCATGTCGAGCGGGTCGACATCGAGACGCTCGACAGCCCCGATCTGCTGGTCGTCCAGCCGTACATCACCTCCGCCCGGCGCGGCTACGAGATAGCCGACCACTTCCGAGCCCGCGGCGTCCACGTCGCCATGGGCGGCCTCCATGTGACCTCGCTCCCGGATGAGGCCGCGGCACATGCCGACACGATCTTCACCGGGCCGGGGGAGGACACCTGGCCGCTGTTCCTGAAGGAGTTCCGGGACGGTGTGCCGGGCCGCAGGTACGACTCGAAACTGCGCACCCTGGCCGGACTGCCGCCCGTGCGACGGGACCTGATCAAGCGGCATCTGTATCTGGTGCCCAACTCGATCGTCGTCTCGCGCGGCTGCCCGCACCACTGCGACTTCTGTTACAAGGACGCCTTCTTCGAGGGCGGCAAGTCCTTCTACACCCAGGCCGTGGACGACGCGCTCGCCGAGATCGAGCGGCTTCCCGGCAGGCATCTGTACTTCCTCGACGACCATCTGCTCGGCAACCGGCGCTTCGCCGAGGCGCTCTTCGACGGGATGGCCGGAATGGGGCGGCTCTGGCAGGCGGCCGGCACCGTGAAGTCCGTACTCCAGCCGGATCTGCTGGAGCGTGCCGTGGACGCGGGGCTGCGCAGCCTGTTCGTCGGCTTCGAGACCGTCAACAGCGCGAACCTCGCCGAGCGGCGCAAGGACCAGAACATCGGGAAGGACTACGCGGCCGCCGTGCGCCGCCTTCATGACGTCGGTGTCATGGTCAACGCCAGCTTCGTCTTCGGGCTCGACCACGACGGCCCGGACGTCTTCGACCGTACGGTGGAGTGGGCCGTCGAGCAGGGCATCGAGACGGCCACCTTCCACATCATGACGCCGTATCCGTCCACCGGCCTGTGGAAGCAGATGGAGGCCGAGGACCGGATCGTCCACCGGGACTGGGACCTCTACGACACCCGCCATGTCGTCTACCGCCCGAAGGGAATGAATCCGCGTCAGCTGGAGGACGGGTACTGGCGTGCGTACCGGGACTTTTACCGGTGGTCCAACATCTGGCGCGGTGCGGCCGCCCAGCCGGGCACGCATGAGCGGCTCAGGCATCTGGCGTACGCGGGCGGCTGGAAGAAGTTCGAGCCCGCCTGGGACGCCCTGATCCGCTCCCGCAACGTGGTGCGGGCCATGCCGATGCTGGAACGGACCCTCGCGGCCTTCGGCGGCAGACAGGCCTGAGCGTGCGGGGCAACCGTGCGCGGCCCGGGGTGCCTACCCCTTCCGCAGCTCGTCCGCGATCTCGCGTACGGCCGCCATGGCCCGGCGCTGCAGCCCGGGGCCGAAAGTGATCCGGTCGGCGCCCAGTTCCCCCAGCCGGCGCGGGGTCGGGCCGTCCGGCCGGGCAAGGGCGTTGAGCGGGGCCGGGACGGCGGCGGCCAGCCGGGGCAGGGCCTCGGGCGGAGCCGCGATCGGGTAGACGCAGTCCGCGCCCGCCGCCACGTACAGCAGGGCGCGGCGAACCGTCTCCGCTTCCTGGTCCGTGCCGTCGGGGACGCCGTGGACGTATGTGTCGACGCGGGCGTTGACGAAGAGCCGGTCGCCCGCGACCGCCCGTACCTCCGCCAGCCGGTCCGCCTGCCTCTGGGCATCGACGAGGGTGCCGTCGGCCGAGTCCTCCAGATTGCAGCCGACGGCTCCGGTGTCGAGGAGGCGTTCCACGAGTTCCTCCGGCGCCAGTCCGTAACCCGCCTCGATGTCCGCCGAGACGGGGACGGCGGCCGGGACGGCGCGCACGATCCTGGCCACGGCCGCGAACATCTCGGCGGCGGGCGTCGCCCCGTCCTCGTAACCGAGCGAGGCCGCGACCCCGGCACTGGGTGTGGCGAGCGCCGGGAAGCCCGCATCGGCGAAGACGCGGGCGCTCGCCGCGTCCCACGGACCGGGGACGATCAGCGGATCGCCGGGGGCGCGGTCGTGGTGCAGGGCACGGAGGACGGATGCGGTCATCGCGGGGCTCCCGGGGGTGTTCCGACGCAGGGGCGGGCGGGGTGCGGGGCGTGCCGGGTCAGTGCTTGACGTCGCCCGGCGTGTAGTGACCGGGGACCATGCGGGTGGTCACGGCGAACCGGTTCCAGGCGTTGATCGTCGTGATCGCGGCGATGAGGTGGGCGAGCTCGGTCTCGTCGAAGTGCTTGGCGGCTTTCTCCCACACCTCGTCCGGCACGAAACCGTCGGTCAGTACGGTCACCGCCTCGGTCAGCTCAATGGCCGCGATCTCCTTCGGCGTGTAGAAGTGCTGCGACTCCTCCCACGCGCTGAGCTGGACGATCCGCTCGATGGACTCGCCCGCCGCCAGTGCGTCCTTGGTGTGCATGTCGAGGCAGAACGCGCAGTGGTTGAGCTGCGAGGAGCGGATCTTCACCAGCTCCCCGATGACCGGGTCGAGGCCCCTGCGGGATGCCGCGTCCAGCCGGACCATGGCCTTGTAGACATCGGGGGCGAGCGCGGCCCACTGCTGCATACGAGGGGTGTGCTCGGGGTTGAGTCCGGAGGTCGGGTGGCTGTGCTCGTTCGTCGTCATGGGTACGACGTTACGGTGAAGATGGCGCAGCGGTATGGTCCATTTCCATGACGGATTCCTGGGCCACTTTCGGCGCCGACCTGCATCTGGAGACGACGGGTGCGGCGGGGCTGCGGGCCGGGCTCATGGACGCCCTGCGCGAGGCCGTACGGACGGGGCGACTGGCGCCCGGCACCCGGCTGCCGTCCTCCCGCAGCCTCGCCGTCGACCTCGGCATCGCCCGGAACACCGTCGCCGACGCGTACGCGGAGCTGGTCGCCGAGGGGTGGCTCACCGCCCGGCAGGGTTCGGGGACCATGGTGGCGCGGCGGGCCGAGCCGCGCCGGACGGCCACCAGGGCGACACGCTCCCGGCCGGTGCGCTCGCGGCCCGCCCACAACCTGCTGCCCGGGTCGCCCGACCTCTCGACGTTCCCGCGCGCCGACTGGCTCAAGGCGGCCCGTCGCGCCCTGACCGCCGCACCCAACGACGCCTTCGGATACGGCGATCCGCGCGGGCGCATCGAGCTGCGCGCCGTCCTCGCCGACTATCTGGCCCGCGCCCGCGGTGTGTACGCGCATCCGGAGCGGATCGTGATCTGTGCCGGTTTCGTGCAGGCGCTGAAGCTGATGGGGACGGTGCTGCGCAAGCGGCGGGTGCGGGAGGTGGCCGTCGAGTCGTACGGACTGGACGTGCACTGGAAGCTGCTCGCGGACGCCGGGCTGCGCATGCCCTGTCTGCCGGTCGACGGACTCGGGGCCAGGACCGGTGAACTGGCCGGGCTGCGCGGCGTGGGCGCGGTCCTGATGACGCCCGCGCACCAGTTCCCGACGGGGGCGCCGCTCCATCCCGACCGGCGGGCCGCGGCGGTCGACTGGGCGCGCGGCACGGGCGGCCTGATCCTGGAGGACGACTACGACGGGGAGTTCCGCTACGACCGGCAGCCGGTCGGTGCGCTCCAGGGCCTCGACCCCGAACGCGTCGTACACCTGGGAACGACGAGCAAGTCGCTGGCGCCGGGACTGCGGCTGGGGTGGATGGTGCTGCCGGAGAACCTGGTGGGGGAGGTGGCCGAGGCCAAGGGGCTGAGCGATTGGTCGTCGAGCGCGCTGGAGCAGCTGACGCTTGCGGAGTTCATCGAATCGGGTGCGTACGACCGCCATGTGCGCTCGATGCGGCTGCGCTACCGCCACCGTCGCGACCAGCTCGTCGCGGTGCTGGCACAGCGGGCGCCCGATGTCCGGATCAGCGGTATCGCCGCCGGACTGCACGCCGTGCTCGAACTCCCGGAGGGCAGCGAGCCATCGGTGATGCGGGCGGCCGCCTGGCAGGGGCTGGCACTGGAGGGGATCTCGCGCTTCCGGCACCCGGAGGCGCCGCCGGGGCGCGACGCTTTGGTCATCGGCTACGGGACACCGACCGACAGCGCCTGGGCGGGCGCACTGGACGCACTCTGCCGGGTGCTGCCGTAGCCCCCGCCGTCGTACGGCAGACGGCAGTCCGACGACAGGACCGAGTACACCCAGGTCCTACAGCGTTCCGGGGAAGGTCGGTTCGGCCGGTCCGGGGGTGTCCGCCGGGGCCTCGCCGAACCGGGCCAGGGCCAGCGCTCCCACCACCGCCACCACGAAACCGGCGACCGCCAGCCAGACCAGGCCCTCGCGGGTACGGTCCCCGAGCCAGATGACGCCCACCAGCGCCGGGCCGATCGTCTCGCCGAGCACCATGCCGGCCGTGGCCGTCGTCACCGAACCGCGCTGCAGCGCCGACGTCAGCAGCAGGAACGCCGAACCGCCGCCCAGCAGCAGGGCGTACCCGGCCGGGTCGGCGAGCAGCGCAGACGGGGACATGTCGTTGATCAGCCGGACCGTGACCTCCACCACCCCGAAGCCGCACCCCGCGCCGAGCCCCAGAACGAGCGCCCGCGGCCTCTCCGGTAGGCGTCCGGCTGCCGCGCCGATCAGCAGAATGCCGAGGGAGATCCCCAGCATCGTCCAGCCCAGGGCCGCCGGACCGGTCCCGTGGCCCTCACCGCCGGAGGCGAGCCCCAGCATGCCCAGGCCCGCGCAGACGACGCCGACCGCGGTCCATTCGACGCCGCTCAGCCGCACCTTGAGGAGCCGGGCGGCGACTACGGCGGTCACCGCGAGACTCGCGGCCAGGGCGGCGCCCACCGCGTAGATCGGCAGGGACCGCAGGGCGATGATCTGGAGGACGAAACCGCAGCCGTCGAGGGCGAGTCCGGCGGTGTAGCGCCACTGGCGCAGGGCGCGCAGCAGCAGCGCCGGATCGACCCCCGCGTCCGACCCCGGCTGGGCGGCGGCCCGCGAGGCGACGGCCTGGAGGACGGAGGCCGTACCGAAGCAGACGGCGGCGCCGAGCGCGCAGATCATCCCGATGAGCACACAGGGACTGTACTTGTGGCCGTTCGGTGCACCGGCTTTCGGTCGTAACCCGCAGCCGTTTTGTCTGATAACTAGCCCAATGGCTTGGTTTGTTGGCTTGATTCATGAATTATTCGCGGGAATCGCGCGGGTGTGGATCACGAGGGGGCAATGTCTGCCGGTTCCGGTCTCGTCGTACATGTCGTCGAGTGGTGGTCGCACGGTCATGGACGAGTACGCCCGCTTCCTGCCCCACGTCATCCTCTGGATCCCGGCCCGGCGGCCCGGCGACCGCCGACGGAACTCAGCCGCGCAGGACGCCGCGGAGCTGCTCCAGCCCCCAGTCCAGGTCCTCCTTGCTGATCACCAGCGGCGGGGCGATCCGGATCGTCGAGCCATGGGTGTCCTTGACCAGCACCCCGCGGTCCATCAGCTTCTCGGAGATCTCCCGGCCGGTGCCGTGGCGCGGGGCGATGTCGACGCCCGCCCACAGCCCGCGGCCCCGTACCGCCTCCACCGCGCCCGCGCCCACCAGCAGCCTCAGCTCCTGGTGGAGGTGTTCGCCCAACTCGGTGGCCCGCTGCTGGAATTCGCCGGTACGGAGCATCGCGATGACCTCCAGCGCGACCGCACAGGCAAGGGGATTCCCGCCGAACGTCGAACCGTGCTCACCGGGCCGGTACACCCCGAGCACATCCTTCGACGAGACCACCGCCGACACCGGGACCACACCGCCGCCCAGCGCCTTGCCGAGCACATACATGTCCGGCACGACACCCTCGTGCTCACAGGCGAAGGTCTTCCCGGTCCGGCCCAGGCCCGACTGGATCTCGTCCGCGATGAACAGCACATTCCGCTCACGGGTGAGTTCACGTACCCGGGGGAGATAGCCGGGCGGCGGCACCAGTACCCCGGCCTCGCCCTGGATCGGCTCCAGCAGAACCGCCACGGTGTTCTCGGTCATCGCCTCCGCGAGCGCGGTCAGATCCCCGTACGGCACGATCTCGAACCCAGGCGTGTACGGACCGAAGTCCTCCCGTGCCTCCTGGTCCGTGGAGAAGCTGATGATCGTCGTCGTCCGGCCGTGGAAGTTGTTCGCGGCGACGATGATCTTCGCCATGCCGTCCGGGACGCCCTTCACCCGGTAGCCCCACTTGCGGGCGGTCTTGACCGCGGTCTCCACGGCCTCCGCCCCGGTGTTCATCGGCAGCACCATTTCCATGCCGCACAACTCGGCGAGCTGTGTACAGAAATCGGCGAACCGGTCGTGGTAGAAGGCGCGCGAGGTGAGGGTCACCCGCTCCAGCTGTGCCTTGGCCGCGTCGAGCAGTCGCCGGTTGCCGTGGCCGAAGTTGAGCGCCGAATATCCGGCGAGCATGTCGAGGTAGCGCCGGCCCTCGACATCGGTCATCCAGGCTCCGTCCGCCGAAGCGACGACGACGGGCAGCGGATGGTAGTTGTGCGCGCTGTGCGCCTCGGCGGAGGCGATGGCAGTTTCCGTGGTCGACACGGGATCTCCGTTCGTCGTGCGGCGTGGGCGGAGGGTGGTGCCCACTTTGTATCGTCGGTCGGAACCCTGGTGAGGAAACCTTCAATTCACGGCGCGCCCGTCCGCGCCGTCCACCGCCCGCAGCCGTCCCGCCGGCCCGGCTGTGTTCCCCGTCTCATCCACGGCGGTGCGTGTCCTGCGTCCGCACACCTTCCGCACCGCCTGCCGGAGATCGGTTCCGTACCTGAGACAATGGGTCGCATGGCCTCTGAACGCCCCCGCGTGCTCTCCGGAATCCAGCCCACCGCAGGCTCGTTCCACCTCGGCAACTACCTCGGTGCGGTCCGCCAGTGGGTGGCGCTGCAGGAATCCCACGACGCCTTCTACATGGTCGTGGACCTGCATGCGATCACCATTCCGCAGGACCCCGCGGAGCTGCGCGCGAACACCCGGCTCGCCGTCGCCCAGCTCCTCGCCGCCGGTCTCGACCCGGAGCGCTGCACGCTCTTCGTCCAGAGCCATGTCCCCGAACACGCCCAGCTCGGCTGGATCATGAACTGCCTCACCGGCTTCGGCGAGGCGTCCCGCATGACGCAGTTCAAGGACAAGTCCGCCAAGCAGGGGGCCGACCGCACCACGGTCGGTCTCTTCACGTACCCGATGCTGATGGTGGCCGACATCCTGCTGTACCAGGCCGACCAGGTCCCGGTCGGCGAGGACCAGCGCCAGCACCTGGAGCTGACCCGTAACCTCGCCGAGCGGTTCAACGGCAGCTACGGCGACACGTTCACCGTGCCGGACCCGTACATCCTCAAGGAGACGGCGAAGATCTACGACCTTCAGGACCCGTCGTCGAAGATGAGCAAGTCGGCGGCCACCCCGAAGGGCCTGATCAACCTCCTCGACGAGCCGAAGGCCACCGCCAAGAAGGTCAGGAGCGCGGTCACCGACACCGACACGGTCATCCGATTCGACCGGACCGAGAAGCCCGGGGTCAGCAATCTGCTGACCATCTACTCCACGCTGACCGAAACTGGTATCGCGGATCTGGAGCAGAAGTACGAGGGCAAGGGCTACGGTGCGCTCAAGACCGACCTCGCCGAGGTCATGGTCGAGTTCGTCACACCGTTCCGCACCCGCACCCAGGAATACCTGGACGACCCGGAGACGCTGGACTCGATCCTGGCCAAGGGCGCGGAGAAGGCCCGCTCCGTCGCGGCCGAGACCCTGGCCCGGACGTACGACCGGATGGGCTTTCTGCCCGCGAAGCACTGAGTTCAAGGACCCTGGCGGTTTCGCGGCCGCAGGCGTCACACTGGCGACGGGAAGTTGATCCGGTGGATGGCTGAAAACCGGCCATCGACCATCGACCATCGAGGATTGAGGAGAACGACGTGGGGACCGTAACGCTCGGCGTTTCGATCGCGGTCCCGGAGCCCTACGGCAGCCTGCTCCAGGAGCGGCGCGCGAGCTTCGGGGATCCTGCCGCGTACGGCATTCCCACCCACGTCACGCTCCTCCCGCCGACCGAGGCCGAGGCGGCCGACCTGCCCGCGATCGAGGCGCATCTCGCGCAGATCGCCACGGGCGGCCGCCCCTTTCCGATGCGGCTGGCCGGCACGGGGACCTTCCGGCCCCTCTCGCCGGTCGTCTTCGTCCAGGTCGTCGAGGGGGCCTCGGCCTGCTCGTGGCTGCAGAAGCGGGTCAGGGACTCCTCCGGGCCGCTGGTGCGTGAGCTCCAGTTCCCGTACCACCCGCATGTGACCGTGGCGCACGACATCGCCGAGCAGGCGATGGACCGGGCGTACGAAGAGCTCTCCGACTACGAGGCCGCTTGGACCTGCGCTTCCTTCGCGTTGTACGAGCAGGGCCCGGACGGCGTCTGGCGCAAGATCAACGAGTTCCCGTTCGGTGCCGGGGACGGCGCGCCCGCCGTGCCCGCGCAGGGCGGCTCCTGCGTGGACGAGCCCTCCCTGCACCCTTGAGCGCCTGGCGGGCCCTCTTCACTCCTTGAACGCCCCGGCGCCCGAGGGCCAGACCGGCAGGCGCCGGAACAGCGGGCGCGGTACATGCCGCAGTGCCGACATCACTACACGCAGTGACCCCGGCACCCACACCGTCTCCGAACGCCGCCGCAGACCCGTCACGATCGCCGCCGCGACCGCGTCCGGAGTCGTTGCGAGCGGCGACGCCTCCAGCGGTGCAGCGGCGAACCGTGCCGCGGTGAGCCGCGGCGTCGCGGGCCGGGCCGCCGTTTCTGGCCGTACGACGCCGGGGCGTACGACCATCACATGCACCCCCGTGCCGTACAGCGCGTCCCCCAGCCCCTGTGTGAACGCGTCCAGGCCCGCCTTGCTGGACCCGTAGATGAAGTCG
This sequence comes from Streptomyces sp. NPDC037301, assembly GCF_055602785.1. Taxonomy (NCBI): domain Bacteria; kingdom Bacillati; phylum Actinomycetota; class Actinomycetes; order Kitasatosporales; family Streptomycetaceae; genus Streptomyces; species Streptomyces sp. NPDC037301. The sequence continues at coordinate 342,638 of NZ_JBVJWD010000003.1, forward strand.
GCACGGCGGACGCGTTCGCCGGCCACCGAGGACAGCACCACCAGCGAGCCGTGTCCCTGTGCCTGGAGTGCTCCGGCGCACACCAGCCCGGCGGAGACGGCTCCCGTGTAATTCGTCCGGGCGACCCGGACCGCGGAGAGCGGCTCCTCCTCGTCACGCTCCTGGTCGCCCGCGATACCGAAGGCGAGGAGCACCATGTCGATGTCGCCCTCGGTGAAGATCTTGCCGAGGGCGGTCTCGTGGGACTCGGAGTCGAGGGCGTCGAAGTCGACCGTACGGACGTCGGCGCCGCGTGTGCGCAGTTCGGCGGCGGCCGACTCCAGTCCGGGCGAGGGGCGGCCGGCCAGCCAGACGGTACGGGTCCGGCGGGCGATCAGCCGGCGTGCGGTGGCGAGAGCGATCTGGGACGTGCCGCCGAGAACGAGCAGGGACTGCGGGGCACCGAAGGCGTCCTTCACGGAAACACTCCTTGCGGACGAGGGGGGTGAGCGGGACGAAGGAGGGCGAGAGGCGGAAGACCGCAGCGGTCAGAGTGACAGGCGGCGCGACAGGTCCGAGCGGAAGGCCCCGTTCGGGTCCAGCTCGGCGCGCAGCGACCGGAATTCGGCCAGCCGTGGATACATCGCGGCCAGCGTCTGAGGCCGCAGCCGGGAGTCCTTGGCCAGGCAGACCCGGCCGCCGGCCTCCGCCACCTCCTCGTCCAGCGAGTCCAGGAACCCGGCCAGGCCCGGCAGCGCGGCGGGCAGATCGAGGGCGAGCGCCCAGCCGGGCATCGGGAACGACAGCCAGCCCGGGTCGCCTTCGCCGAACCGTTTGAGCACGGCGAGGAACGACGGGCAGCGCCGCTGGGAGATCCGGCGCACGATCCGGCGCAGTGTCTCCTCCTGTCCGTGCCCGACGACGAACTGGTACCGCACGGATCCGCCGCGCCCATGGATCCGGTTCCAGTGCGGCAGGCAGTCCAGGGGATGGAAGAACGCGGACAGCTCCTGGAGCTCGCCGATGCGGTATCTGGGGGCGCTGCGGTAGTGGAGCTCGTTGAAGATGGCGACGGAGGTACGGCCGAGCAGCCCTTCCGGTACGAGCGCGGGTGCGACCGGCAACTGTCCCGGGCGGAACGCGAGCGGTGTGCGCCGGGCGCGCGCCGGGAGCGCGTACCGGGGTACGTGCTCCCCTCGAGTGAGTACGGAGCGCCCTGTCGCCCGGCCGCGGGCGAGGAGATCGATCCAGGCGGCCGAATAGCGGTAGCGGTGGTCCCCGGCGGAGAGCCTGGCCAGCAGGTCGTCCAGGTCGACGGTCCGTTCGGTGTCCACCGACATCCAGGAGCTGGTGACACGGTGGCACCGGAGCGTGGCGGAGAGGATCACACCCGTCAGACCCAGGCCGCCCGCGGTCGCGTCGAAGAGATCGGTGCCGGGCCGGACCGTACGGATCTCGCCCTCGGCTGTCAGCAGCTTCAGCTCCTGGACGTGCCGCGAGAAGGAACCGGAGAAGTGATGGTTGCGGCCGTGGATGTCGGCGCCGATCGCGCCGCCCACGGTGACATGACGGGTGGCCGGTGTGACGGGGACGAACCAGCCGAGCGGAAGCAGTACTTCCATCAGCCGGTGCAGGCTGGCCCCGGCGTCGCAGACCACCAGGCCGGTCCCGGCATCGATGGTGCGGATCCGGTTCAGCGCGGTCATGTCGAGGACGGAGCCGCCCGCGTTCTGTGCGGCGTCGCCGTGGGACCGGCCGAGCCCCCGGGCGATGGAACCGCGGGGTCCGCAACCGCGTACCGTCGCCGCCGCCTCCTCGTACGTACGGGGGCGGAAGCGCAGGGCGGTCGTCGGGGCGGTACGGCCCCAGCCGGTCAGGGACACGGTGTCGACAGACATGGTGGTGACCGTATCGCCCGAGAAAACCCTTTCGAGGGATTTGTTACAACACTCACCGATATGGGTGATTGGGGAAGTGGCAGCCCGTACGGCAGCGAAGGGGATGCCGGTTTTCCGTGCCCGGGAGGGTAGTCGTACGTCATGGACTGGCTGAAAAACCTCCCTGTCATCGGGCCGATCGTCTCCCGGCTGATGGCGACGCACGCCTGGCGCTCGTACGAGACGCTGGAACGGGTCCACTGGGCCAGGCTCGCCGCCGCGATCACCTTCATCAGCTTCCTGGCGCTCTTCCCGCTGATCGCGGTCGGTGCGGCGATCGGTGCCGCGCTGCTCTCCACCGAGCAGATCCACAAGATCGAGGACAAGATCGCCGGGCAGGTGCCGGGCATCTCCGACCAGCTCGGCATCAGCAATCTTGTCGCTCACGCGGGCACGGTCGGGCTGGTCGCCGGTGCGCTGCTGCTCTTCACCGGCATCGGCTGGATCGGCGCGATGCGGGGCTGTCTGCGCGCCGTGTGGGGCATGGACGACATGGACCTGGGCAATCCGGTCATCCGCAAACTCAAGGATGTCGGGCTGCTCTTCGGTCTGGGCGGGGCGGCGCTCGTGACTCTCGCCGTCTCCTCGGCCGGTTCCGTCACCGTCGGCCGGACCGCCGGTCTGCTGGGCATCTCGGACCGGGGTGCGGGCGGTGTGGTGCTGCAGGTGGCCGCCTTGGTCGTGGCGGCCCTCGCCGACTTCCTGCTGCTGCTCTATCTGCTGACGCTGCTGCCCGGGGTCGAGCCCCCGCGGCGCAGGCTGCTGGTCGCTGCGGCGATCGGCGCGGTCGGCTTCGAACTTCTCAAGCTGCTGCTCGGCAGCTATGTGAAGGGCGTCGCGTCGAAGAGCATGTACGGCGCCTTCGGGGTGCCGGTCGCGCTGCTGCTGTGGATCAACTTCACGGCAAAGCTGCTGCTGTTCTGCGCCGCCTGGACGGCGACGCGGAACAGCAAGGACACCGAGAAGGACTCCGCCGTCGTCAGCGACGAGGAAGGCGGCGCACCAGGTCCGGCAGCGGCCAGCGCCGGTTGACCAGGAACACCCCGCCGGCCAGCAGCGCCAGGACGCCTCCGGCGATTCCCAGCGCGATCCATACGCCCCCGTTGCCGCCGTCGGCGGCAGCGGCCTCGGTGTTGTGCGAGGGGCCGTTCCTGCCCTTGTCCTTCTCGTGCGCCGCCGCGGGGCCCTTCCCGGTGCCGGTTCCGGTGCTGGCGGACTTCGGGGGTACCAGTTCGCCGACCGGGGTCACCTTGCCGCTCGCGGCGAAGCCCCAGTCGAGGAGGCTGGCGGCTTCCTTGTAGACGGCGTGGCGCTCAGTGGACGACGGGTTCATGACGGTGACGAGCAGCACCTTGCCGTTGCGTTCGGCGACACCGGTGAAGGTGTTGCCCGCGTGCGTGGTGTAGCCGTTCTTGACCCCCGCGATGCCCTTGTACGGGTCGACGCCGTCCGCACCGGTGAGCAGCCGGTTGGTGTTCTGGATCTTGAAGCTCTCGCGCTTCCCTTTCTTCTCCGCGCCGGGGAAGTCCGCCTCGGCCGTCGAGCAGTACTCCCGGAAGTCCGCCTTCTGCAGCCCGCTGCGGGCGAACAGCGTCAGGTCGTACGCGCTGGAGACCTGATCGGGCGCGTCGTAACCGTCGGGCGACACCACCTTCGTGTCGAGCGCCTGCAACTCCACGGCGTGTGCCTGCATGTCGGCGACGGTCTTGGGGATGCCGCCGTACATCGAGGACAGCACATGCACCGCGTCATTGCCCGAACGCAGGAACACCCCGAGCCACAGGTCGTGGACCGTATAGCTGAGGTGTTCCTTGACGCCGACCAGGCTGCTGCCCTCGCCGAGATCGGCGAGGTCCTCCTCCTGCACCGTGTACGTCCGGGTCTTCGGCTGCAGTCCGGGCATCACGGTGTCCGCGAAGAGCATCTTCAGGGTGGAGGCGGGGGGCAGCCGCCAGTGCGGGTTGTGCGCCGCGAGGACCTCGCCGTTCTCCGCGTCCGCGACGATCCAGGACCTGCCCGTGAGGTCCTTGGGCAGTACCGGGGCGCCGACCCCCAGCTTGACCTGCGTGCCGGTCCGGCCCAGCAGCTCGCCACCGACCCGGGACATACCGGCGGGTGGCTTCGGCCGGTTGGCGGGGGTGTCCTTGTCGACCGCCAATGCCGGACTGATGGCAAATGTGGACAACAAGGCGGCAGAGGTGACCGTCAACGCGATCTTTTTCAGAGCAGGCACGGTCGGAAACGTACAGGGTGAAGATATGAATGTGGGTACGGATGGCTTGACCCGCCGTGTGTACCGCCGGGACAGCCCACCCCGGGCGACTTCGCCGGAGCGCGGCGGAGATACTGGGGCCATGAAGCTCAGCCGCCCCGTCTCCTGGTTCCTGCTCGCTTTCGGGGTGTGGAGCTGGTTCATCTGGATCACTTTCGTCAAGAACCTGTGGAAGGACGGCAGCGGACTCGCCTTCGACGACGCGGGTGACCCGACTGCGTACTTCTGGGTGCATCTGTTGCTCGCCATCACGTCCTTTCTCCTGGGGACGGCCGTTGGTGTGATCGGGTTCCGTGGGGTCAGGGCCCTGCGCCGCGAAGGTGCATAACAAGCCGTACGACGGGCGGGGGAGCGCAAGTGGCAGTGGCCGGTCTCGCAGTGACGGCAGTCGTGGTGCTCGCGCTGCTCGTCGGCGTGCACCGCTATCTGTGGCGCCGCTTCGTCGGTGACACGACGGCCGAGGGCAGCGCCCTGCGCAGAACCGGCACGGTGGCCGCGTACCTCCTGCCGCTGCTGAGCATCGGCGCCCTGGTCTCCGGCCGTACGGGTGCGCCCTTCTGGCTCCAGCGGGTGCTGGCCTGGCCGGGGTACCTGTGGCTGGCCGCGCTGCTGTATCTGACGCTGGCTCTGCTGGTGGGCGAGGCGGCACGGCCGATTCTGCGACGGGTGCTCGCGGGCCGGGCGAACGAGTCAAGCCGGTCGAATCGTCCCGCGGTGACGAAAGTGCTCACGCCCGAGGCCATCGGCGCCCCCGCAGCGGACATCCGCGTCGCCGATGCCCCCGCCGCAGACACCCTCGCCGTCCCCACGCGCCGTCTGTTCGTCGCACGGGCCGTCGGGGGCGCCGCCGCCGTCGCCGGGCTCGGCACGGTCGGCTACGGCACGTACGGCGTGCTGCGCGGGCCGCGGATCAAGCGGATCACCGTCCCGCTCGCCAAGCTGCCCCGCTCCGCGCACGGCTTCCGGATCGCCGTCGTCAGCGACATCCACCTCGGCCCGATCCTCGGCCGCGCCCACACCCAGCGGATCGTCGACACGATCAACCGGACCCAGCCGGATCTGGTCGCCGTCGTCGGGGATCTCGTCGACGGAACCGTCGCCGACCTCGGTCCGGCCGCGGAGCCGCTCGCGCGGCTGAGTGCCCGCCGGGGCAGCTTCTTCGTCACCGGTAATCACGAGTACTACTCCGGTGCCGCCCAATGGGTTGATCATGTACGGGAATTGGGGCTTCACCCTTTGGAGAATGCCCGGGTCGAGATCGACGGATTCGATCTTGCGGGCGTCAATGACATTGCCGGGGAGAGCGAGGGGAAGGGGCCCGACTTCGATCGCGCGCTCGGTGACCGGGACCGCACCCGCGCCGCCGTCCTCCTCGCCCACCAGCCCGTCGTCATCCACGATGCCGTCGCCCACGGCGTGGACCTCCAGCTCTCCGGCCACACCCACGGGGGCCAGCTCTGGCCGGGCGATCTCATCGCCGAGTTGGCCAATCCCACGGTCGCCGGGCTCGACCGCTACGGCGACACCCAGCTGTACGTCTCCCGTGGCGCGGGCGCTTGGGGGCCGCCCGTACGGGTCGGCGCACCCTCCGACATCACCGTCGTGGAGCTCGCCTCCCGGCAGGCCTGACACTCCGTCGATGGCCTGTTACGGATCTTGTTGATCTACCCAAGGTTTCAAGTGCCGAACAAAAGGCCATGAGCCCCACTTTTACTCTTCCAGATGTGAAAATCGTGTGATTGGCTGAGCGCGAACATGCGGTGATGTGCGTGTCTGAGCGCAACGCCGAGGTGGGGCTGGTAAGGGAGAGCACGGCAATGCGGTCGATCCGGCTACGGATTCTCGCGATTCTCGCGGTTTTGGTCATCGCAGGCGTCGGCGCCTGGCAGCTGCTTCCTTCGGACGAGGTGAAGAAGGACCCGATCACGGTCGGTACGACGGACGCGGTCACCTCGCTCGACCCGGCGGGTGCGTACGACGCCGGTTCCTGGGCGATGTACAGCAACATCTATCAGTCCCTCATGACGTTCAAGTCCGGGGCGATCGTCCCCGAACCCGACGCCGCCGAGAGCTGTGGGTTCATCGGCCAGAAGCTCCAGACGTACCAGTGCAAGCTGCGCGACGATCTGTTCTTCTCCAACGGTCGTAAGATGACCGCCGCCGATGTCAAGTACTCCATCGAGCGCATGATCAGGATCAAGACGGATGTCGGTCCGTCGGTGCTGTTCCCGAGCCTCAAGAGCGTGGTGTCCGAGGGCCGCACCATCACCTTCAACCTCTCCTCGCGCGATGCGACCTTCCCGCAGAAGCTCGCCACGGGAGCCGGTTCGATCGTCGACCGCGAGTCGTACCCGCCGAACAAGCTCCGGGCCGGAAGCACGGTCGACGGCTCGGGTCCCTACATCCTGACGTCGTACCGGCCGAGCGCCACCGCCGAGCTGGTCCCCAACCCCCGGTACAAGGGTGCGCTGAGCAAGACCGGCGTCCCGGTCACCGTGCACTACTACAAGGGGTCGGAAGCGCTCCTGGCGGCCTGGAAGTCCGGGCAGGTCGATGTGACGCACCGCCAGCTGCCGCCTGCCACGCTCGCCGAGCTGAACCCCGGCGACCCCGATCTGCGCGTCACCGAGGCGGGCAGCGCCGAGATCCGCAATCTCGTCTTCAACGTCCGCGACGGTTCCCCGTTCGCCGACAAGAAGGTCCGGCAGGCCATCGCGTCGCTCATCGACCGTGGGCCGCTGGTGACCGATGTCTACAAGGGCACGGTCGAACCGCTCTACTCGCTGATCCCGCAGGGCTACATCGGACACAGCACACCGTTCTTCGACGCCTATCCGTCGCCCGATCCCGCGCGCGCGAAGAAGCTCCTGGAGCAGGCCGGCGTGCAGACGCCGCTGCACTTCACCTTCGGCTACCGCGGCGGCGACGAGGCGTACGCGAACGAGACCGCGGAGCTGCGCAGGCAGCTGGAGGCGGGCGGCCTGTTCAAGGTCACGGTCAAGGCCGTCGAGTGGACGAAGTTCCAGAAGGAGTACGCGGCCGGCAAGTACGACGCGTACACCGTCGGCTGGTTCCCCGACTACCCGGACTCCGACACTTTCAGCCAGCCGCTGGTGGGCCGCACCAACAGCCTCCACAACGGCTACACCAGCAAGAAGATGGACGCCCTGATCGGCGCCACGCTGCAGTACAGCGACCGCAGCCGTACCTCGGCGGACTTCAAGGAGCTCCAGGCGCTGGTCGGTGAGGATGTGCCGCTCGTGCCGCTGTGGCAGAAGAAGGACTACGTCGTCAGCACGACCGATGTCTCCGGTTCGCAGTACCTCTCGGACGGCACCGGCCTCTGGCGGCTGTGGGAACTGAGGCGGATCTGACGGTCCGCCGCGCCGGACCCGGCGCGTACGACAGGATCCGAGGGGCGGTCGTCCCGGTACTGCCGGGAGGCCGCCCCCCCCTGCCTGGGGCCTGCCTAGGTCCGACGCTTCGCTGCGCCGGGCAGGAACTCCTCCAGCACCTCGTGAATCTGCCGCACCAGAGGTCGCAGCACCCGGAACCGGGAGAGTGCGATGGCGCGGGCACCGATCGGGGCGGAGCGCTCGACCAGGCGGCGGCTGCGTTCGGTGTGCTCCGTCCGGTCGTACACCCAGTAGAGCACCAGGCCCATCTGCATCAGCCACATCAACTGCGGCAACAGCTCCGCCAGTTCGGGATCGGTCTTGGCGTCCGAGCCGGCCAGGCACCGCCGGTGGATGGAGATCGCCGCCTCGCGGGCCGCGACCGAATCCGCCGAGAACGGGCTGAGCGGGCTCTCCGGGTCGGCGGCGTTCTTGAAGAACTGGGCGGCGAAGCGGTGGTACGGCTCCGCCACGTCCAGCCACGTGAGCAGGACCCCGCGCATCCGCACCGCGAGGTCCTTGTCGCCGTCCAGGACCGGCTGGACCGCCGCTTCGTGCTCGGCGGCGAGCCGGTCGTAGAAGCCCTGGACGAGGTGTTCCTTGTTCGTGAAGTAGTAGTAGGCGTTCCCGACGGAGACGCCGGCCTCCTGGGCGATGGCCCGCATCGTCGTCTTGTCGTAGCCGCGTTCCTGGAAGAGCCGGAGCGCGGTTTCGAGGATGAGTGTGCGGGTCTGCTCGCTCTTGGGAGCCTTGACTTCCTTCACGTCCTTCGCTTCCTTCACCACAGTCCCGAGGGTATCCGCCCCGATCAGTCCCCGGATCCGGGGACCGTACAGGCACTGTCCCCGTCGCCGCACGGTGTCGCGGTCAGCGACCGGTACTTCGCGGCGGCGAGCACGGTCGCCCGGGCGAACGGGCGGCCCGCCGGGGTGGTCAGCCAGTGGGATCTGGGCCGGTGTTCGGCCAGCGCCCAGAGGCAGACGATCCATGCGTCGGTCCCGCGGTAGATCTGCCCCCGGTCGCCGATCACGGTGATCTCGTCGAGTGTCCCGGCGTGGTCGAGTCCGGGGAAGCGGCGTCGTGCCTCGTCGGAGGTCGCCGGGACGAGGTCGAGCGGGACGAGCTGACGCTGCTTCACCAGCCACTGGCGCAGATGGACGCAGAGCGAGCACTGCGCGTCGTACAGCACCGTGAGGCGTTCGACGGGCAGCCGCTGCCCGCCTGTTCCGGCCGTCATGGCGCGCTCAGGCCTTGCCGGCGGGTGCAGCCCACGGGCCGTTTCCCGGGCCCGTCCAGCCCTGCGGCGGTACGGGCGGGGTCTGCTCACGCTCCATCAGGCCCCTGCGGCGGATCTTGTTGAGCACATAGACGTTGCCGAGGTGCAGCACGCCGAGGACGAGCAGGACGACGCCGAGCTTCACCGACAGTGCCTCGAAGAGCCCGCGGGCGTCGGCGACCCCGTCGTCGTTCCTCAGATAGAGGGTGACGAAGCCCAGGTTGACCAGGTAGAAGCCGACCACCAGCAGGTGGTTGACGGCATCGGCGAGTTTCTCGTTCCCGTGCAGCACATCGGCGAGGAACACCCTGCCGTTGCGGCTGAGCGTGCGCGCCACCCAGACGGTGAGTGCCACGCTGATCAGCAGGTAGATGACGTACGCGACAACAGTGAGGTCCATGCCCCACCCTCCCTTGAACGCGTTCAAAAGTTGTTGTCATGGACTGTAGACCTGTCTTTGAACATGTTCAAGCAGGTACCTCGGCGGCTCGCTCCTCCTGCTTGCCGGGCGCCCCGAAGCGCCGTACGCCCGGCACCGCCGCCGTCGCCAGACAGGCGGCGCCGACCCCCACCGCGGCGACGGCCAGGGGGACTTCGGCGCCCCAGGCCGAGGCGGCGAGCGGGGCCAGGGCGTAGCCGAGCGGCATCGCGCCGAGGGAGAGGAGCCAGTCGTACGAGGTCACGCGGGCCAGGGCATGCGCGGGCACGGCGGACTGGACCGAGGTCTCCCAGACCGGGTTGAGGAAGCCGAGGCCGGCCTGCGCGATGCCGTACGCGGCGATGGTCACGACAACGGGCGCGTGGACGGCGAGCAGGCCGAGCGGGAGGGCGTACGTGGCAAGGCCCAGGTTGGCGATCAGGACCGGGCGGCGGGGGTGGGCCCGGCCGGCCAGCAGGGAGCCGAGGAGCAGGCCGACCGCGCCGGTCTGGAGGAGGGCGACCCAGACGCCCTTGCCGCCCAGCTCCCGGACGAAGAGCGCCGGACCCACGGTCATCAGGACGGCCGCCGCGCAGTTCCAGGCGGCGTGGGCGATCAGGCTCGTCCAGTACCAGTCGCGGCCCCTGACCTCGCTCCAGCCCTCCTTGAGGTCGGTGAGCAGGGAGCGCCGGGGGATGGGCACATGCCGGACCTTCATGGCGGACAGCAGCGCCGCGCTCACCGCGAAGCTCGCGCCGTCCAGCACGAAGGCCCAGCCCGGGCCCGCGGTGAGGATCAGGGCTCCGGCGAGGGCCGGGCCGCCGAGCCGGGTCGCGCTGTTGACCACCGCCATCAGTGAGTTGGCGCGCAGCAGCCCCGACTCCGCCACGGTGCCGCGGATCAGCGGTGACACGGTCGGCATCGCGAACGCCCCGGCGGCGCCGCCGATCGCCTCGGCGAGGGCGATCTGCCAGAGCGCGGGGGAGCCGCCGAGCAGCTCCGCGCCGACGAAGAGCTGGGTCACGCACCGTACGAGATCGGTGGTGAGCGCGACGGTGCGGGCGTTGAAGCGGTCGCCCACGACGCCACCCAGTGGTAGCAGGAGCAGCTTGGGGATCAGCGCGCATCCCAGGACCAGGGCGAGTGCTCCGGTCGATCCTGTGGCCAGATAGACGGCCAGGGAGAGGGCGGTGGGGATGGCGGAGTCGCCGAGGAGGGAGAGGGTGCGTCCGATGAAGAGCAGGCGGAAGGCGCGCGTGCGCAAGGGGTGCGGCATGCGTGCAACCTATTTTGGTTCCGAATTATTCGTCAACGAAATATCTCGCACCGAAGCGTAGTCGGGGGCCGGGCGTACGCTTTCCCCATGCAGCGACGCGACTGGACCGACGGACATGTGGAGCGCTGGAGGCCCGTCCTTCCCCACCTCGATCCCGATGTCGAGGGCGCGGTGATTCGTATGAAGAGGCTCTCCGTCCATCTGCGCCGGGTGCGCGAACAGTCCCTGGTCGACTTCGACCTCGACCGCCAGGAGTTCGACACGCTCCACAAGCTGGCCGGACGCGGCGGGAAGGCGGCCCCCTCCGAGCTCGCCGCCGACCTCGACCTCGCGCCCGCCTCCGTCACCGGCCGGCTGGACGCGCTCGAAAGGCGCGGCTTCGTCCGCCGTACGCCCTCCACCACCGACCGCCGACGGGTCGATGTGGAACTCACCGACGAGGGCCGCTCGACCTGGCTGGGCGCGATGGATGTCCTCGGCCACGAGGAGGACCGGCTGCTCGGCGTCCTCGACAAGGACGAACGCACGCTGCTCAACGACATGCTGCGGCGCATCATGGTGGTCGCCGAGGACCGGGGCGGCGCCGAGTGGGACTGAGGCGCGGGGTGCCGGGCACTCAGCCGGCTTCGTCGTCAGGGACTTTGACGACGTGATCGGCCGGCTCCGCCAGGAGTTCGTCCGGATCCTGCGCCAGGATGCGGCCGAGCGTCTCGTTCCATTGCGCGGCCGCCTGCTCCACCGACGAACGGAAGCCGCGCCGCAGCGGCACGCCCGCGAGCAGCAGGGCGAACGCGGCGACCGGCCGCAGCGGCAGGCGCCCGTGCAGGGTCAGCGTGACATCGACGTACCACCGGCCCTGCCCTGCGGGCCGCGGCCTGAGACGCAGGCGCGCGACGCCCAGCCGGTGCTTCAGCCGCGCCGTCGCCGGGGCACGCAGGGCCGCCGGCCACCAGGCGGCCGGATCGAGCGATGCCTTCCCCGACGGGCGGCACAGCGAACCCGACCCCTCCGGGCCCCGCATCCGCCCCTCGATCTCCAGCGACCCGGGGCGCTCGGGGCTGCGCAGCCGCAGGGCCATCCGTCCGGTGAACTCCGGTGACCGCACAGCTGTTCCAGGGCGACGACACTGCTGCGCCGCCACTCCCTTACCACCGTCGCCCCCAGCTCGTCGGTGCCGGAGCCGGAGGGCTCGTACCGGGTGCCGGGCCGCAGACGGTGGCCCTTGACCAGGCTGAGGCCGGGTATCGTCCGCCCGTCCGGCAGCACGATGTCAGGGCCGCGGGCCCGGGTGGCCCCGGCGAGATCGCAGACCAGCCCGGCGTACGCATGGAGCCGGTCACGATCCAGCGCGACGACGGTGACGGTGTGCTGGAGGCGGGCCACCCCTGCGGACCGTCAGATGCTCATCGCGCGGGCCGTGTTGAGCTGTGCCATCACCATATGGAAGGTCTCCGGGCCCATCGCCGGGATCATCGTCGAGTGGTGCCTGCCGCCGCTGGTCACCGAGACCTGGATGAAGCCGGTCGTCTTCTTCTCCTTCATCAGGAGGAAGAGCAGACCGACCAGGCAGAGCAGCGCGAAGACGATCGCGAGCACGATCGCGACCGTCGGGATCTTCTCCTCGGTGCGCGACAGGTCCGTGGCCGTCCACACGGCGCCCTTGAGGGGCATCGTGCCGGCCGGCGTCACGATCTGGTCGTTCATGACGGTGATGTCGCCGAACGTCAGCATCGGCACACCGCCGCCGGGCAGTGCGCCCGGCTGCTGCGGGAAGCCGTAACCGGGCATGGTCGGCTGGGCAGCCTGGCCCTGCGGGTAGCCGTAACCGGGGCCGGGCTGGGCCGCGGACTCGGGCAGCTGCTGCGGGTAGCCGTAGGCCGGCGTGCCCGGGCCGGGCGGGCCATGCCCCTGGCCGTCCGCGACGGTGGGCGGATTGCCCGGCTGCTGGGGAGGCCCCCACTTGTATGAGTCGTCCGCGTACGGATTCGGATCGCTCAACGTTCCCCGCTTTCGATCAAGTCTGTGCGCCCCGTGCCGTGCTGCGCCGGAGGCGGCGAACCGTGTCCGGTTCCGCATGACCGTACCGTCAAGACCCGAGCGGTGCAGCAAGAGGCCCCGCTTCCCGCAGTGTTCGTGCGGAAAACGGGGCCTCTGATGCAACCGGTGCGCCGGTGGCGGTCAGAAGCGGCGCGTGATCAGCGCCCGCTTGACCTCCTGGATCGCCTTGGTGACCTCGATGCCACGCGGGCAGGCGTCCGTGCAGTTGAAGGTGGTGCGGCAACGCCACACACCGTCACGGTCGTTGAGGATCTCCAGGCGCTGCTCGCCGCCCTCGTCGCGCGAGTCGAAGATGAAGCGGTGCGCGTTGACGATGGCCGCCGGGCCGAAGTACTGGCCGTCGTTCCAGAACACCGGGCACGAGGACGTGCACGCGGCGCACAGGATGCACTTGGTGGTGTCGTCGAACCGCTCGCGGTCCTCGGCGGACTGCAGACGCTCGCGGGTCGGCTCGTTCCCCTTGGTGATGAGGAAGGGCATGACATCGCGGTACGCCTGGAAGAACGGGTCCATGTCGACCACGAGGTCCTTGAGGACCGTGAGGCCCTTGATGGCCTCGACCGTGATCGGCTTCTCCGGGTTGATGTCCTTGATCAGCGTCTTGCAGGCGAGCCTGTTCTTGCCGTTGATCCGCATCGCGTCGGAGCCGCAGATGCCGTGCGCGCAGGAGCGACGGAACGTCAGCGTGCCGTCGACGTCCCACTTGATCTTGTGAAGGGCGTCGAGAACACGCTCCTTCGGGTCGATCTCGATCTGGAAGTCCTGCCACTGGGCCTCGTCGGAGACCTCGGGGTTGAAGCGGCGGATCCGGAAGGTGACCGTGATGTACGGGGAGGCAGGGGACGCCGAGGGGTCGGTCTCCACCTTGTCCAGAGTCGGGGTAGCCATCAGTACTTACGCTCCATCGGCTGGTAGCGGGTCTGGACGACCGGCTTGTAGTCGAGCCGGATCGACTCGGTGCCGTCGTCGGCGACCTCGCGGTACGCCATGGTGTGGCGCATGAAGTTGACGTCGTCGCGGTTCGGGTAGTCCTCGCGGTAGTGACCGCCGCGGGACTCCTTGCGGGCCAGCGCGGAGGTCGCCATGACCTCGGCCAGGTCGAGCAGGTTGCCCAGCTCGATGGCCTCCAGGAGGTCCGTGTTGAACCGCTTGCCCTTGTCCTGGATGGACACGTCGAGGTAGCGCTTGCGCAGCTCGGCGATCTTGTCGACGGCCGTCTTGATGGTCTGCTCGGTACGGAACACCATCACATTGGCGTCCATGCACTCCTGCAGCTCCAGACGGATCGTCGAGACCCGCTCGGTGCCCGTCGAGTTGCGCAGCCGCTCGACCTGGTCGACGACCATCTGCGCCGGGTTCTCGGGAAGCTCGACGAAGTCGTTCTTCGCGGAGTACTCGGCGGCGGCGATGCCCGAGCGGCGCCCGAAGACGTTGATGTCGAGCAGCGAGTTGGTGCCCAGACGGTTGGCGCCGTGCACGGAGACACACGCGACCTCGCCGGCGGCGTACAGGCCCGGGACGACGGTGGTGTTGTCGGCCAGCACCTCGCCCTCGACGTTGGTCGGGATGCCGCCCATGGCGTAGTGCGCGGTCGGCTGGATCGGAATCGGGTCCGTGTAGGGCTCGATGCCGAGGTACGTACGCGCGAACTCGGTGATGTCCGGGAGCTTGGCGTCCAGCTGCTCCGGCGGCAGGTGCGTGAGGTCGAGGTAGACGTGGTCGCCCTCGGGACCGCAGCCGCGGCCCTCACGGATCTCCGTGTAGATGGAGCGGGACACGACGTCACGGGACGCGAGGTCCTTCATGACGGGCGCGTACTTCTCCATGAAGCGCTCGCCGTCCTTGTTGCGGAGGATGCCGCCCTCACCGCGGGCGCCCTCCGTCAGCAGGATGCCCATGCGCCAGATGCCCGTCGGGTGGAACTGGAAGAACTCCATGTCCTCCAGCGGCAGGCCGCGGCGCCACGCGGCGGCCTGGCCGTCACCGGTCAGGGTGTGCGCGTTCGACGTCACCTTGAAGAACTTGCCGGTGCCGCCGGAGGCGAAGATGATCGCCTTCGCCTGGAAGACGTGGATCTCGCCGGTCGCCAGCTCGTACGCGACGACGCCCGCGGACTTCTTCAGCCCGGTCTCGGGGTCCTCCTGGAGCAGGAGGTCCAGGACGTAGAACTCGTTGAAGAACTCCACACCCTCCTTGACGCAGTTCTGGTACAGCGTCTGGAGGATCATGTGGCCGGTGCGGTCCGAGGCGTAGCAGGACCGGCGGACCGGGGCCTCGCCGTGGTTACGGCTGTGGCCGCCGAAGCGACGCTGGTCGATCTTGCCCTCGGGCGTGCGGTTGAACGGCAGGCCCATCTTCTCCAGGTCGAGAACGGAGTCGATGGCCTCCTTCGCCAGGATCTCGGCGGCGTCCTGGTCGACCAGGTAGTCGCCGCCCTTGATCGTGTCGAAGGTGTGCCACTCCCAGTTGTCCTCTTCCACGTTGGCGAGCGCGGCGGCCATGCCGCCCTGCGCGGCGCCCGTGTGGGAGCGGGTCGGGTAGAGCTTCGTGAGCACGGCGGTACGGCTGCGCTTCGTGGACTCGATGGCCGCGCGCATGCCGGCGCCGCCGGCGCCGACGATGACGGTGTCGTACTTGTGGATCTGCATGATTTCCTCTGGTCCCTCTGGCCCGGCGCCTAGCGGATGTTCGGGTCGAAGGTGAAGATCACCAGCGTGCCCAGCAGGACGGTGAACACCGTGGCGGTGTACAGCAGCATCTTCAGCCAGAAGCGGGTGTTGTCCCGTTCGGCGTAGTCGTTGATGACCGTACGGAGGCCGTTGGCGCCGTGCAGCATGGCCAGCCAGAGCATCGCCAGGTCCCAGACCTGCCAGAACGGCGAGGCCCAGCGGCCCGCCACGAAGGCGAAGCCGATCTTGGAGACGCCGCCGTCCAGCACCAGCTGGATCAGCAGGTGGCCCAGGACCAGGACAACCAGGACGATGCCCGACAGGCGCATGAAGAGCCAGGCGTACATCTCGAAGTTGGTGCGCGAACCCTTGGGGGTCTTGCCGGTCCGCTTGCGCGGCGGCTCGATGACCGGAGCCGGGTGGTCGACGTCGTAGAGGCGGACGCCCTCGACGGAGCCGATCGCGGCGGAGGACTCGGTGGACATTGGCCTCAGCTCCCGAAGACTTCGCGTACGGCGTGGCCGAGGACGGGGTACAGGGCCCCGACCATCAGCACGACCCAGACACCCACGACGGACCAGAGCATCTGCTTCTGGTAGCGCGGGCCCTTGGCCCAGAAGTCCACGGCGACGATGCGGAGACCGTTCAGCGCGTGGAAGAGAATGGCGGCCACCAGGCCGTATTCGAGGAGCGCGACGATCGGCGTCTTGTACGTGGCCACGACGTCGTCGTAGGCCTCGGGGGAAACGCGGACGAGAGCGGTGTCCAGGACGTGTACGAACAGGAAGAAGAAAATGAGGACACCGGTGACTCGATGAGCCACCCAGGACCACATGCCTTCCCGGCCGCGGTACAGCGTTCCAGCCGGCACGGAAGAACCCTCCGGGAGCGGGGATTGGGGCCGGCCGGCTTGACTGTCGGTCTGACCCGGCCGGGTACGGTCCACCGGCCCCGGCCATCGTAGCGACGCTTTGTCGGTTCGTTCGCGCGGGGGCCTCTGGTGTGATCAAAGTGGCAATCAAACAGGCACGGACGGGCTAGAACGGACTGGTCCGCAGGGCTGACCGGCCCCGTTCCGTTATGAACCCGATACCAGCTCGATGATGCGGCCCCGGGCGAGTCGCCGCATCTCGTCAGCGGTGACCACCCGCTCCTGGTCGGGGTCGTGGGTCAGCCTGGCCCGGATTCCGGCGAGCACCTGGTCCGGCTGTTCGGCGGGCTCGAACCCGTCCAGGCAGATCACGAAGACGTGGCCGAAGCGGCACTCGTACGCTGCGTGCGCGGCCCGGAGCGCGAGATGGGCGGAGTACGGCGCGGCGTGGTGCAGTCCGGGGGAGACCTCGGCGGCGAGTGCCTCGGCAAGATCCGGCGGGGACAGGTCGTAGCCTGCCTCGTCGGCGGCGGCCAGCAGTGCGTCCAGGTCGGGGTACGGGCGGTGGGCGGCCACCCGCCCGGCCCAGCGCCGGCTGCCGAAGCAGTCCAGCAGGGCGGCCTCGGCCTCGGCGGGCGGTGCGGTGTTGAAGCGGTCGAGTTCCGGGGCGTCGGCCCGGTCCTGTGCCGGTCCGGAGTTCTGGACGGGTACGGCCGTCCGGGTGGCCGGTCGCCGCAGTCGCTTCGGGAGGCCGGCGTGGGACTCGCTGGACCTGGACAGCGTGGGCTCCTCGAATCAACGGCATCTGTGAACCTGGAATGGGGCGGGACGGGTGAGACCAGGCGGATGCAGGGTGAAGGGAGAGACGAATGTGCCTCAAAGGTAGCGAGGCCGGGCAACGGTCGTCCGACGGATGCGCGAACTTCACCCGGACGAGAGAGTTTCGGAACGTCTGAGGGACCTTATTTCGGGGAGATTGCCCGGCTATCTCCTGACTTATGCTCTATTTCCCATCAATACCGGAGGTTTCTGATCGATGTCGCCCTCACGCGGCGCTCTTGTGACCGGTGCGGCCCTCACCGCGGCGGCTGCCGCGACGATCGCCGTCGTCGTCTGGCCGGAAAGCTCCGGCAGCGGACCCGCGGGGGAGTCGGGGTCCCGCACTCCCTCGCGCGCCTCGGCCGCTCCCTCGCCGACCCGGAGCTACCCGCTCTCCACTCCGCCCCGCACCATCCCCGCCGTACGCGAGCACATTGCCGCCCGCGGCCCCGGCTGGCGGCCCGGCCCGGCCGCCGGGGTCGTCATCGCCGACGGCAGCGGGACGCTCGCGGACGAGGGACAGCTGCTCGCCAAGGAACTGAAGATCCACTACCGGGGTGACGTCCCCGCCCGCGCGGGCGATGTGGAACTGGCCCTCACTCCCGGCAAGGGCACCCCGGAGTCGTACACCCTCAGAACGCACGACGGACGGGTCACGATCAGCGGCCCCGACCAGGCCGGTGTCTTCTACGGAACCCGAACCCTGAAACAGTCGGTGCGCGCCGACGGCGAAATGCCCGAGGGCGAGGTACGCGACCGCCCCGACCGGCCGCAGCGCGGCCTCAACCTCGACATCGCCCGCAAGTACTACACCGTCGCCTGGATCGAGGACCGGCTGCGCGAGATGGCCGACCTCAAGCTCAACCAGCTCGGCCTGCACTTCTCCGACGACCAGGCGTTCCGTATCCAGTCCGACACCCACCCCGAAGTCGTCTCGCCGCAGCACCTCACCAAGGCGGAGGTGCGGCAGATCCTCGGCCTCGCGGGCCGGCTGCACATCGAGGTCGTCCCCGAGATCGACTCCCCCGGCCATCTGGGCGCGGTCCTGCGCGCCCACCCCGACCTCCAGCTGCGCAATGTGTCGGGTGTGCGCTCGACCGGATCGCTCGACATCTCCAACCCGGGGGCGGCGAAGCTCATCGATGAACTCCTCGGCGAGTTCACCGAGCTGTTCGGCGGCCGGTACTGGCATCTGGGCGCCGACGAGTACCGCGCCCTGATGGCGAAGGACCCGGCCGCCTCGTACCCGCAACTGCAACGCGCCGCCCAGCAGAAATACGGACCACAGGCCGGCATCAAGGACCTCGCCACCGGCTGGCTCAACGACCGCGCGGCGGTGGTGCGCCCGCACGGCAAGCAGCCCAAGGCCTGGAACGACGGCTTCTTCCGCGACGGAGTCGTCCACGCCGACAAGGACATCGAGGTCGAGTACTGGACGGGCAAGGAGTACGGCGCCCGGCTGCCGGAGGAGTATCTGCGCGAGGGACGGCGCGTGGTGAACCTCAACGACGAGTTCCTCTATTACGTACTCGGTCAGCCCAACAACTTCGTCTACCCCACGGGCAAGCGGATCTACGAACAGTGGACCCCGCTCGTCCTGCGCGGCACCCAGCCCGTCCCGTCGCGCTACTCCGGCCAGATCCTGGGCGGCCGGTTCGCGGTCTGGGGCGACCTCCCGAACGCGCAGACCCCGGCGCAGGTGGCGCAAGGCATCCGGATGCCGCTGCGGGCGACGGCCCAGAAGCTGTGGAGCCCGGGAAAACCGGCGCTGAGCTGGGATCAGTTCCGGGCACTGGCCGCGCGGATCGACGGGGTGGGCTGAGCGGGGCGGACCGGATTCCCCGTGGACAGGCGGGTGGGCAAGGGTTACGTTCGCGTGCCGCGCGCTCCGGGGAGAGGCGCGCGTTCTTGCGTTCCTGGCTCAGAATCCTGGGGGGTTCCACATCGTGCTGTGCTCCACCTGCCGTCTCAGACCGCCGGTCACCGCGGACGGACACTGTCTTCTCTGCGCCGGACCGGCCGGCGCGCCGGTCCCGGCGCCGCCGGTCCCGGCCTTCGTCGCTCCGCAGCAGTATCTGCGCTCGCCGGACCGGCTCGCGATGGCCGTCGTCGTTCTGCTGGCCGTCGTCGCCGGGGCCGACCTGCTCGCCATGGCAGCGGGGCAGAACATCCGCAGGCTGCTCGGCGACGGGCTGGAGAACGACTTCGCGACGTACGACGACGCAGAGGCGGCCCTGGCGGACAATCTGTACGGGTCCGCCGGTGTGCTGCAGGGTGTCATGGCCCTGGCCACCGGCATCGTCTTCATCATCTGGTTCCGGCGGGTGCGGATGAACGCCGAGGTGTTCGACCCGAGCACGCAGCCGATGTCGCCCGGCTGGGCGGTCGGCGCCTGGTTCGTCCCGGTCGCCAACCTCGTCCTGCCGCGCCGGATCGCGGGTGGCATCTGGACCGCGAGCGCCCAGACCAACACCGACGGCAGCTGGCGCACGGTCCCGGCCACCCCGATGAATCTGTGGTGGGGGGCGTGGGTCTGCTCGCTGGTCTTCTCCTGGGTCACGTCCCGGCAGTACATGAGGGCCGAGGAGACGCAGGAGATCATCGACGCGGCGGGCCTGGTGTTGGCGTCCGACGCGTTCGACATCGTGGCGGCGGTGCTCGCGATCCGCTTCGTACGCAAGCTGACCCGGATGCAGGGGGAGCGGGCAGCCCTCGGCGTGTATCCGCTGGGCGCCCAGGGGTAGCGGGACACACCCGCTGAGCGATGCTATTCGGCCCCCCAGGTGACGCTTTTGAGCCATCCGGCGCTGAACGCGGTAACGGGAAGCGCCGCGTCCCCGTGCACGCACGCACGGGGACGCGGCCGACGGGAGACGCCGATGAGCCTGCTGGAACTGATCGCCGCCGCCGACGAGAGAGGGCTCGCCGCAAGCGCGGTCGCCTGCCTCGACCGCTGTCTGCCGCAGCCCGCCGAGGGCACCGATCCGGATCCGCTGCGCCCGCTCTGGGCGGGGTGCGCGGACGGCTCCGTGTGGCCGGACCGCCTCGCGGAGGTGCGCGCGGCACTGGACACCGCGGCCGACGGGGAGGGGGCGGCTCCGCGGATCCGGAAGCTGCTGGGCGACGCGCCCGTGGACCGGGCGGAGCCGGGGATGCGGGAGTGGGCGGACGCCTGCTCGCTGCTGGCCCTGGAGATCCACCTCGGGCAGGACGCGGCGCCGTCCGCCGGGGCGGAAGCGGTGCGGTGCTGCCGCGAGGGCGATCCGGAGGCGGCCGGCCCGTTGCGCGCGTGCTCGGCAAGCGTGCGGGGGCGGTCCGCACGTCCGCGTACCGCGGACTCAAGAGGCTGGCGGGGCAGTTGTCCCCGGGCCGTGCGGCAGGTGCCGTGACAGACAGGGTGAGCCGGACGCTGGGAAATGAAGAATGAGACACGAATCGCGGCGGCCGCCCGAAGCGCCGGGGACACCTGAACTTGCCGCCCTGCTCGCGGCAGCGCGGCGTACCGGGGCGCTCGACCCCGGCGACGAGAAGCGCGCGACCGCCGCCTTCGTGGCGGCGCGGGACGAGGGCGCGCACGCCGCGGTGGTGCGGTGGCGGCGTCGACGTGACGACTGGCGTCCGGAACGACGGCGCGGTGTGCGCTCGTTCCTGGTGATGCTCGGCGGCTTCGTGGCTGCGGCGACGCTCGGCGGGGTCGCGGTGGCCGCGGGTTCGGGGGCGATTCCGGCACCTTTCGGTGGCGGTGAGCCCGACGGGGTGGAGTCCGTACGCCCCCCGCGCACCTCTCCCGCGACACCCGGTGGGCGTCCCTCCGGCGAGGAGTCGCCGCGGCCGGACGGCGACGGTACGGCGCTGGGGGCCACGAATGCTCCGGGCGACGTGCACCCTTCCGGCCGGCCCGACCGGGCACAGGCCGATGTCGCGCTGTGCCGTGTGTACCTCAGCGACCGGGGCAGCGGGAAGGCCAGGGACACCGCCGCCTTCGAACGGCTGGAGGCGGCCGCGGGCGGTGCGTCGGAGGCGGCGGTGACGGCCTACTGCGACGGGCTCCTCGGACAGCCGTCACCGGGGGAGTCGAAAAAGGCCCAGGGCAACCGGGACGCGAAGGGGGAGGCGGAGAAGAAGGCCGTGCCTGAGGGGAAGCAGGGCGGCCAGGCGCCGTCGAAAGGGAGCGGGAACCGGACCGGGAGCGACGGCAAGGACAGGTCCGCTGTCGACTGAATCGCCGACCGGTCCGTCACCGGGTTGGAAGGGCGTCCTCCGGGAACGGTGCCGGCCGGGATCCCGGACCGGCCGAACAGAGAGAACTGAGGGGGAACGAGGACGACCGGGGCCGCCACCCCCCACAGGAGAGGCCCCGGTCGTCTTCCGCGGGGCCGTAGGACGACCCCGTACTTCTCTCAGCGCCGTCGCTGCGTTTTCTGTCACACTGCACCGCGCCGGAAGAATGTTGCAGGTTGTACAAGCCATGGACGCGACACCCGTGAAGGACGTAGCGTGCTGAGTCGCGCAGCGTGGCGCGGCAGTGATGACCAGCTGCGATTCAGGACAGCAGGGCAGGTTGAGGGAGTGCTGGGGGACGACGCGGAGCTCACTGCCGCGGTGCTCGCGGCACAGGACGGGGACGAAGACGCCTTCCGTACTGTGTACCGCGCTGTACAGCCGCGACTGCTGGGCTACATACGGACACTCGTGGGGGATCCGGACGCCGAGGACGTGGCGTCCGAGTCCTGGCTGCAGATAGCGCGCGACCTCGACCGGTTCAGCGGCGACGCCGACCGCTTCCGCGGCTGGGCGGCACGGATAGCGCGTAACCGTGCCCTGGACCATCTGCGGATGCGCGGCAGGCGCCCCGCGGTCGGCGGCGACGAGTCGGAGCTGTCGGAGAAGCCGGCCGAGTCCGACACCGCCGACGAGGCGATGGAGGCCCTGGCCACCGGCCGCACGATGTCGCTCATCGCCCAGCTGCCCCAGGACCAGGCCGAGGCCGTGGTGCTGCGGGTGGTGGTCGGTCTGGATGCGAAGAGCGCGGCCCAGACGCTGGGCAAGCGGCCGGGGGCGGTACGCACCGCGGCGCACCGGGGACTGAAGCGGCTGGCCGAGCTGCTGCGCACGGACGACGCGGACAATGACGGCGGCCGCCCCGGTGACGGGGACGGCGAGGGCGGCGACGGCCGTACCGAAGGCGGCGCGGACCGTGTTCCCGCGGGCGATCCGGCGGATCCGCCCGCCCCTCGCACAAGCACGGCAGGCCGGACGGCGGAACTCGGCGCCGTGCCCGCCCAGCGCCCCTCCCACAACGGTTCGGCGGCGCCGGCCGGTGTGACGCATTCGCGTCCGTGGACGCAGAAGGACATGTGATGGCCGACGAGCACTACGAATGGCTTGA
Source organism: Streptomyces sp. NPDC037301 (assembly GCF_055602785.1). Classification (NCBI taxonomy): domain Bacteria; kingdom Bacillati; phylum Actinomycetota; class Actinomycetes; order Kitasatosporales; family Streptomycetaceae; genus Streptomyces; species Streptomyces sp. NPDC037301. The sequence continues at coordinate 364,997 of NZ_JBVJWD010000003.1, forward strand.
CAAGGACGCGGCGGAGAGATTGCTCCGCGGCGAACCGGTCGATCCCGTGGGCGGTCAGTCGCGTACAGAGGCGGAAAGGCTCGCGGCAGCGCTGGACGCCGCCGCACGGGCCGCCCGCCCGGCCACCGGCGAACTGCCGGGCGAGGCCGCGGCGCTGGCCGCCTTCCGCACCGCCGCGCAATCCGCGCGCGCACGGACACGAGCGGCGAACCCGCAGGTGAAGGGGTACGCCGAGGAGACGGGCGAACCGGCACCGGCCGACGTACTCGAACCGGTGCACATCCGGCCCGCCTCCGGCGGCTTCGCCCCGCACCGCCCCTCTTCCTCCGCGGGCTCCGGCCGTACCCGCTCCCTGGGCTGGAGCCGGCCCATCCGCTTCGGCCTGGTCGCCTCCTTCGCGGGCTGCGCGCTCGGCGGGGTGGCCGTGGCCGCGAGCACCGGGATGCTCCCCGGACCGTTCGGCGGGCACACCCCCGTACCGGCGAGCTCCGTCTCCGCCGCCGCGACGCCCGAGGAGCTCGGCTCGGGGGCAGTCACCGACGAGAGCCCGTCCGCACAACGGCCGCCCGCCTCTCCGGAGACGGGGCCCTCCATACCCCCGGCGGATCCTTCCGCCCCCACCGGTGACCGGGACAACGGCAGAACCGGCAAGGGCGAGGGCCGCAAGGGCGACGACAACCGGAAGCCCGACGGCACCGCGAGCGGAACCCCGAACGGCACCGAGAACGGCAAGCAGCCCGACGGCTCCGGGAACGGCACCTCCGGCGACTGGTACGCCAGGGCGCTCAAGGCCTGCCGTGACTACCGCAAAGGCAAGCTGGACGACGACAGCAGACGGCATCTCGAAGCGCTGGCGAAGGGCGCCCGCAATCTGGACCGGTTCTGCGACCGCCTGATCGCCAAGGACGCCAAGGACACGGACGGCCAGAACAGCCCCGACAGCGACGGCGAGCAGGGCGACGACGGCGATTCGAACGGGGACAGCGGCGGCTCCAACACGCTCCCGGCGATCCGGTTCACCACCCCGCCGTCGCCCTCGACCCCGGCCTCCTCGCCGGCAGCGGACCGGGCGTCCCTCGGCGCCGTCGGATCGCCCGGCTGAGAGCCGTGCGCGCCAGTCCCTTTCAAGCCGTCCACCACCAGGTGTGACGTTTTTCGAGGCCATGGCGCAGTACAGAGTGAGCCGACTGGTCATCGGCAGCGCACAGAGCCGGGGTTCCCCCCGTACCTGCGGCTCAGCGCATTGGCGCGGGCGGGACACGTTCCCCCGGTCCCGTCCGCGCCCCTTTCCTCCCGGCCGGACAGGCCCTACCCGTAGACGACGACCTTGTCGCCCGTCCTCACCTGGGCGAAGAGCGAGGCGATCTTTCCCTCGTCACGGACATTGACGCAGCCGTGCGAGGCGCCGCTGTAGCCACGGGCCGCGAAGTCCGCCGAGTAGTGCACCGCCTGGCCGCCGCTGAAGAACATCGCGTACGGCATGGCCGTGTGGTAGATCGTCGAAACATGGTGCCGTGACTTCCAGTAGACGGAGAAGGTGCCTTCGCGGGTCGGCGTGTACTGGGAGCCGAAGCGGACGTCCATCGACGAGACGACGCGGCCGTCGATCATCCACGACAGCGTCCGGCTGTTCTTGCTGATGCAGAGCACCCGGCCCGTCATGCAGCGCTTGTCCGGCTTGGTGACGGGCAGGGTGGTCGGCGGGTTCAGCTCGGCGGCCGTCGGCGCGTGGGTCATGCCGAGCAGCTTCTGCCAGGTGACGGTGTCCGTCCTGCCCGTACGGGAGAGGCCGCGCTTGCCCTGGAAGGACTGGACGGCGGCGACCGTGACGGTGCCGTAGTAGCCGGTGGGGGAGCGGTCGAAGTGGCCGATCTGCCGCAGCCGGGCCTGCAGTTCCCGCACCTGCTTGCCCTCGGAACCGCTCGCCATCAGCGTCGTGCCCTGCGGGTCCGGCTTCGGCGCGGGCGTCGCGGTGGTCTTCGGGGACGACGACGATGCGTCCGGCGAGGGTGACTGCGATGCTGCGGGCTTGGCGTCGTCGGCCGCCGTGGCCCGGGGCGGTGACGACGGGGCCGCGGACGCGCTGTCGGCGGGCTGCGCCTTGCAGCCGGCGGTCGCGGCGGTCATGGCGAGAACGGCGAGCGCCGCCGTGGCCGTGGTCCCCGCCCAGCCCCGTGTCCTGACCCGCGCCCTGCGCCGTGACGTGCTTCCGGTGATGCTGTCTATCATCTCGGCCCCCTGATTCTCCGGGTTTCTCCGGTGTCCCATTGGACGGATTCCCGCTCTGCCCGGTTGCCAAAGCCCGCGCATGATGGGGAGAGCGGCGGCGAGGGTCGTGGGGGAGGGCTGTGAGCAAGGTCCCAGCCCGTGCATCTCCACCGGTCTCGTGCCCGCCGCTACAGTCCGTCGCGGGAATCCTTGGTTACCAGTAAGTAGCTTTACCGAGCAGCTTCAGCGGGAGGCACAGCAGATGACGCGCGAGTCGGAGTCGGGACTGCCCATCGAGCCCGTGTACGGGCCGGACGCACTCGACGGGTGGAACCCCGACGACAAGCTGGGAGAGCCGGGTGCCTACCCCTTCACGCGCGGCGTCTACCCCACGATGTACACCGGCCGGCCGTGGACGATGCGTCAGTACGCAGGTTTCGGTACGGCCACGGAATCCAACGCCCGCTACAAGCAGCTGATCGCCAACGGCACGATGGGCCTCTCCGTCGCCTTCGACCTGCCCACCCAGATGGGCCACGACTCCGACGTGGCGATCGCGTCCGGCGAGGTCGGCAAGGTCGGGGTGGCGATCGACTCGATCGACGACATGAGGGTCCTGTTCGGCGGAATCCCGCTCGACAAGGTCTCCACCTCGATGACGATCAACGCGCCCGCCGCGCTGCTGCTCCTCATGTACCAGCTGGTCGGAGAAGAGCAGGGCGTCCCGGCGGACAAGCTGACCGGCACCATCCAGAACGATGTCCTCAAGGAGTACATCGCCCGCGGCACGTACATCTTTCCGCCGGGGCCCTCGCTCCGGCTGATCGCCGACATCTTCAAGTACTGCCGGGCCGAGATCCCGAAGTGGAACACCATCTCGATCTCCGGCTACCACATGGCGGAGGCCGGGGCCTCGCCCGCGCAGGAGATCGCGTTCACCCTCGCGGACGGCATCGAGTACGTACGTACCGCCGTCGCGGCCGGCATGGACGTCGACGACTTCGCCCCCCGCCTCTCCTTCTTCTTCGTCGCCCGTACGACGATCCTCGAAGAGGTCGCCAAGTTCCGCGCCGCCCGCCGGATCTGGGCGAGGGTGATGAAGGAGGAGTTCGGCGCGAAGAACCCCAAGTCGCTGATGCTGCGCTTCCACACCCAGACCGCGGGCGTCCAGCTCACCGCCCAGCAGCCCGAGGTCAACCTGGTGCGCGTCGCCGTCCAGGGTCTGGCCGCGGTCCTCGGCGGTACGCAGTCGCTGCACACCAACTCCTTCGACGAGGCGATCGCCCTGCCCACCGACAAGTCCGCCCGCCTCGCCCTGCGCACCCAGCAGGTCCTGGCGTACGAGACGGACGTCACGGCCACCGTGGACCCGTTCGCGGGTTCGTACGTCGTCGAAAAGATGACCGACGATGTCGAAGCTGCCGCCCTGGAACTGATGCTCAAGGTCGAGGACATGGGCGGGGCGGTCAACGCGATCGAGCGCGGCTTCCAGAAGAACGAGATCGAGCGCAACGCGTATCGCATCGCCCTGGAGACCGACAGCGCCGAGCGCGTCGTGGTCGGCGTCAACCGCTTCCAGCTCGACGAGGAGGAGCCGTACGAGCCGCTGCGCGTCGACCCCGCGATCGAGGCCCAGCAGGCGGCCCGGCTGGCGAAGCTGCGGGCCGAACGCGACCAGGGCGCGGTCGACGAGGCGCTGGGCCGGCTGAAGAAGGCGGCCGAGGGCACGGACAACGTCCTGTACCCGATGAAGGACGCCCTCAGGGCACGGGCGACGGTGGGCGAGGTCTGCAATGCGCTGCGGGAGGTGTGGGGGACTTATGTGCCTACGGTTGCGTTCTGAAGCGATGTCCACCCGCGGGAGTGATCTCTCGCTGAATGTCCATGGCCCCGGATAAGCTCGTGAACAGTGGTCCCCGAAAGGAGGATGCCGTGGCCGTAATACAGCACGAGGAGCAGGTGCGGGAGCAGGAACAGCCCGAGCTGACGCTCGGCGAGGCAGCCGAACAGCTCGCACGCTCGCTGCCTGGGCATCGCGTGGAGATTCTCCAGGGGAGGCTCACTGTGACACCACCAGCGGACGGAACGCATGCTCTGGCCTTGTCCTGGCTGGGCGAGGAGTTCGGCGCCCGGGCACGCACGGTGGGGCTCAGACTCGTCCAGGGGGTCGGGCTGTGGCTGCCCACCGGGCCGGAGGACTACGCGATTCCCGATCTGTCGGTCGTCGAGGCGGACTTCAGGGACGCCCATGTCATGAAGAACTGCTACGCCGCCCATGCCTTCCGCATGGTGGTGGAGGTGACCTCGACCAACTGGGCGGACGACCTCGGTCCCAAGGTCGAGGATTATGCCCAGGCGGGCATTCCGGTCTACGTCGTGGCCGATCGCAAGCATGACCAGGTGCTGCTCTGCAGCGACCCGCGGGGCGGCGAGTACAAGAACAAGGTGCCCCACAAGCGCGGGACGTCGTTCACCGTGCCGGACGTGGTCGGTGTCGAGATGAAGCTCTCCGTGGACCGCCTCCTCGACGGTGACGAGGACTGACCCCGGATTTCCCCGAACCCCCCGAACGGAGTGCCGTACCCGCGTGCGACACTCCGTTTCATGCTGGGTGTCACCGATCTGCCGACCTATCTCGCCGGCCTGGTGCTGATCGTTCTTCTGCCGGGGCCGAATTCGCTGTACGTGCTGTCCGTCGCCGCCCGGCGCGGCGTGCGGACCGGTTATGTGGCGGCGGCCGGGGTGTGGACCGGGGACACCGTGCTGATGACGTTGTCCGCGCTGGGGGCCTCGTCGCTGTTGCGGACGACGCCGGTGCTGTTCGCCGTCGTCAAGTTCGCGGGTGCGGGCTATCTGACCTGGCTGGCGATCGGCATGCTGCGGGCCGCGGTGGCCATGTGGCGCGAGCGGCACCGGCGGATGGCCGAGCTGACCGAGGAGAGCGCCGGACCCGAGAATGTTGGGGCGATGGAGCGGCCGTACCGGCGGGCGCTGGTGGTCAGCTTCTTCAACCCGAAGGCGATCCTGTTCCTGATCTCGTTCTTCGTGCAGTTCGTCGACCCCGGCTACGCCTACCCGGCGCTGTCCTTCCTGCTGCTGGGCACCCTGCTGCAGATCGCCAGCTTCCTCTATCTGTCGATGCTGATATTCGGCGGCACCCGCCTGTCCGCCGCGTTCCGCCGCCGCAAGCGGCTGTCGGCGGGAGCCACTTCGGCGGCCGGTCTGCTGTTCCTGGGGTTCGCGGCGAAGCTCTCGCTCAGCAGCGTGTGACCGCGGCGAAGCTCTTGCTCAGCGGTGTGCGACCGCGGCGACGCCGAGCGGGGCCAGGTACGCGGCCAGGCCCGAGGCGTCCTCGCCCGCCCAGCCGATGCAGCCGTCGGGGCGGATGAGGAACAGGCCCTTTCCGTACTCCTCATAGGCTTCAGTGCGGTGCACGCGGACCAGGTCACCGTCGAACGCCGGGAGTTCGGTGTCCGCGCCGACCGCCGGCAGCGGGCCACCGCGTCCCGGCACAGACGGTCACGACGGGGGCGGCGCCACCCTCTCGGCCCCGCCCCCCACGCCTCGGATCAGTTGTCGGACGGCTTGGGCAGAGCCCGGGCCTGGAACCGGGGCGCGTCCTGCGCGGTGCTTGCGGCGGTGCGCGCGAAGCTCGGCTGGACCTGGTAGATGCGGGTCTGGTTGTCGGCGGTACGGAAGGTGTAGGCCCAGGTCGGGCCGTTGCTGGTGGTGTAGGTGAAGGTGGTCGGCACGGTGGCGGCGGCCTCGGACGACGGCTGCTGCCAGGGGCGCCAGGTGCCACTGCCCTGGGTGGTCTCGCCGGTGTTGTGGATGGTGCCGTCGGTGCCGCGCGCGGTGATCTCGGTGAGGCCGGTCAGCGGGGAGATGACGGCGCTCGGCTCGCCGTCGGCGGTCAGCCCGGCGACGGTTTCCCAGGAACCGTAGGCACCGTTCTCGGCGGACTGGGCGGCGGTGATGATGTGGCCCTGGCCGTCGTTGGCGAACACCCGGATGCGGTACCCCGGGTAGACGACGAGGGAGGGCGTGCCGCTGACGTTCTGCGCGCCGAGGCCGGACCAGGCGGAGATGCTGCCGTTCTCGGTGAACCGGGCAGTGGTGAGCGTGCCGCTGGTGGTGGTGGCGAAGAGCTGGATGCCGTCGCGGACGGTGACGGCCTGGAGGGTGCCGCCGAGGCCGGACCCGGTGAGGGGCATCCAGCTCATGAAGTCGACGTTGGCCCGCTGCTGGATGCGGTACCAGGGCTTGCCGTCGCCGTCGACGGCGAACTGGACGAGCAGCCCGCCGGGGGTTTTCGCGGTGACCGGGTGGTGAGCCATGGCGCCGGCCAGGTCGATCCAGTCGTTCCAGTCCGCGGAGGCCTTGGCGGTCTGGTTGCGCTGCCAGATACTGCCGGAGGTGTTCTGCGCGGTGAGGACGACGCGCCCGTCGGTGTGCTCGCTGAGGGCGGGGCGTCCGGTGAAGGCTTCGTTGCCGGACACGGTGGTCCACTGCACGCCGTTGTAGTCCGAGGCGTCCGCCATCCGGCCGTGCACCAGCCGGCCGATGTTGTCCGTGTACGCGAACTCCAGTGACCCCGTGGACGACTGGGTCACGGCGGCCGGGGCGAAGCTCTCCAGCGGTACCGAGGGGGAGACGGGGGTGTGGCTCGAGGTGATGCGGCAGGCGTCCGGGGCCCCGGCGACGTTGGAGTAGTTCTGCCAACCCGCGCTGCCGACGGTCTTGTTGTAGACCGGGAAGTCGCGGATGTTCTCGTCGAAGCGGTAGTAGTCGGCGGCGCCGGTCCCGGTTACGCCGACCAGGGTGTCACCGCCGATCGAGGTGATCCCCTTGGAGTACTGGTGCCAGTCGGCCAGGCTCTCCACCACGTGCCGCTCGAGCCAGCGCTGACTGGTGAAGTCGTAGCGCGAGCGGTAGAGCCGGCCGTCGGTCGCCGAACGTCCGTAGACCACGCCGGAATCGGCGGCGACGATCAGGTCGTAGCGCTCCCAGCCCTGGTCGATGATCTTCCCGCTGTCGGCGCTCCAGGTGTCGGCGGCGGAGTCGTACTTGTAGGTGCGCAGCGCGCCCTCGTTGTCCAGCACCCAGATCCGGTCACCCCGGTCGATGGTGATCTGGTTGCGGTCCTCGGCCTTGGTCAGCCAGCCGAAGTTGGGGCTGATCTTCTTGTGGTGGATGTCCCAGGCGCCGGTCGAGCTGACCCGGTGGCTCAGGTAGAGGCCGTCGGACTTGATTCCGTAGAAGCGCGCGCCCTGGCCCGCCAGCATCCGGCCGTAACCGCTCCAGGTCGTGTCGATCGTGCTGGGGGAGGTCAGATTGCCGCCGCTGACCGGGGTCGGCATGTCGTAACGCAGCAGCTTGCCCGCGGAGTCCAGGGCGTACACGGGGCCCGTGGTGGTGCAGGTGGCGGCCTCCGCCGCGTGTGCGGTGCCGGGCAGGGCCACGAGCAGCGGGATTGCGGCGACGGCGGCGGTCAGGGCCGCCAGCCGACGGGCGGTGCGCGGAGTGAAGTGGGACGTCATGCGGTCGGACGCTAGGCGAGCAGCGGTGAACGGTGCGGTATCAACCGGGTGAAGAAAGCGCGTTCATGATTGACGGGTACATGAACACTCGCCGCATCTGTCGACACGCATCCCTCACGGTCCTCAACATCAACGGGTCCGTTCCGTGAAGAACTTGGGGGTTCCGTGCCTGCGTACCGAAGAATCGCGCGACGTCTGCTGATGCTTCGCGCGGTACGCGGGATCTGGGGCCGGGTCGTCGGTCTGGCCGTCGTCGTGACGCTGGCCGTCGGCACGCTGGCCCTGGCCGGAACCGGATTCCCCCTGTTCCCCGATGCGCCGAAGGCCGCGAAGGGCCCCGGCCAGCGGTGGGGCAGCGCCGAAGGGCGCAGCCACGTCGGAGGCGGCCCCGGCAACACCGAGTCGCCGACGTCGATGCGCGCGAAGTACCCGCTCGAACCACCGCAGTCGGCCCGGCCGGCGGTCCGGCCCAACATCGCCGAGGTCACCGCACCGCCCGCCGCCCGGACCACCGGATTCGACCGCGCGACCAGCAAGGAGCTCGTCTCCGAGCGGGACGCCCGCAGCCGCACCTACGCCAACCAGGACGGCACCCGCACCACCGAGATCTCCACCACGCCCATCAACTACCGTGACGGCAAGGGCGACTGGCACCCGATCGACGCGAAGCTGACCGGGCGCGAGGACGCCGCCCCGACCGCCCGCGCGGGTGCGGGGGCCGCCGGGTGGACCAACACCGCCGACTCGGTCGGCCTCGACCTGGCCGCCCGTGCCGACGCCCCGCAGCTCGCCGCCCTCACGCTCCCGTCCGGCGAGTCCTTCTCCTACGGGCTGAGCGGCGCCGCTCCCGTACCGGGCAGCGCGGACGGCACCAGGGTCAGCTACGAACAGGTCCTGCCCGGCACCGATCTCTGGCTGGACTCGCAGGCCGGCGGGGTCAAGGAGACCCTGGTCCTGCACTCCGCGTCCGCACCCGCCGAGTTCGTCTTCCCCCTCGCGCTCGACGGCCTCGATGCCACCGTCCGGGACGGTTCGGTCGTGCTCACCGGCTCCGACGGCCGCACCAGGGCCGTCATCCCGGCCGGGTTCATGACGGACGCCCGCGGCGCCACCTCGTACGCCGTCCGCTACACCCTCGTCGACCGTGACGGCCGCCCGGCCCTGCAGGTGAACGCCGACCGCGGCTGGCTCACCGACCCGGACCGCGCCTTCCCCGTCCGCGTCGACCCGTCCGTCGAGACCGGCGCCGCGTCCACGTCCATGTACGTCCGGGACGGCGGCCCGTCCGTGGTCGGCACCGACGAACTCCAGGTCGGCCGTGGTCCGTCCGGCGCGACCTACTCCTACCTCGGCTTCCCCGGCCTCGACGACCGGCTGCGCAACCACCGGATCTTCGGGGCGCAGCTCCAGATCGTGAACTTCGACTCCGCCTCCTGCAAGGCGCGACCGGTCTCCGTCCACCCGGTGACCCAGTCCTGGACCGCGGGCACGGCCACCGCCTACCCGGGGCCGTCGGTCGGCGGGGCGCTGGCCACCCGGTCGTTCGCGTACGGGCACGTCGCCTTCGGCGCCTCCCGGTCCAACTGCCCCGCGGCCGGGGAACTCTTCGACCTCGGCAAGGGCGGCCGCGACCTGGTCCAGCGCTGGGCCGACGGCACCCAGCCCAACAACGGCCTGTCGCTGCGCGCCTCGGACACCGACACGCTCTCCTTCAAGAAGCTCACCGGCCACGCCACCGCGAACCCGCCGAAGCTGTTCGTCACGCACTCGCCGTACAGCGCCACGTACGCCTTCCCCAAGCCCGTCCCCGACCCGCCGGTGCTGCAGAACCAGGCGGGCAAGGTCAAGGTCGCGGTGACGAACACGGGGGCCGAGACCTGGACCCCGAGCACCTACTACCTCGCGTACCGCGCCTATGACGCCAAGGGCAAGCTGGTCACCCAGCAGCGGTCCGCCAACCTCACCGGCAACGTGGCGCACGGGGCGAAGGCCACCCTCGACGCGACCATCAAGGCCCTGCCGCCGGGCACCTACCTGCTCGACTTCACCATGGTGCGCACCGGCGGCAAGGTCTTCACCGACGAACAGGTCCCGCCCGGCCGGCTCACCCTCCAGGTCTTCGACATCGCCCCGGTGGTCAAGGAGCAGTTCCCGCCCAACGGCTACCAGGCCCAGACCCTCACCCCGCAACTGTGGGCGAGCGGGGTCGACATCGACGCCCCGCCCGGCTCGGCGCTCCAGTACAAGTACGAGATCTGCGAGGCCGGCAAGGACGGCAAGCCGACCGGCTGCACCACCTCCGCCTACCAGACGTCGTCCGCCTACCCCGTCCCGGCCGGCCGGCTGAAGTGGGGCACCACCTACCTGTGGCGCGGCTTCGTCAAGGACGCGTCCAACGAGGTGCCCACCGCGCAGGTCGCGCTGGTCGCCGCCGTGCCGCAGCCCGAGATCACCTCGCGGCTGTCCGAGACGCCCGGCAAGGAGTTCGACCCGAACGTCGGGAACTTCTCCTCCTCCGCCATCGACGCGTCGCTCACCACGACCGGGCCCGACCTGACCCTCGTCCGCACGTACAACAGCCTCGACCCGCGGCGCGACCTCGCGTTCGGCGCGGGCTGGTCCACCCGGTACGACATGCGGCTCACCGCCGACGACGACGGCAGCGGCAACGTCGTCATCCGCTACCCCGACGGCCAGGACGTCCGCTTCGGCAAGAACCCCGACGGCACCTTCGCCCCGCCGCCCGGCCGGTACGCCAAGCTGACCCTCGACGCCACGGCGGGCACCTACCGGCTCCAGGACAAGTCCGGCACCAGCTATGACTTCAGCACCGGCGGCCTGCTCACGAAGATCACGGACGCCTCGTCCAACGTGGTCACATACACCTGGTCCGGCGGGAAGATCCAGAGCGCCGCGCACGCCCGCAGCGGCCGCGCGCTGAACTTCACCTGGACCGGCTCCCACGTCACCGCGGTGTCGACCAACCCGGTCGACGGCGCTCCGCTGACCTGGTCGTACACCTACACCGGCGACCTGCTCGACAAGGTCTGCGACCCGACCGGCGGCTGCACCCGGTACGAGTACGGGGCGGGCAGCCACTACGGCAGCACGGTGCTCGACTCCCGCCCCGAGTCCTACTGGAAGCTGGGCGAGGCCGAGGGCACGGCCGCCGACAGCGCCGTCGAGGCCAACCTCGGCAAGGACCGCGGCACCTCCACCGACGTCACCCTCGGCGCGGCCGGCGCCCTCTTCGGCGACCCGGGCACCGCGGCCGGATTCAACGGCAACACCTCCCGCATCGTGCTGCCCTCCGGCACCCTCAAGAAGAGCCGGGACACGGCCGTCGAGGTGTGGTTCAAGACGCCCGCGACCGGCGTCGGCGGCCCGCTCGTCGGCTACCAGAACAAGGCCTGGGGCACCGCGCCCCAGGCCGGTGTGCCCGCCCTGTATGTCGGCAACGACGGCAAACTGCGGGGCCAGTTCTGGACCGGGACCGTCGCCCCGATCACCGACATCACCAAGAACGTCAACGACGGCAAGTGGCACCACGCCGTGCTCTCGGCGTCCGGCTCCACCCAGAGCCTCTACCTGGACGGCAAGCTCTCCGGCACCCTCACCGGCAAGCAGCTCGTCGCCGGCGACCTGACCTACAACCAGATCGGCGCCGCACACGCCACCACCCCGGCCTCCTGGCCCGGCTGGGGCAGTACCGGGCCCCGCTCCTTCGCCGGCACCATCGACGACGTCGCCGTCTACCACCACCCGCTCGGTGCGACGGCCGTCGCCGGTCACTACCGCGAGGGCACCCGGACCGCGGACCTCCTGACCCGGACGACGCTGCCGTCGGGCCGCACCGCCTCCGAGGTCACGTACGACACCGCCCGCGACCGCGTCCAGGAGTACACCGACCGCAACGGCGGCACCTGGAAGATCGGTACGCCAGCGGTCTTCGGCAACGATACGGACCTGCGCCGCACCGTCGAGGTCCACGACCCGGTCGACTCGCCGTACTTCTACGAGTACGACGGCCTGACCTCGCGGATGCTGCGCTACGGCGAGCCGATGGCGCTCGGCGCCCGCGACTCCAACCCCTCACCGAGTCCGTCGGACACCGACCCGCCGCAGGAGGTCTGCAGCGAGCCCGACCCGGGCGACCCGGCGTTCTGCACCAACCCGCCCGGTGACGGCGGCGGCGAACCGGACTTCATCCGGCACCCCGCCGACGGTGTCGCCATCCGTCTCTTCGAGTACGACGACAACGGTTTCCAGACCGGCATCATCAGTGAGAACGGCGACCGGGTCACCCTCGGCTACGACGACCGGGGCAACGTCACCAGCCGCACCACCTGCCGGGCCAAGGACGACTGCCAGACCTCGTACACCACCTACCCGACCCCGGCCGGCGACATCGACCTGCGCGCCGACCAGCCCTCGCAGACTCTCGACGGCCGGTCCTCCGGCCCCACCGACACCCGCTTCCGCACCCAGTACCAGTACGACGTCCGGGGGCTGCTCACCCAGCAGACGGCGGCCGACAGCGGCACCGTCAAGAACACCTACACCACGGGCGCCGAACCCGCCGTCAACGGCGGCAACACCCCCACCGGGCTGCCGCTGACCTCCACCGACCCGCGCGGCAAGGTCACCCGCTACCTGTACTTCACCAGCGGTGACCTCGCCCAGGTCACCGAACCCTCCGGCCTGGTCACGAAGTTCACCTACGACGCGCTGGGCCGCAAACTCACCGAGACCGCCATCTCGGACGCCCAGCCGTCCGGCGCCACCGTCACCCTCGCCTACGACAAGCTGTCCCGGCTCGTCTCCACCACCGAACCGGCCGCCACCAACGTCGTCACCCTCTCCAAGCACCAGCAGCGCACCGTCACCGGCTACGACGCCGACGGCAACACCGTGCGCACCGAGGTCGGCGACGTGCTCGGCGGTGACCCCGCACGCGTGATGACCTTCGAGTACGACGCGTACGGCCGGGCCGGGAAGGTGACCGACGCCGAGGGCGGCGAGACCACCTACGGCTACGACATGCTCGGCAACAAGACCTCGATGGTGGACGCCAACGGCAACCACTTCGACTACGTGTACACCGCGCGCAACATGATGGCCGAGACCCGGATGCGCGACTGGGACGACGACGGCGGGGACCCGGAGTACACCGTCCTGCAGTCGTACGCGTACGACATGGGCGGCCGGGTCGTCCGCAACACCGACGCGATGGGACGCGACCTCGTCTACGAGTACTTCGGCGACGACCTGCTCAAGTCCCTCACCCTCAAGGGATTCCACAACTCCGACGGCACCCGCCGGGACATCGTCGTCGAGTCCAACACCTACGACGGCGCCGGCAACGTCCTCACCGAGAAGGCGAACAACGGCAAGCTCGTCACCGATTACACCTACGACGCGGTCGGCCGCACCAAGTCCGAGGTCACCGACCCGGCCGGGCTCGCCCGCCGGACCACGTACACCTACGACCTCGCGGGCAACGTGGAGACCACCACGTCCAACGGCGCCCCCTCCAACGTGCCGTGGCCCACGAGCGTCACACCCGAGACCGTCCGGTACGTCTACGACAACGCGGGCAACGCCCAGCAGGAGATCGTCCAGAACGGCACCGACAGCCGCACCACGGTCTACGGATACGACCAGCGCGGCCTCGTCACCTACCGCACCGACCCGGCGGGCAACCGCACCGACTACGCCTACGACGAGGTCGGCCGCCCGCTGTCGGCCACCTCGCCCTCCGTGGCGACCGAGTCCGGCGGCGCGGACCCCGTCACCTCCCGCCCGACCACCTACACCGGCTACGACAGCTTCGGCGCGGTCACCGAATCCGTCGATGCCCTCGGCAACACCAACCGCACCGCCTACGACCGGCTGGGACGCACCCTCACCGCCACCGCCCCCCGCTACCAGGCCCCCGGCTCCACCGGGACCGTCACCCCGACGACCTCCCGGAGCTACGACGCGCTGGGCAACGTGGTCACCGCGACCGACCCGCTCGGCCGGGTCACCGAGTTCCACTACGACCGGCAGAACCGGCTCACCGACAAGGACGTACCCGTCGGCAAGGACGACGAGCACGCCCGGTGGTCGTACGCCTACACCCGCACCGGCGAACTCCTGTCGGTCACCGACCCGTCCGGGGCGCGCGCCGAGACCACGTACGACGACCTCGACCGGCCCGTCACCACCACCCGCATCGAACGCAAGCCGCTGCCCGCCGCGTTCACCACCCGCAACGAGTACGACGACGCGGGCAACGTGGTCAAGCAGACCGAACCCGGCGGCGGCATCAGCCTGTACGGCTACGACAACCTGGGCCAGCTGACCCGGGCGACCGACCCGGGCGGTGTGGTCACCCAGTTCGGCTACGACATGAGCGGCCGCGAGGTCCGCAGCACCGACGGCATGGGCCGCACCTCGGCCAAGCTCTTCGACGCCTTCGGCCAACTGGTCCGGGACTCCGACCTGGACGCGACCAACAGCCTGCTGCGCAAGGTCGACTACGGCTACGACACGGCCGGCAACCTGACCACCTCCACCGACCCGCTGGGCCGCACCACCCGCTACGACTACGACGCCCTCGGCCGGCTGACCGGGCAGACCGAACCCGTCTCCGACACCGAGTCCGTCGCCACCTCCTTCGGGTACGACGCACTGGGCAACCGCACCCGCTACACCGACGGCCGCGGCTACAAGACCCTCTACACGGTCAACACCCTCGGCCTGGCCGAGTCGGTCGTCGAACCGGCGACCAGCCGCGACCCCGCACCGCAGGACCGCACCTGGACCACCGCGTACGACGCCGCGGGCCAGGCGGTGAAGCTCAGCGCGCCCGGCGGCGTGGTCCGCGAACGCGGCTACGACCGGGCCGGGCTGCTCGTCCACGAGACCGGCAGCGGCGCCGAGGTCGCCACCCCGGAGAAGAACTTCGGCTACGACTCCTCGGGCCGGCTGACGAAGGCCTCGTCGCCCAAGGGCGACAACACCTACGCGTACAACGACCGCGGCTCGCTGATCGAGGCGAAGGGGCCGTCCGGCACCGCGACGTACGAGTACGACGCCGACGGTCTGCTCACCTCCCGCACCGACGCCGCCGGCACGGCGAACTTCGGCTACGCCCGCAGGCAGCTGACTTCCGCCACCGACCCGCTCACCGGCGCCAACCAGACCTACCGCTACGACGGGGCGGGCTCCGTCAAGGAGATCGACTACGGCGCCGGCCAGTCGCGCAGCTTCGCCTACGACGACCTGGGCCGGATCGACTCGGACACCGTCAAGAGCAGCGGCGGCGCCACCATCGCGTCGACCGACTACGGCTACGACTCCGACGACCACCTCACCTCCAAGAAGACCACCGGAACGGCCAAGGCCGGTGAGAACAGTTACGGATACGACCAGGCCGGACGCCTGACCTCCTGGACGGAGAACGGCACCACCACCGAGTACGGCTGGGACAAGAGCGGCAACCGGGTCAAGAACGGCGACAAGACAGCCACCTTCGACGAACGCAACCGGCTGCTGTCCGACGGGGACTACACCTACGACCACACCCCGCGCGGCACCCTGGCCGGCCGGACCAGCTCCGGGATGACCGAGGAATTCACCTTCGACGCCTTCGACCGGCTGACGAAGGCGGGGGAGTCCGGGACGGAGTACACCTACGACTCCCTGGACCGGGTGGCCTCCCGCAACCAGGCGGACTTCAGCTACGCGGGCCTCGCCCCCGACCCCGTCAAGGACAACAACTCCACGTACGGCAGGGGCGCGTCCGACGAACTGCTCTCGGTCGCCGAGGGCACCGGCGCGGCGCAGCTGACGGTGACGGACAAGCACGGCGACGTGGTCGGCGACATGTCGGCGACCGACGGCGCGGCCACCGCGCTGACCGGTTCCACGGCCTTCGACCCGTTCGGGCAGCCGTCCGCGTCGAGCGACGCCCAGCCGGGCACGGCGGGCAACGCCGGCTACCAGGGCGACTGGACCGACCCCGACACCGAGCAGGTGAACATGGGGGCGCGCTGGTACGACCCGGGCACCGGGGTCTTCGACTCCCGGGACTCCTACACGTACGCCTCCGGAGCCTCGATCCTCGCCAACCGGTACACCTACGGGGCCGGTTCCCCGATGGACTTCACCGACCCGGACGGGCACTGGCCCAGCTGCGGCTGGTGCAAGAACGCGTACAACAAGATCAAGAAGAACAAGTACGTCCGTGCCGCCGTCAAGACCGCCAAGAACATCGCCAAGGCGGTCGTCTACACGGTCCGCCACCCCATCTCCGCACTGAAGAAGGCCCTCAGCTACGTGGGCAAGGCGGCGAGCTACATCTACCGCAAGTCCGGCCTCAAGCGGATCGTCGACGCCGGCGTGCGGATCGCGAAGAGCGTCGGGCACAGTACCGGGTTCACCCAATGGGCCCGGGAGAAGGCGGCCGAGGCGCGCAGGATCTACCACGAGACCCGGGCCGCGGTCAGCCGCAAGGCCCGGGAGGCGGCCGCCTTCGTCGCCAAGCACAATCCGATCCCCGAGATCGTGGCCGCGGCCCGGCCGCTCATCGCGGTGGCCAAGGCGGTGGTGACGGCCGATCCCAATCTGCCGGCGATTCTCGTCGGCGCGGCCAAGGACGTGATCGCGGACGTGGCGAAGGCGACGGACGCCATCCGTGAGGCGGTGGTCGAACAGGTCGGCGCCGTCGTCGAGACGGTCCGCGACTCCGTCGACTGGGGCGCGGTGTGGGAGGGCGTCAAGACGGTCGGCAACGTGGTCGGCGATGTCACCGGCTTCAACGACATCAGGGACTGCGTCACCACCGGCGACATGGAGGCCTGTGCCTGGGCCGTCGCGACGGTGGCCGGTGTGGCCCTCGGCGGCGTCGGCGCGGGCGCGGTCCGGGCGGCCAAGGCGGGCCGGATGGCGACGAAGGCGGCGAAGTACGCGGACGACATCGCGAAGGCCGCCAAGAAGGCCGACGAGACACTCGACCGGGTCGAGTCGGCGGTCGAATGCGTCCAGCTCGCTTCGGACCTGGTGGGCAACAGCTTCGTACCGGGCACCGAAGTGGTGATGGCCGACGGCAGCCGGCAACCGATCGAACAGGTCGAGGCGGGCGACAAGGTCCGGGCCACCGACCCCACCACCGGCAAGACCTCCACCCAGGAGGTCACCGCCACGATCAAGGGCAAGGGCCTGAAGAAACTGGTCCGCCTGACCCTCGACACGGACGGCCCCAAGGGCACCGCCACCGACACCCTGACCGCAACCGCCGGCCACCCGTTCTGGGTCCCGTCCGCACGCAAGTGGCTGAAGGCCGAGGACCTGAAGCCCGGCCAGTGGCTGGAGACCGGATCGGGCACCCACGTCCAGGTGGAAGCGGTCCGCGGCTGGACGCAGGCGGCAGCGGTCTACAA
Organism: Streptomyces sp. NPDC037301; assembly: GCF_055602785.1. NCBI lineage: Bacteria > Bacillati > Actinomycetota > Actinomycetes > Kitasatosporales > Streptomycetaceae > Streptomyces > Streptomyces sp. NPDC037301. Next base: position 382,173 of record NZ_JBVJWD010000003.1, read on the forward strand.
CCTGAGCGTCGACCGGGCGCATACGTACTATGTGCTGGCAGGTGACGCCCCCGTACTTGTCCACAACTGTGGCGGTATTGATGACGCAACTACCCTCTATCGGTTCGGGAGTGGGCCGGAAACCACCGAAAGGCTGGCTGCTGATGCCGCCAACGCCGAAGCGCATGGTTTCCCTCACGGGATTTCGACATCAAGGCGACTGCCTCCTAAGATCAAGGAATCCGGAGAATATCGTTCGACAACTGTGGGTGAACTGAGGGGAGAGGGGTTCAAAGTGGAACAGACGGGTAAGAACAAGGCGCATCACACAGTCCACCTGCCTAAACCGGTAACAGATCAAGTCGCAGAATCACTGAATCGACTATTCGGGAGTCCAGGATGAGTGACCCGCTAGCGATGGCGGGCGCGATGATTCTAGATATCTCCGCAGACCTTTCGGAGAGAGTTGCCTCGCTACGCCGCCTATCTGAGTCGGATAGTGAAGCGGCGCTTCAAGTCGCCATTGCGGTAACCGAGAATTCAGAAGAATCCTCAACCGTCTTCGTTGCCATGGGGAAAGAGATCGCTCGAATTGCTTCGAGTTATCGCTGGCTTACGGAATTCGAAGTGAGGAATATGAACGATTCAGCGTTTGAAGCCTACTGCGAGAACCTCGAGTAGTCCGACCCTTTCCAGCTCGTCTGCGGTGGCCGGATGGGAGTGCTTGAGCGATCTTCGCTCGTTATTCAGGCTCAAGCCATCGGTGTTGTATCGGAATTGTTAAGCGGTTTCCCTGAACGCTTCGGGGGCGCCTGATCTGTCGAGTAAAGAAATTCGCCGGGGATTGGTTCGAAACCACTCCCCGGCGACTTTTTTGGCAAGGTGCAAAAAGCTCTTGACGGCAACGTCAGCGGACGACTGCGGCGGGTGGGTCGTCAGGGTCGAAAGGTCCGCCAGTCGGCCACGGCCCCAGCCGAACCTCCGGCCATAGGCCACTGCGTACTGCCGAAGCAGGATGTGTCCCTTTCTCTATGTCTTCAAGGCGTCCCGCCGGCGGGGGCCGGAAGGGCGGTACAGCCGTTCCTTCGGCACCGTCACCCTGCCCGGCCCCCGCTCACGCGCCCGCGCGCAGCGCCGCGTGCAACCGGGCGCTCTGGGCGGTCATGGCTCGCTTCAGGCGCGGGCCGACCGGCTTCTCCACGTAGCGGTTGATCAGCCAGGCGAGGATCAGCAGCGAGCCGACCGCGCCGAGCAGTGTCGGGACCGGGGGCAGGCCCCAGCCGCGGTGCAGGACCCGGATGGCGAACCAGCCGAGATGTTCGTGCACCAGGTAGAACGGGTAGGTCAGGGCGCCGGCGACGGTCAGCCAGCGCCAGTTCGCCCAGCGCAGCCACCCCAGTGCCACCGCGGCGACCGAGAGGAACGCGGCGGCGACGATCAGCTCGATCACGTACGGGGAGCGGTGGAAGTCGCCGTCCATGCCCGGGTGCCAGAGCGCGGTGACGGAGTAGCGCTGGCCGAGGAGAAAGCTCATCACGACGATTCCCCACAGCAGCAGGTCGCTGCCGTACCGGTGGATCAGGTACAGGGCCAGGCCGCCGATGAAGAACGGTGCGTGGTCGCGCATGACCAGTTCGTCCGTCAGCGGTGTCTGGGCGACCCGGGCGAGCACCCCCGCGAACGTCCACAGACAGCAGAAGGTCACCACCCTGCGGTAGGTGACGCCACGCCAGACGACGAAGAGCGCGAACAGAACGTAGAAGCGCAGCTCCACCCAGAGCGTCCAGCACACGCCCAGCACCCGGTCCGCGCCCATGGGCTGTTGCAGCATCGTCAAGTTGAGCAGCAGTTCGTCCGAGCGCAGCGGCTTCACGACGACCGGCAGGGCGATCGCGGCCGCCGTCACGAGGATGATCGCGGCCCAGTACGCCGGGTAGAGGCGGGCGACCCTGGACCGGAAGAAGTCGCCCAGCGAGCGCCCCCAGCTGCTCATGCAGATGACGAAGCCGCTGATGACGAAGAAGAACTGCACCCCGAGACAGCCGTAGACGGCCGCCTGGGAGAGGGTCGGGAACATCTGGCCCGGCGACTGCCCCCAGGACTGAGCGACCGGGCCGTCTTTCCCCGCGAAGTGGTACAGGCAGACCATGAGGGCGGCCAGGATGCGCAGTCCGTCCAGGGCCCGCATCCGGCCTGCGCCCGCGCCGGGGCGCGGGTTGCGCGGGGCGGGGGGTGCGGACGGAGCGGGCATTGCGGCAGCCGCAGCGGACCGGGTTGTCGTGGGCGCTTCGGCCACGGGGATGTTCCTCTCCTGGAACAGGCCGGGACGTGTGGAATCACTGGAACCGGCCTGCCCCGGGGCCGCCCGCGCGGACGGCCGGGCCTGCTGCCGCGCCGGGGACGGCCGGAGGATCGCCGTCATCGCGGCGGCGGAGTACGGACGGCCCGCCGACCACCTCGTCCGACGGCAGGGCGGGTCAGCCCGCCGCCGCCCGCTTCAGGGTGCGGGCCTTGCGGGCGATCCGGCGCACCGTCGCGTTGCGCGGGATGAACGCGAGCTGTGCGGGTACGGCTCCGGGCAGCCCCAGCGCGGTCAGCCGACGCCGTTTGAAGTAGCGCCAGATGTTGTCGCGCTGCCCCGTTAGGTACCGCTCCGCTTCGGGGCGCAGCGCGGCCTGGATCTGCGGTTGCATGGCGTAGCCGACCGCGCTGACCAGGCCGGTCGGCTCGCCCCGGACCTCTTCGGCGGAAGGCAACGACCATTCGGTGACCGCGGACGGGTCCTCCAGATCGGGCAGGAGCGCGTCGACGATCGTCAGCGGGATGCGGTTGCTGTTCTGGTACGGGGCGAGCCGTTCCAGCAGGGGGCCGGTGCCGACGCGGGCCACCGGGAGCCCGTAGAACGAGGCGGCGGTCAGCAGCGCGGTGGAGAAGCAGCCGACGACCAGGGCGGGGCGCATGGTTTCGAACAGCGTCTCGGCGAGGACCGGGCTGTCGAGAACGGTGAGGTCCGCGCCGAGCCGTGCCGCCTCCTGCTCCAGCGACCGCGCCCAGTGGGCCGGCGCGCTGGGGTGCGGCTTGAAGACGACCCGGGTGTGGCCGAGAGCGACGGCGCCGCGCAGCATCCGCGCGTGCAGGTCCTCCTCCTGCTGGGGCGTGAGAATGCCCAGCGTGGACAGGTACTGGCCGAGCAGCAGGGCCGGGGCGGGGCCGCCGCCGGGGCCGGGGACGTCCGCCGATCCGGCGAGCTCGTCCAGGACCTTGAGGAAAACATCCGTCGGGACGATCTCCGACTCGACGCCGAACTCGGTGAGCAGCAGCGGCCGCAGGCCCGGTACCAGGTCCAGGTGGAGCAGCCGGCGGATGCGGGTGCCGACCAGCTGGTCGAGCTTGCTGCGGGTCGGCCCGTAGCTCATCAGCCCGTCGGCGTAGATGTGTACCGGGCTGTCGCCGAAGATCACCGCGAGGGCCTGGGCGGGGTTGGCCTGGATGGACTCGCAGGCGATCTCGACCGGTTCGTCGTCGAGGTCCCACGCCCTGCGCACGGCCCGCTCCCACAACGAGGCGTCCTGTTCCCGGGGCGACCAGCCCGCGGGGTGGAACGGCCGGATGAAGTCGTTCCAGGAATGCACCGTGTCGAATTCGGACTCCAGTTTCTCGAATCCGGGCCTGTGATGGAGCGGTGTGCCCAGTTCGGGAGAAGGCGAGGTGTCGCTCACGACGAGGATGCGCCGGTGCTCCGAGCGCGGACCGAATTGGCCCGCGCGCAATGCCGCGACGAGTGTGGCGGCGGCGTACTGTGTGCACGCGGAGAAGATCTGGGTGGTGGACCGGCCGACCGGCGCGGTGTACATGCCGGACATCAGGCCGCGACCTCCCGGGAAGCGGAACGGCGGCGTACGCGGCGCAGCCGGTCCGCACGGCGGTCGCCCAGCGAATTCAGCGTCTCGGCGAGAATGTCCTGGGGCATGCGCCGCAGAGAAGCCGCACTCATGGAGCGCAATTTCCGTGCCACTGCTGGTTCGAACCTTTCGATGGATTCCAAGTGGTGCACCATCACCGCGCAATAGGTCCGCACCGCCTTCGGCAGCAGCCGGTCCGCCTCCGGATCGCGCGCGGTCTCTTCGAGCACCTGGTCGAAGGCCCGGATGAAGTCGAGCTGGCGCACGTCGCCGATCTGGGTGAGCGACGACGCCACCCCACGCCGGTAGAAGACCCCCGGCAGGCCGACCACCGCGAACGATTCGGCCTCGCGGTGCAGGCGCCAGATCCAGGGCCGGTCCTCGGCCGTGCGCAGCCCGTCCCGGAAGCGGAGCAGCCCCGATTCCACGAGCCTGCGGTGATACGCACCGGCCCAGGCGTAGGCGTAGTCCACGGGCGTCGACCGGTCGGACGGCAGGATCACGTCGCGCGGTCGCATGACGGTGTTGCGCAGACCGTGCGGGACCTGGTGGACGGTGCGCGTCCGGTCCGTGAACTGCACATGGTCCGTACGGACGAAGTCGCACCCCAGATCCGTGATGGCGGCCAGCAGCCGCTCGTAGTGGCCGGGAACGACCCAGTCGTCGCCGTCGAGAAAGGTGAGGTACTCGCCGCGCGCCGCATCGATTCCCGTGTTGCGTGCGGTGGCCAGGCCCCCGTTCTTCTCGTGTCTGACCAGGACGGCACCGGGGATCTCGCGCTCGGCGCGCTGGAGGATCTCCAGAGTCCCGTCGGTCGAACAGTCGTCGACGAAGATGAATTCGAAATCAGTTCGGGCATTGGCCCGCAGACTTCGCAAGGTGTCGGGGGCATATGACCGCACGTTGTAGAACGGCACGATGACGGAGAGCTTAACCACGCGTCACACGCTAGGCGGAGGCCCGTCATTTGCCTTGGCCCCGGAAAAGACGGCAGGTGAACGAAGAATGTAGAAATGATGAACCGGTCGATCCCTTGTTTCGTGTGGGGGATTTTGTGCGAGCGATTCGCCAAGCGTCGTCGGGCTGTTAACCAGCTGTTGCCATCACGTTGGGCCGTGAATCAAAATGCCTTCCTAAGTTCTGGGACGTGCCCCCACGTACCGAAAAGACGACCGCCCTCCGGGTAGCCGTACTCGCCGACTCCGACACCCGCTGGAAATGGGGCGCGCTCACCGCGCGCCGCCTCACCGCCGGCGCGTCCGGGACGTCGGCGCAGCGCGTCGAGATCAGCGGACTGCTGCTGCGCGGCCGGGCCACCCCGACCCCGCGCCAGCTCGCCGAGGTCGGCGACGTCGGTATCGACGCCGACCGGGTGCGCGAGGTGACGGCCGTCGAATTCCTGCACAAGGTGCGGGACGAGGGATACGACATCGTCGTGCTCGCTCTCGTCGGGGGAGCCGTCCAGGCGATGCTGCACGGTCTGGCCGCGCTGCGGCTGCCGGCCAGGCCCGTCGTCGTCACCGGTTATGTCGGCGTCGTCTACGAGAAGCTCGCCGACGGACTGCTGCTGCGGCACGGCGCGGACGTCGTCCTCGCCAACTCCCGCCACGACGCGGAGCGTTTCCGCGCGGTGTACGAGGGAGTGGGCGCCGATGCCTCGGCCGTCACGGAGGCCGCCCTGCCGTTCCTCGGCGGCGAGCCGCACCGCCCGCAGGAGGGCCGCGACACGGTCGTCTTCGCCGCCCAGCCCTCCGTACCGGCCTCCCGCGCCGACCGTACGTATCTGCTGCGCAGGCTCGTCGAGCACGCCAGGCTGCACCCGGACCGCGAGGTGCTGCTGAAGCTGCGCTCCAAGCCCGGCGAGCACACCACGCACATCGAGGAACTCCCGTACCAGCGGCTCGCGGAGAAGCTGCCCGGCGGACTGCCGCTCAACTTCCGTCTGGTGTACGGGCACATGGGCGAGGTCCTGGACCGCACCGACCTGCTGGTCACGGTCTCCTCGACCGCCGCGCTGGAGTCCCTGCACCGGCGCATCCCGACCGCGATCCTCACCGACCTCGGCGTCCGCGAGGCCCTCGGCAACCACCACTTCATCGGCTCCGGCCTGCTCACCTCCTGGGACCACCTGGACGGCGGCTTCCGCCCGGAGCCCGACCCGGAGTGGCTGGCCGGACAGGGCGTCGCCGCCGACGGCACGTACGCCACCGCCTACGACAACGCCCGCGCACGCGTCGAAGCCCTGCTCGACGCCGCCCGCCTGCCCGACCTCGCCCCGTACTACACACCCGCCACCGCCCCCGGCTACCTCCCCGGGATCCTCGCCCGCCACCACCTGGCCCCCGACGGCCACCCGCTGCCGGGTGCCGAACGGCCCCGCGAGGTCAGCGGAGTGCGCGGCGCGGTCCGTGACGCGGTCCGGGAAGCGGCGCGCGGCGCGTACCGGCAGGGCGTCCAGCGGGTCGCCCCCGTCATCCGGCGGATGGGCGAGCTGTGAACATCACTTCAGGAGCAGAGATGACCCCGACCCCGACCGTGCTCGCCGTGATCCCCGCCCGCGGCGGATCCAAGGGCGTCCCGGCCAAGAACCTCGCCCAGGTCGGCGGCGTACCGCTGGTCGCCCGTGCCGTACGCGCCTGCCTGGCCTCCCGTGAGGTCACGGACGTCGTCGTGACCACCGACGACGCGGCCATCGCCGACGTGGCCCGCGCCGCCGGCGACACGCTGGGCGCCCCGGAGCGGGTGCACATCGTCCAGCGTCCGGCGGCCATCGCGGGGGACAAGTCGAGCAGCGAGGACGCGGTGCTGCACGCCCTGGACGCGTACGAGGCGATGCACGACCGGAAGGCCGACGTGGTGCTGCTGGTCCAGTGCACCAGCCCCTTCGTCGTACGGGAGGACATCGACGGCGTCGCCGCGGCCGTCGCCCGCGACGGCGCCGACACGGCGGTCACGGTGGCTCCGTTCCACGGCTTCCTCTGGCGCGACGGCAGTGCGCCCAAGGAGGACAACTACGGCGTCAACCACGACAAGTCCGTCCGGCAGATGCGCCAGGACCGCCCGGAGGACCTGCTGGAGACCGGCACCGCGTACGCCATGAACGCCGCGGGCTTCCGTATCCACCGCCACCGCTTCTTCGGCCACACCGCCCTGGTGCGCACCGACGCCGCCCGGGTCCTGGAGATCGACGACCCGCACGACCTGGCCCGCGCCCGCGCCCTCGCGCCGCTCCTGGACCCCTCACCGCTGCCCACCCGGGACGACATCGACGCGGTCGTCCTCGACTTCGACGGCACACAGACCGACGACCGGGTCCTCATCGACGCCGACGGACGCGAGATCGTCGCCGTCCACCGCGGCGACGGCCTGGGCATCGCGGCCCTGCGCAAGGCCGGAATGCCGCTGCTGATCCTCTCCACGGAACAGAACCCGGTCGTCGCGGCCCGCGCCCACAAGCTCCGCATCCCGGTCCTGCACGGCATCGACCGCAAGGACCTGGCGCTCAAGCAGTGGTGCGACGAACAGTCCATCGCTCCGGAACGCGTCCTCTACGTCGGCAACGACGTCAACGACCTGCCGTGCTTCGCGCTGGCCGGCTGGCCCGTCGCGGTCGCGAGCGCCCATGACTCGGTACGCGCAGCGGCGCGCGCCGTCACGACCACCCCCGGCGGCTTCGGCGCCATCCGCGAGATCGCGGCCTGGCTGCTGGGCCCCACCCTCACGGCCACAGCTCCCACCCAGTCCCCCGAGTAACTCCCCCCAAGCACCCCCCCCAGTCCCCCAAGTAAGGAACGCACCTCATGAGCACCTCCCGTCTGCGCACCCTCGGCACCCGCACCGCGGGCCCGGGCCGGCCCGTCTACGTCACCGGCGAGATCGGCATCAACCACAACGGCGACCTCGACAACGCCCTCGCGCTGATCGACGTGGCGGCCGAAGCCGGCTGCGACGCCGTCAAGTTCCAGAAGCGCACCCCGGAGATCTGCACCCCGCGCGACCAGTGGGACATCGAGCGCGACACCCCCTGGGGCCGGATGACGTACATCGACTACCGCCACCGCGTCGAGTTCGGCGAGGCCGAGTACCAGGCCATCTCCGAGCACTGCGCCAAGCGCGGCATCGACTGGTTCGCCTCCCCGTGGGACACCGAGGCCGTCGCCTTCCTGGAAAAGTTCGACGTCCCGGCGCACAAGGTGGCCTCGGCCTCCCTCACCGACGACGAACTCCTGCGCGCCCTGAGGGCGACCGGCCGCACGATCATCCTCTCCACCGGCATGTCGACCCCGCGCCAGATCCGCCACGCGGTAGAGGTCCTGGGATCGGACAACATCCTTCTCTGCCACGCCACTTCGACGTACCCGGCCAAGGCCCAGGAGCTGAACCTCCGGGTCATCAACACCCTCCAGCAGGAGTACCCGAACGTCCCGATCGGCTACAGCGGCCACGAGACCGGCCTCCAGACGACCCTTGCCGCCGTCGCCCTCGGCGCCGCGTTCGTCGAGCGCCACATCACCCTCGACCGCGCCATGTGGGGCTCCGACCAGGCCGCCTCCGTCGAGCCGCAGGGCCTCACCCGCCTCGTCCGCGACATCCGCACCATTGAGGCCTCGCTCGGCGACGGCATCAAGAAGGTGTACGAGTCCGAGCTCGGCCCGATGAAGAAGCTCCGCCGGGTCGCGGGCGTCATCGCCGAGAGCGCCGAGAGCGCCGAGAGCGCCGAGACGGCCCCGGCCGCCGAGCCGGTCGCGGTCTGACGGGCCGACCGGTGAACCTCGCCTTCGTCGAGAGCCCGGTCCAGCTCCTGAACGTCCTGGAGTGGGCCTACACAGAGGGAGGCGACGACCATGCCCTCACGGACATCACGCTCGTCGTCCTCCCCCCGGTCGACCCGATGTCGCGCGGCCAGCTGCGCCGGATGGCGGAGCTGGCCCGCGACGAGGGCGTCAACGTCCGCTGGCAGGAGGCGCGCGGCGGCCCCGGCGCGCCCCTGAAGACCCTGCGTTCACTGGCCGGGCTGCTGCGCAGGGCGGAGCGGATCGTCATCGGCGACCCCTTCTCCCGCTACGTCCAGCTCCTGCTCACCATGGTCCGCGCCCGCCGTCTCACGGTGGTCGACGACGGCACGGCCACCATGGAGTTCGTCGCCCAACTGGCCCGCGGAGAGCGCCTGGTGCGCTGGCACCGCAAGGGAAGCTCGGGCCCGCGCGAACTGGTCCTGGCCCCGGTCACGGCCCGCGCCCGCAGCCGCTTCACCCCGTCCGCCACCCGTACGGTCGAGGTCTTCACGGCGATGCCGGTCGAGGCTCCGCCCGGCGTCACCGTCACCCCCAACACCTTCGCCTGGACCCGCGCCCGCTTCGGCCCGCCGCTGCTCACCAAGGGCGCGGACCTGGTCGGCACCTCGCTCGTCGAGACGGGCGTGGTCGACCGGGCCCAATACCTGGAGGCCGTCGCGGCCCTGGCTCGCACCCATGGGGCCACCCGCTACTTCGCCCACCGCCGCGAGTCCACCGACAAGCTCCACGCCCTGGAAGCCGCCACCGGCCTGGAGATCGTCCGCCCCGACCTCCCCCTGGAACTCGTCGCCCGCCGCGGCCCCATCGGCCGTACGGTCCTGAGCTTCCCCTCCACGGTCGTCCACACCCTGCCCCTCGCCCTCGTCGGTACGGACGTCAAGGTCGCGGTCTGCGACATCGCCCCGGAATGGCTCCGCGACACGGCATCCCCGCGCGCCCAGGGCTTCCTGAGCGGCGTCACGGAAACGGCCCGCGACGTACAGCGCCTGGCGCCCTGGTGGGCGACGGCGATCACGGAGGCGTGAGGGACAGAGACCCCACCCCGTACGGAAACGTGACACCCGCACCTGGGGGTGTCACGTTCGCGCCCCACCATGGTGCGGGTATCCGGTCGAAATGCTCCCCGTGATGCGCGGCCGACGAGGCTGCTGTCGCTGGGGCATTGGCAGGCTGCCGTGCCCGCGTCGCCGATACGGACGCCGGTTGGGCAGACCCCACCCGGTGTTGAGTGCGGCGTGGATGCGCAGTCCGTTGCGGCTGGTGGTGGCAGTGACCCTCTGCGCAACGACATCGTGGCTGGCCGGTGAGCGGCCGCTCCAGAAGCGCCGACCGCCCATGGGCGCATCGCTCCGCCAGGGGACCTCTACGGCCTGGGCGACTCGTCGCGCCTCAGGGCCTCCGCCAGGCACTCCACCATGTCGGCGGGGAGCATCCCCAGATGGACGTACGGCCTCCCGGAGCAGGCCACCGCAGGTCGCAGGTGGCTGATCCGGTCGGCAGGAAAGCCACGCACCGCCAGCGCCTGCCTGAGCGCCTCGACAGCGTCTTCCGCCGCCTTACGTCCCTCGCGCCACTGCTGCATCTCCAACGCCTTCGCCCCCTGCGTCATCGTCGGCGCCCCCTGGTCCTGTGAGGGTGGTTACGGATCTCCACGTCTGCGTCCGTCGCGTCCGAGTAGTCGCCTCGCGCCCTGGCCTCCAGTCTCTGTTCGACCAGAGCCGCGCACACATCGCAGCCCTCTGCCGGTTGCGGAGGCTCCGGGGAGAGCTGAAGGTGTACGGGCTTGTCCATCGTTGTCCTGCGAGCTGTCATAGCTGTGATGCTGCTCGCCCCTTGTGGATGTATCTCGCCATGAATCAGGGACAGTTGGACCGTTGAGCGCTACGGTTCAAAAAGGCCAAAATGTCGCGGGGGGAAGTCTTGAATGTCGCTCTACGATCGGCTATGGCAGACGCCAAGCTCTCGCCACGGAAACTCGCCGCCCGTATCGGCGTGGCGCCCAAGACGGTGGAACGGTGGCTGGCCGATGCCGAGTTGGTACCCCATGCAAGGAACCGTGTCGACGCGTGCCGGGCGCTGAAGGTGGACGAAGAGATGATCTGGCCGAAGGCCGTACAGGAACGCGTGAAGACCGGTCACGACCGCGAGTTGGTGCACGCCTACCCGTACCGTTCCGCCTGCCCGTCGACGGTGTGGGGCGAGCTGATCGAGGGCGCCACGACGGACATCTTCCTGGCTGGTTACACCAACTACTTCGTGTGGCTGGAGCAACCGGCATTCGTCGACACACTGCGCAGGAAGATCGAGACGGGATGCCGGGTGCGCTTCCTGCTCGGTGATCCCGACGGGGAGGTGACCCGTCAGCGCGAGTCCATCGAGGACGTCGCCCTGAGTGTCGCCACGCGCATCCGGATCAGCCTGGAGCACCTGGGACGCCTCGGCCCCTTGGACGGCCTGGAAACGCGTTTCAGTAACCCCCAAGACGCTGTGAATCACGTGTCCCTGTCCGTGTTCAGGTTCGACCACGACGCACTCGTGACACCCCACTTGGCCCGGCTGGTCGGCCACGACTCGCCTCTCCTGCATCTGCGCCGCCAAGGCGACAGCGGGATGTTCGACCGGTTCGCGGAACACGCCGAGGAACTGTGGGACCGGGGCGTACGCCAGACGCCATGATGGCGCGCCCAAAGGACACAGCCACAAGGGCAAGGTGAGCCGCCGTGCAGATCTCCCCCCTTGCGCTCCAGCCCCGGCCGCCCTCCCGACTGGAGCAAGCCCATGACAAGCCGGGCGGGAAGGTACTGAGCAAGTCAATCAGCAGGCCCTTGTACTTCGAGACGGCGAAGCAGGCCCGTGACTGGGGCACGGTGACGGCCAACTTCATCGGCGCCTCCAGCACCAAGGACTGGGTCTCACTCGACAACGGTGTGGGCATCAGCCTTGCGCGTCGACCGCCAGGACCAGCCCGGTGTCGACCGCAACGTGACCTATCGGTAAGACGAGGCCGGCAACGTCCGGTCCATGGCGGACGTCGCCCGCAGCGGCACGGCACGGCACGGCACGGCACGGCACGGCACGGCACGGCACGGCACGGCACGGCACGGCGACGGTGGCGTACGGCGGCGGGGGCTGGGTGCTGCCGTCCGGGCCGTCGAGCCGGATGACCGCGTGGAAGTGGACCAAGCCGCGCTTCTGGTACTCGGCGACCTTGGCGAAGGAGGCGCGTGACACGGTGCGGGCGGCCGTCTGGGGCATGCCGAGCAGGGCGGCGATCGCTGGGACGCAGGTAGGTCACGAAGCGTGCACTCAACGCGGGGGCGTGGGTGCTGAACAGGCCGCGCCGGCTCCGTCTCGCCACCGGGTACGGCGGTACGACCTTGGCAATGGGTGTCCCTGCATTGCGGATTGGCCCGCGTCCACCGCTCGGAATTCTGCATGCTGGTTCGAACGTGATCGACCGCGCCCCGTACGGAGGTTGCCACCGTACAAGTCCGCCACGAACACGGGCGTACGAACGCGAGGTGCGCCCTACCCTGGACGTGATGTGCGTCGCCTGCAGAGAGGGGCACGATCGTGTCGTCCGAAGCCACCCCCGATTCATCCCCAGAAGGCGTAGGCAGCCCCGCTCCGGAACCCATCGCGTTCGGCCAGCGCATGCAGGTGCTGCGCTCCCGCCGGGGTATGAGTCGCCCTGTCCTCGCCGGGCTGGTGGGCAGGTCACCGAGCTGGGTCAAGCAGGTCGAGAGCGGGCAGTTGCAGATGCCCAAGCTGCCGATGATGCTGCGGATCGCGGAGGCGCTGCGCGTCGGTGATCTCGCTGAACTGACCGGCGATCAGTCCCGGCCGGTCGCGTTGTTCGCCGGTCCCGGTCATGCGCGGCTCGCGCAGGTGCGGGCGGCGATCGATACGTATCCCTTCACCAGCGCGTGCGAGGCGCCGCCCACCGCGCACGTGGAGGCCCGCCTCGCTCACGCCTGGCGGGCGCGGCACGCGGCGGCCAACCACCGTGAGGTCATCGGTGCACTGCTGCCCGGTCTGATCCGTGATGCGCAGCTCGCGGTACGGCAGTCCGAAACCTCGGCTGAGCGACGTGCCGCGCAGGCACTGCTCTCCCAGGCGTACAGCCTCAGTCAGTTCTTCCTCGCCTACCAGCCCGATGGGTCGCTGCTCTGGCGGGTCGTCGAGCGCGGCATGGTCGCCGCCATGGAATCCGAGGACCCGCACACCGTGGGGGTGGCCGCGTGGCTCGCCGCTCAGGCCCATCGCGACAGCGGCCCCGCACATTTCGACGCGGCCGATGCTGTGACCATGGAAACCCTCGCTCATCTGGAGCCGCTGCTGGCGGACGCCGCCGACGACGTGCTCGCCATTGCGGGGGCCCTTCGTTTCGAGGCTGGGTACACCGCGGCTCGCCGCGGTGACAGCGGCAGCGCCTGGGGACACTGGGACGTTGCGCGCGCCATGTCCGCGCGGCTTCCCGCGGGCTACTACCACCCGGTCACCTCGTTCTCCCGCGCCATCATGGGTGCGCACGCCGTGACCGTGGCCGTGGAACTGCACGCGGGCGGGGAGAGCGTGCGGCAGGCCGCTGCAGCCGACTCGTCCGCGATTCCTTCCCGGCCCAGACGGGCTCGGCACCGCATCGAGGAGGCACGCGGATACCAACTCGACGGCCAGCCGGAAGCGGCTTTGGCCGCACTGGGCAAGGCGTACGAGTCGGCCCCCGAGACCATTCGCTACAACGGATACGCACGCCGGATCGTGCTCGAAGAGACAGAGTCCAAGAGCGCGGCCCAGCGCCGCAGGGCCGGTGAACTCGCCGTGAAACTAGGTGTTCTGGCTGCCTGATCGACGCGTGGAGAGATGGGGACAGAAACTCTGCCCCGTCCGTGTGCCAGTGCCTTCTACGGTCGTGGTCGTACGCCCACCGCAGGGCCGGGAGCCCTTGCGGCTGCCCGAAACAGCGACCTCACGGAAGCAGGTCCCCTCATGCCGAATCCCACCACTCGCCTTCTGCCCTGGAAGGGCGCAGACGGCAGGACGGGTCTGCTGATCACTGATCGCGACGCCCCTGGCCACGTCTCCCGAGTTGCCGATCAGATCGAGGCCGTGCAACTCGGTATGGGAGTGGAACTGATCGGGCACGCGGAGGAGCTGCTGGCGGATCCGAAGACCGGGGCCGCCCAGGTCCGTTATCTGGCCGCCCGGTTGACCGAGGCGCTGAGGGATGCCGTACGCGTGGCGGTGAGCCGTGGGGACCGGCTGCGTGGGCCCGAGGAGCCGCCGCTGCCGACCCCACGGACCTGAGCGGCCTTCGCGGCGTCACAGAAACGGCCCGCGACGAGATGGCCGAAGTGGAGCACGCTCTCAGCTGTTATCCGGGCCTCGCGAACGTGCCGGGGCCCCGTCAGGAGGCCCCCGGCACGTGCGCGAGGACCGCTCCGGGGGGACTGCCTCGCGGAACCACCGGAGGCAGAGCCGGGCCGTCCCCTGCGGGCTACTTCTTCGGCAGCCACGCCTTCCAGACGGCCTTGTTCTCCTTGACCCACTTCTCGGCGGCCTTGTCGGCACTCATCTTGTCGCCCGCGATCATGGCGGCGACCTCGTTCTGCTGGTCGGCGGTCCAGTTGAAGTTCTTCAGGAACTGGGCCGCGTCACCGCCGTTCTTGGCGAAGTCGGCGTTGAGGTACTTCTGCAGCGGGGTCTTCGCGTAGCCGCAGGCGATCTTCTTCGTGTCCGCGTCGCAGCCCGTCTTGTACTCGGGCAGCTTCACCTCGACCAGGTCGAGCTGGGCGTTGAGCCACTGCGGCGTCCACCAGTAGCTGATGAACGGCTTCTTGGCCTTGTAGTTCTCCTTGATCTGGGTGATCTGGGTGGCCTCGGAGCCCGAGTAGACCGTCTTGTAGTCCAGCTTCAGATTCTTGATGAGCGCGTCGTCGTTGGTGGTGTACGACGGCGAGCCCTCCAGCAGCTGGCCCTTGTCGCCGCTCTCCGCGGTCTTGAAGAGGCTCTTGTACTTGTTGAGGTTCTTCCAGTCGGTGATGTCCGGGTGCTCGTCCACGAGGTATTTCGGCACGTACCAGCCGATGTGGCCGGTGACGCCGAGGTCGCCGGCCTCGACGATGCTCTTCTTGTCGTCGACGTACTGCGAGACCTTCTTCGGCGCGCCGCCCCAGTCCTCCAGGATGGCGTCGGCCTTGCCGCTGCTGAGCGCGTCGAAGGCGACCGACTCGTCGAGCTGGGTCTCTTCGACCTCGGTGTCGAGCTCGTTCTCCAGGATGTACTTGGCCACAGCAGCGTTGGCCTCGGCACCGACCCAGGACGGGACGGTGATGGTGACCTTGCCGGAGCCGGAGGACGAGTTCGTCTTGGCGGCACCGCAGGCGCTCAGGCCGATGACGGCCAGGACGACGGTGGTGGCCGCGACGGCCCGGCGGGCGTGATCTTTGTTCTTCATGGTGGGGGTGTCTCTCGTTTCGGTCGGGCAGGATGTCCTGCGCTGAGCGGCTGCGCTTCGTTGCTCGCTGCTTCGTTCCGGGCTGGACCGGGCTGGGCTGGGCTTCTCGTGCCGCCTGTGGGGTTCAGGAGCTCTCGTTCCTCGGCGCGCGACGCTGCGTGGTCCGGTCCAGGACGAGGCCGAGCAGGACGATGGCGACGCCCGCGGTCAGACCGACACCGAGGTTGCTCTTCTGCAGGCCGTAGACGACGTCGTAGCCGAGCGCGCCGGAGCCGACGAAGCCGCCCATGATGACCATGGCGAGCACCAGCACCACGCCCTGGTTGAGCGCGAGCATCAGCGCGGGCCGGGCCAGCGGCAGCTGCACCTGGCGGATCTGCTGGTACGTACTGGCGCCCATGGAACGGGCCGCCTCCAGCGTCGAGGCGTCGACCTGGCGTAGACCCTGCACGGTGATCCTGATCACGGCGGGCAGCGCGTACAGGAAGGCGGCGGCGACGGCGGCGGACCGCCCCACGTTGAAGAGAGCCACCACCGGGATCAGATAAATGAACTGCGGCAGGGTCTGCATCGTGTCCAGCACGGGTCGCAGTACGCGCTCCAGCAGGGGCATCCGGGCCGCCGCCACACCCATCACGAAGCCGGCCAGCAGGGTGAAGACCACACCGGCGATGGCCTGCGACAGGGTGTCCAGGGAGTGCTGCCACACCCCGATGACACCGACTCCGGCCATCGCGAGCGCCGCCGTGCACATCGCGCCCCAGCCGCCCGCCAGCAGAGCCAGCACCGCGGCCAGCAGCACCAGCGACCACCACGGCATGGCGGTCAGACCGTCCCGCAGCGGGTTGAGGACCCAGGTGGTGAAGCCGTCCGCCCAGGTGCGGGTGCCGCCCAGGACGGGCACACCCTCGGCCAGGTGGCCGGTGAACCAGTCGACCGCCTTGTTGACCGGTTCCGAGATGTCCACGGTCCAGCCCTCGGGCCACTCGTCGACCAGCAGGGCCTTGCCGGCCCCGGCCGGAGCGGCGAACGCGGCGCCCACCAGGACCCAGCCGCGCCACCCGTGCAGCCAGGGAGAGGCGGCGTCCACGGCAGCCTCGCCCAGCCGGTGTCCCGCGGCCGCCGTCGTGCGGTCCAGCCAGATGGCAAGGAGCACGATCGGGATGCCCGCCGCGAGTGCCTTCCCGACGTCGACGGTCGACAGGGCCCGGAACACCTCTTCACCGAGGCCGCCCGCGCCGATCACCGAGGCGATGGTGACCATCGAGAGCGCCATCATGATCGTCTGGTTGAGGCCGAGCAGGATCTCCTTGCGGGCCAGTGGCAGCCGTGCGGTCAGCAGCCGCTGCAGCGGGCTCGCACCCAGCGACGCGGAGGCCTCCATGACCCCGGCGTCGGCGTCGCGCAGGCCGAGCGCGGTGAGCCGGGCCATCGGCGGCGCCGCGTAGATGACGGTCGCGATCAGCGCGGACGGCACGCCGATGTCGAAGATCAGCACGAGCGGCAGCAGATACGCGAACGCCGGCATGATCTGCATGGTGTCGAGGACCGGGCGCAGGATGCGCTCGAAACGGTCCGAGAGCCCTGCGCCGAGACCGAGCAGCGCGCCGATCACCGCGGAGACGGCGACCGAGACCGCCATGAGCGCGAGCGTCTCCATGGTGGCTTCCCACATGCCGAGCAGCCCGCACACCGCGAACACGCCGAGCGCGGTGGCGGCCGCCTTCAGGCCGCGCCGACCCGGGCCGCCGACCCGCCAGGCCAGCAGCACCGCGGCCGCGGTCACCCCGAACCAGCCGAGGCTCTCCAGGAAGCCGGTCACCGAGTCCACGGAGGACTCGGCCCAGTTGCTCAGGTGCAGCAGGAAGTAGAGGAAGACCGGGCTGGTGTCCCGGTTCTCGACGACCCAGTCGTAGGCGTGGTCGAGGGGAGTGGAGACGTCGACGGTCAGATCGGACGGCCAGCTCCCGCTGCCCCACAGGACGGCGCAGAGCGGAATGAGCACAACCATGGCGACGGCGAACGGCAGGAGCCTGCGTACGAGGCGATGCTGCGTCAGGGAGGGGGCCGCGACGGGCGCGGGCTCCTTGGACAGGTCGGTGGGGGCGGGCGGCGGGGCGGGCGTGACGACGGCGCTCATGCGGCCCACCCCCGGGTATGCGGACGGACCGCCGGAAGGCGAAGGCTGCTCGGTATACGCATCAGGCCGCGACCTCCTCGCGGCCGAGGCCCGCGACGACCCGCAGCAGCCCCTCGTGGTCGACGACGCCCAGGCAGCGGCCGTCCTCCACCACACAGGCGGGGGCGCCGCTGCGGGCGACGGTCTCGATGGCGCAGGAGACGACCGTGTCCGGGGCGAGGGCGCCGGGATGTCCGGGGCCGCCGCAGTCTCCAGCACGCATGGCCGTGCGCACCGTGATGACCTGCTCGCGCGGTACGTCGCGCACGAAGTCCCGTACGTAGTCGTCGGCCGGGGAGCCGACGATCTCCTCCGGGGTGCCGAGCTGCACGATCCGGCCGTCCCGCATCAGGGCGATCCGGTCGCCCACGCGCAGCGCCTCGCTCAGGTCGTGGGTGATGAAGACCATGGTGCGGCCCTCCTCGCTGTGCAGGCGGATGACCTCCTCCTGCATGTCCCGCCGGATCAGCGGGTCGAGCGCGCTGAACGGCTCGTCGAAGAGCAGCACCTCGGGGTCGACGGCGAGCGCCCGCGCCAGTCCGACACGCTGCTGCTGGCCTCCGGACAGCTGGACCGGCCTGCGCTGCTCCAGCCCTTCGAGCCCGACCTTGGCCACCATCTCCGCGGCCTTCGCGCGCCGTTCGGCCTTGCCCATGCCCTGGATCTCCAGGCCGTACGCGACGTTGTCGAGGACGGAACGGTGCGGCAGCAGCCCGAAGTGCTGGAAGACCATCGAGGCGCGGTGCCTGCGCAGTTCCCGCAGCCGGTTCCTGTCCATGGCGAGTACGTCCTCGCCGTCGATCTCCACCGTGCCCGAGGTCGGCTCGATGAGCCGCGTCAGACAGCGCACCAGGGTGGACTTGCCGGATCCCGACAGGCCCATGACGACGAAGACTTCGCCCTTGCGCACGTCGAAGGAGACATCCCGCACGGCCGCGGTGCACCCCGTGCGGGCACGTAGTTCGGTCTGCGACAGCTCGGTGAGCTCCGGGTCGCCCGGGATGCGGTCGGCCTTCGGTCCGAAGACCTTCCAGAGGTTGCGGACGCCGAAGACGGTCGGCCGCTGCGTCACGTCCGACGACTCGGGTTCCTTGCCGAAACCGGGCTTCGCAGGGGTGCTGGTATCGCTCATCGGGCCTGACTCCTCTCATCGGAAGCCGCGTTCAGCAACTCCGCGCACTTCTCACCGACCATCAGGACCCCGATCATCGGGTTCACCGCAGGCATCGTCGGAAAGACGGACGCGTCGGCGATACGGATCCCTTCGAGGCCGCGGATTTTCAAGTCCGGAGCTACGACGGCCTGTTCATCGCTGACGGCCCCCATGCGGCACGTACCCGCCGGGTGGTACACGGTGTGCGCCACCTTGCGCGCGTACTCGCTGAGTTCCGCGTCACCGGTGACGCCGGGGCCCGGGCACACCTCGCGCTTCAGCCAGTGCGCCAGCGGCTCGGTCTTCGCGATCTCGCGCGCGATCCTGATGCCGTCGACGAGGGTGCGGCCGTCGTGATCGTCCTCGTCCGTGAAGTACCGGAAGTCGAGGGCGGGCTTGACCGCCGGGTCGGCACTGGTCAGGTAGAGGCGGCCGCGGCTTTTCGGCTTGGGGATGTTGGGCGTCATCGAGACGCCGAACTCCGGGCGCTCGTAGCCCAGTCGCTCCGGATTGTCCGTGAACGGGATCTGGTAGAAGTGGAACATCAGGTCGGGGCCCTGGTGCTCCGGATCACGCTGTACGAACAGTCCCGCGTCACTGTCCATCGCGGAGTTCTCGGGGATCGGCCCGTGCGTCTCCCAGACGATCACCGACTCCGGGTGGTCGAGCAGGTTCTCGCCGACGCCCGGCAGGTCGAGTGCGACGGGGATGCCGAGTTCCTTCAGCTGCTTCTTCGGGCCGATGCCGGAGTGCAGCAGCAGCCGGGGCGAATCGACGGCGCCCGCGCACAGCAGCACCTCGTTCTTCGCCCGTACGAGGATCTCCTCGCCGTCCTTGGTGCGGACGTGCACGCCCTTCGTGCGCGTGCCGTCCAGCTCCAGCCTGTACGCCCAAGTCTCCAGGAAGAGACGGAGGTTGGGCCTGGTGTCCATGACGGGATGCAGATACGCGACCGATGCACTGGAACGCTTGTTGTTCTCCGGGTGGTACGCGAGGTCGAAGAAGCCGACGCCCTCCGTGAACGGCTTCTCGTTGAAGCCCTCCACGCGCGGCACCTCGAGCGCGGACCGGGCGGCGTCGACGAAGTCGCGCGCGATCGCGTTCCGGTCCTTCTCGTCGACCGGGACGATGTTGTTGAGGAGTCGCGCGTAGTACGCCTCCATCGGCAGCGCACCCCAGCCCTCGGCGCCCGCCGCCTCCCACTCGTCCCAGTCGGACGGCAGCGGCTTGAACGCGATGAGCGTGTTGTGGGACGAGCAGCCGCCGAGCACCCGGGCGCGGCTGTGCCGGATGTGAGAGTTGCCGCGCGGCTGCTCGGTGGTCGGGTAGTCGTAGTCGAGCTCTCCGCCGAGCAGGCCCATCCACCGGCGCAGGGTGAGGACGTCCTCGCGGTCGATGTCGCTGGGGCCGCCCTCGATGACGGCGACGGTGACGTCGGGGTTCTCGGTCAGACGGGAGGCGATGACGGAGCCGGCGGTGCCGCCGCCGACGACAACGTAGTCGTACTCTCGCTCGTTCTCGGTCTCAGGCATTGGGGGGTACTCCTCTGTCGTGCAACGTGCTGCGCGTACGAAGGGCGCAGAGCGGGCCGGGGCGTCCTGGGCTCAGCCCGCGAACCACCGCACCGGCTTCGGCGCGAGGTTCTGGTACACGTGCTTGGTCTCGCGGTACTCGGCGAGACCGGCCGGGCCGAGCTCGCGCCCGACACCGCTCTTGCCGAAGCCGCCCCACTCCGCCTGCGGGAGGTAGGGGTGGAAGTCGTTGATCCAGACGGTGCCGTGCCGCAGTCGTCCGGCGACGCGCCGGGCGCGGCCCGCGTCGGCGGTCCAGACGGCGCCGGCGAGCCCGTACTCGGTGTCGTTGGCGAGCGCGACGGCCTCGTCCTCGGTGCGGAAGGTCTCGACGGTGAGGACGGGCCCGAAGACCTCCTCGCGTACAACCCTCATCTCCCGGTGGCACCGGTCGAGGACGGTCGGCTCGTAGAAGTACCCGGTGGCGGGCCGTTCGGCGGACGGCTCGGGGCGCTTGCCCCCCGCCCGCAGCACCGCGCCCTCCTCCAGCGCGGAGGCGACGTACGCCTCGGTCTTCTCCCGCTGCTGCTCCGACACGAGCGGGCCGCACTCGACACCGTCCTCGGTGCCGCGCCCGAGCCGGATCCGGCTCGCCCGGCGGGCGAGCTCGGCGACGAAGCGTTCGCGTACGGACTCCTCGACGATGAGCCGGCTGCCCGCGGAGCACACCTGGCCGCTGTGGATGAAGGCGGCGTTGAGGGCCTGGTCGACGGCGGTGTCGAAGCCCTCGTCGGTGGCGCAGGCGTCGGCGAAGACGACGTTGGGGTTCTTGCCGCCGAGTTCGAGTGCGACCTTCTTGACGCTCATGGCGGCGGCCTGCGCGACCTTCGTACCGCTGATCAGGCCGCCGGTGAAGGAGACGAGGTCGACGTCGGGGTGCTCGGCGAGGCGGGCGCCGACGCAGTGCCCGGGTCCGGTGACGATATTGGCGACACCGGCGGGCAACCCGGCCTCGACGAGCAGGCGGATAAGCGCGATCGTCGTCAGCGGGGTGATCTCGCTCGGCTTGACGACGAAGGTGTTGCCGGCGGCGAGTGCGGGGGCGACCTTCCAACTTGCCTGCAGAAGCGGGTAGTTCCAGGGTGTGATCATGGCGCAGACGCCGACGGGCTCGTGCACGACGACGCTGTGGATGTCGTCGGACCCGGCGTCGACGACGCGTCCGCCGCCCTCTGCGACGACCAGATCGGCGAAGTACCGGAAGGCATCGGCGACGCAGTCGATGTCGACGCGTCCTTCTTCGAGGGTCTTGCCCGCGTCACGCCTCTCCAGGAGCCCGAGCTCCTCACGATCCCTCAGGAGGAGGCCGGCGACACGGCGCAGGAGGGCGGCGCGCTCGGCGACAGGGGTGCGGGGCCACGGGCCCTCGTCGAAGGCGTGGCGCGCAGCCGAGACGGCCGCGTCCGCGTCCTTCTCGTCGCCCTCCGCGACCACGGCGAACGGCTCGGCATCGGCGGGATCGAGGATCTCACGCGTGGCGCCGGAGGCGGCTTCACGCCACTCCCCGCCCGCGTGGATGGTCTTCTGCGCCTGTATTGCGGCTTGTCCAGCCATGATCGGTACTGCCTTCCGTCCCTGTTCTGCGCCGTTATGCCACGTCGGTGTCACCCTTCAGGGCCGTGGACACTTGCCCCCGAGTCCGGGATGCATGCACAGTCCGTGGCCAGAAGTGCGCTGTGTCACTGAAATGAAGGCCGGAAAGGCCGAAACGTACGCTGAAAAGCGACATGCGCCATGGAGGTGGGTCAACGTCCCGCAGTCTGCGGATGTACGGATCGGGGCGGCCGGGTAGGTCAGGTCAGGATTGCAGGAGCCTCACCCTGACCAGGAAGTGGCCTGCAGCCAGGGTTTGTTGGGGGGAAGCCCCGATAGCGGGCAGGGTCGGCCGGGCGCGAGCATCAGCACATGACGACGATGCGGATGGCGACGGAGCGACAGGGCACCAAGGCCGGGACGGTGTTCCTCGTGGGACCGGCCCTGATGGCCGCGTACGGAGCGGTGCGGCTGATCGGGCGCGCCGTCAGTGATTACGGGCCCGGGGTGTGGTGGACGCTGGCGCATCTGCTGTTCCTGGCCGGGGTACTCGTGTTCGTGCCGGTGTTCCTGGGGCTGCGGAAGACCGCCGTGGTGCGCGGCGGCAGGCGGGGCGCCGTCGAGGTGGCGGCTTGGGCCGGGCTGGCCGGGGCGGCGGCGGTGGCGGTCCAGGCGGTGATCGACCTGGTGGTCGGGTTCGTCGCGGCGGACGAGCAGGCCATGAGCGACCTGTTCGGGCGGGTGCAGGACGTACCCGGTGTGATGCCGTTGGTCTACACGGTGGTGCCGTTGCTGTTCTGGTTCGGACTGCTGGCCCTCGTCACCCTGCTCGCGTTCTTCCGCCGGGACCTGGTCCGGGTGTGGGCTCCCGTCGCAGTGCTGGCCGGGGTCGTGCTGGCGGCCGTGAGCCTGGATCTGCTGCCGGTCGGTGCCCTGTGCATCGGGCTGGCGCTGCTGCCGGTGCGCCGCAGCCAGTAGAAAATGGGTGAGTTTACCCACCTCCATCTCACGTCACACGCTCCGACGCCACATTTTGTTCGTCTATGCGGCTGAACTTTTGTTGATCTGTGGTCAGTTGAGGGGTCAAGGGCCTTACCCTTCACCAGGTGAACCAGTTGATGTCCCGTGATTCCGATGCCCAGCCGCCCGGGGACGAGGCGCTGCCCGGCACCCTGCCCGAAGCCCTGCGTGCCGAACTGATCGCCTTCCGCCGCGATTTGCACATGCACCCCGAGCTGGGCAACCAGGAGTTCCGTACCACGGCGGCCATCAAGGCCCGGCTGGAGAAGGCGGGGCTGGAACCACGGGTACTCGACACGGGGACGGGTCTGATCTGTGACGTGGGAAGCCGGGGCAGCGACCCGCGGCCCATGCTCGCTCTGCGCGCGGACATCGACGCTCTGCCCATCCCGGACACCAAGGCGGGCGTCCCGTACCGCTCCACCGTCCCCGACCGGGCGCATGCCTGCGGGCACGACATCCACACCACCTCGGTCCTCGGCGCCGGGCTGGTGCTCGCCGGGCTCGACCGGCAGGGGCTGCTGCCGCGGCCGGTGCGGCTGATCTTCCAGCCGGCCGAGGAGGTGCTGCCCGGCGGTGCGCCCGACACGATCGCGTCCGGGGCGCTGGAGGGCGTCGGGCGGATCATCGGGGTGCACTGCGACCCGAAGGTGGACGTGGGGCGGATCGGGCTGCGGGTCGGGGCGATCACCTCGGCCTGCGACCGGCTGGAGGTCAGCCTCGACGGCCCCGGCGGGCACACCGCCCGGCCGCATCTGACCACCGACCTGGTCACCGCCGCCTCCAAGGTCGCCACCGAGGTGCCCGCGCTGCTGGCCCGACGGGTCGACGCCCGTGCCGGGCTTGCCGTCACCTGGGGCCGACTGGAGGCCGGGCACGCCTGCAACGTGATCCCGCAGCACGCCGAGCTGTCCGGCACCGTGCGCTGCCTGGACCTGGCGGCCTGGCGGGAGGCGCCGGACCTGGTACACGCGGCGATCGACGAGGTGGCCGGGATGCACGGGGCCAAGACGGTGATCAACTACGTCCGGGGCGTCCCGCCAGTGGTGAACGATGCCGCCGTTATCGATCTGCTCGCCGGGGCGATGACCGCCCGCCGCGGGTCGTATGCGATCGAGGACACCGAACAGAGCCTCGGCGGCGAGGACTTCTCCTGGTACCTGGAACACGTCCCCGGAGCCATGGCCCGGCTCGGGGTCCGTACTCCCGGCGACACCGCCCGGCTCGACCTGCATCGTGGCGATTTCGACGCCGACGAGGAGGCGATCACGGTGGCGGTGGAGCTCTTCACCGCCTCCGCGTTGCTGGACGGCAACCATCCGTAACCGGACAGGTCACCTCTGGTTCGCGACGATCCGATAACAGCTTCCGTACAGGGCTTTATCTGACATCTACGCGCGTTACGATCGCCGCGAAACCAGCGCCGGAAGAGGCGCTTCGGTCAGGTTTGAAGGAGCCTTCCCTTGCGCCGGGTATCCAAGATCACCGCTGCGTGTGCTGTCACTGCAGCTCTCGCGCTCACCGCCACCGCGTGTGGCGAGTCGTCCACCGAGAGCTCCGGCTCCGACAAGGGCAAGATGAAGATCGGCATGGCCTACGACGTGGGCGGCCGTGGCGACAACTCGTTCAACGACTCCGCCGCGCGTGGTCTGGACAAGGCCAAGTCCGAGTTCAGTGCCGAGACGAAGGAGCTCACCGCCAAGACCGGTGAGACCCCTGCCGACCGTGAGCAGCGCCTCGAGTCGCTCGCCGAGGGCGGCTACAACCCGGTCATAGCGGTCGGGTTCGCGTACAAGGACGCGGTCGACAAGATCGCGGCCAAGTACCCGAAGGTCAGCTTCGGTCTCGTCGACTCGGTCGCCGCCGCGAAGAACGTCGACAGCATCGTCTTCACCGAGGAGCAGGGCTCCTACCTCGCCGGTGTCGCCGCCGCGCTGAAGTCGAAGGACGGCCAGGTCGGCTTCATCGGCGGTGTGGACCTTCCGCTGATCAAGAAGTTCGCCGCGGGCTTCCAGCAGGGCGTCCTGGACACCAAGCCGAAGGCCAAGGTGCAGATCCAGTACCTGTCCACCGGTTCGGACCTGACCGGCTTCGGCAGCCCCGACAAGGGCAAGGAAGCTGCCAAGGGCATGCTCGACAAGGGTGCGGACGTCATCTTCGCCGCAGCGGGCGGCTCGGGTGCCGGTTCGATCGAGGCCGTCGCCGGCAAGAAGGGCGCCTGGTCCATCGGCGTCGACTCCGACCAGGCGCTCGACCCGGCGCTGTCGAAGTACAAGGACACGATCATGACCTCCGTCGTCAAGAACGTCGACACCGGCGTCTTCGACCTGGTCAAGTCCGTCAAGGACGGCAAGCCGTTGACCGGCACGCAGGCGTACTCCCTGGCCAAGGGTGGCGTCAGCCTGACCGCCACGGGTGACCACCTCAAGGACATCCAGACCCAGCTCGACGAGGCGAAGAAGAAGATCGTCGACGGCACCATCACGGTCAAGACCACGACCTGATCCGGCCCGTCGATCGGGGCCCGGGTGAGCCGCTTCGGCTTCGCGCGGGCCCCGATTCACGTACGGCTTCCGGTCGCATCGCCGTAGCCGTACGCACACTGTCTGCCACCTGCCATCAGGTGGCCAACGGTTCGGCGGCGCTACGCGCGTAGCGTCCGCCGGGCGCGGTACCTTTTTTCGCCCCACCGCCTCCGTCCCATCGCCTCCGCCCTCCGCTCCTGCCAAGGAGAGTGCGTCATCAACGCGTCCAGCAGTCCTCATGCCGTGGAGCTCCGCGGCATCACCAAGCGGTTCCCCGGAGTCGTGGCCAACCACGACATCGACATCACCGTGCGCCGCGGCACCGTCCACGCTCTCGTCGGCGAGAACGGCGCCGGCAAGTCCACTCTGATGAAGATCCTGTACGGCATGCAGAAGCCCGACGAGGGCACCATTGCGGTGGACGGCGATCAGGTCTCGTTCCACAACCCCGGCGACGCCATCGACCGCGGCATCGGCATGGTGCACCAGCACTTCATGCTCGCCGACTACCTCACGGTCCTGGAGAACGTCGTCCTCGGCTCCGAGAAGCTGTACGGGATCGGCGACCGGGCCCGCGCCAAGATCAAGGAGATCTCCGACGCCTACGGACTCGGTGTCCGCCCGGACGCCATGGTCGAGGACCTCGGGGTCGCCGACCGGCAGCGCGTGGAGATCCTCAAGGTCCTCTACCGCGGCGCCCGCACGCTGATCCTCGACGAGCCCACCGCCGTCCTCGTGCCGCAGGAGGTCGACGCGCTCTTCGACAACCTGCGCGAGCTCAAGGCCGAGGGCCTGACCGTCATCTTCATCTCGCACAAGCTGGGCGAGGTCCTGTCGGTCGCCGACGAGATCACCGTCATCCGGCGCGGTACGACGGTGGGCACCGCCGACCCGAAACGCACGACGACCAAACAGCTCGCCGAGCTGATGGTCGGCAGCGAACTCCCGTCGCCGGAGACCCGTGAGTCGACCGTCACCGACGTACCGATGCTGACTGTCGAGGGGCTGCGGCTGACCGCCACCGACCCGGACGGCGTGGTGCGTTCGGTGCTCGACGGCATCGACTTCACCATCCACAAGGGCGAGGTCCTCGGCATCGCGGGCGTCGAGGGCAACGGTCAGTCCGAACTGGTCGACGCGATCATGGGCATGCGCCACCTCGACACCGGCGTACTCACCCTGGACGGCGTCGACATCTCCCGCACGCCGACCCGCAAGCGCCGCGAGGACGGCATGGCCGTCATCCCCGAGGACCGCCACCGGCACGGACTGCTGCTGGAGGCCCCGCTCTGGGAGAACCGCATCCTCGGCCATGTCACCGAACGCCCCAACAGCAAGGGCGTGTTCCTCGACCTCAAGGGAGCCCGCGCCGACACCGAGCGGATCGTGCGCGAGTACGACGTCCGCACCCCCGGTATCGAGGTCACCGCGGCCTCCCTCTCCGGCGGCAACCAGCAGAAGCTGATCGTCGGCCGCGAGATGAGCCACGACCCGAAGCTCCTGATCGCCGCGCACCCCACCCGGGGCGTGGACGTCGGAGCCCAGGCGCAGATCTGGGACCAGATCCGCGAGGCACGCCGCGAAGGACTGGCGGTGCTGCTGATCTCCGCCGACCTGGACGAGCTGATCGGGCTCTCCGACACCCTGCGTGTCATGTACCGCGGCCGACTGGTGGCGGACGCCGACCCGGCGACCATCACCCCGGAGGAGCTCGGCTCGGCGATGACGGGCGCGGCCACCGGCCACCTCGAAACGCCGGACGAGACAGCTGCGCCGGACGACTCCGGTGCCGAAAGCACCGACACCGACCCCCGGAACGGGGGAGAGGACCGATGAAGAAGATCGACAAGGAGCGGCTGCTCCTGGGGATCGCGGCCCCCGTACTCGCGATCGTGGTCGCCTTCCTGGTGACCGCACTCGTGCTGGCCGCCACCGGCAAGGAGCCGTTCAGCGCCTTCGGCATCATGTTCGACTACGGGATGAAGTCGGACAGCCAGGTCTACATCCTGAACAAGGCGACGACGTACTACCTCGCAGGTCTCGCGGTGGCCGTCGGCTTCCGGATGAACCTCTTCAACATCGGCGTCGACGGCCAGTACCGCCTCGCCGCCTTCTTCGCCGCTGCGGTCGGCGGCGCGCTGACCCTGCCCGGCGCCTTGCAGATCCCGCTGATCATCCTCACCGCGATGATCGTCGGCGCGATGTGGGCCGGTATCGCCGGCGTCCTCAAGGTCACCCGGGGCGTCAGCGAGGTCGTCTCGACGATCATGCTGAACGCCATCGCGACGGCCATCATCGGCTACCTGCTCCAGCAGGGCCGCCTCGGCCACCTCGACGAGGCCGGCACGAAGATCTCCACCAAGCCGCTCCCGGAGTCCTCGCACTTCTTCGAGTTCCCGACCACTCCGTCGCCCGTCTGGGGCTTCATCGTGGTCGCGGTCGTCGCGGGCATCGCCTACTGGTTCGCGCTCTCGCGCACCCGGTTCGGCTTCGACCTGCGCACCGTCGGCCAGTCCGGCTCCGCGGCCGAGGCCAGCGGTGTCGACGTGAAGAAGATGGTCGTCACCTCGATGCTGATCTCCGGCGCCGTGGCCGGTCTGGTCGGTATGCCGACCCTCCTCAACGACAGCTTCGAGTACAGCGGCGACTTCCCGGTCGGCATCGGCTTCACCGGTATCGCCATCGCCCTCCTCGGCCGCAACCACCCCATCGGCATCGCGCTCGGCGCACTGCTCTGGGGCTTCCTCGAGCGCGGCACCGGCAAGCTCGAATTCGAGGGGTACGACAAGGAGATCGTCGGCGTGATCCAGGGCGTCATCGTCCTGTGCGTCGTCATCGCCTACGAAGTCGTCCGCCGCTACGGACTCAAGCGCCAGCAGAGCAAGGTCGGCGCGGAACTTGCCGCACAGGCCGCCCGTAACTCCGACCAGCAGGAGGTGTCGGCGTGACCGTCACGGCGACTTCCACCCCGCCCCCCGCGGCCCCCAAGGTCTCCGGCGGCAAGGGCGGCCGCACCCGCCTCTCCTTCCCCGTCGTCCTGCTGATCGTCGCGGGCGCGCTGCTCGCGCTGTCCGCAGTGCGCGCCATCACCGGCGCGCAGGACGTCACCTCTGCCGGGCAGATCAGCGCGGCGCTCGCGATGGGCGTGCCGATCGGGCTCGCCGGTCTCGGCGGCCTGTGGGCCGAGCGGGCCGGTGTGGTCAACATCGGCCTCGAAGGCATGATGATCCTGGGCACCTTCTTCGGCGCCTGGGCCGGCTGGCAGACCAACCCGTGGCTCGGTGTGCTGGCCGGGGTCATCGGCGGCATGCTCGGCGGGCTGCTGCACGCCGTGGCGACCGTCACCTTCGGCGTCGACCACATCATCTCCGGTATCGCCATCAACATCCTGGCGCTCGGGTTCACCACCTACTTCGCCAAGCTCTGGTTCAACACGGGCGAGGCGGCGGCCAAGGGCGGCAGCCCCAAGCAGTCCCCACCGGCCGACGACATCACCTCGGTGACGATCCCGGGCCTCTCCGACTGGCTGCACTCCATCGAGAAGCACCACTGGTTCTTCGTCTCCGACCTGGCCGGCGTCATCGGCGGCCTGGTCACCAATGTGTCGCTGCTGACGGTCCTGGCCGTGGTCCTCTTCGTCCTCACGTTCTTCGTGCTGTGGAAGACCTCGTTCGGGCTGCGGCTGCGCTCCTGCGGCGAGAACCCGGTCGCCGCCGAGTCGCTCGGTGTGAACGTCTACCGCTACAAGTACATCGCGGTGATCGTCTCCGGCGGCATGGCCGGCCTCGGCGGTGCCTTCCTCTCGCTGGTCACCTCGCACATCTACAACGAGGGTCAGACCGGCGGCCGCGGATACATCGGTCTCGCCGCGATGATCTTCGGCAACTGGCGGCCCGGCGGGCTCGCCATGGGCGCAGGCCTGTTCGGCTTCGCCGACGCGCTCCAGCTGCGCAACGGCGGCGAGTCCGTCCACGCGCTGCTCCTGCTGCTCGTGGTCGTGCTGGCCGTGCTCGCCGCCTGGAAGCTCTACCGCAAGAGCTTCGTCCAGGGCGCGGTCAGCGCGGTCATCGCCGCCGCGGTGCTGGTCTGGTACCTCGCCACGGACACGGTGCCCACCGAGTTCGTGAGCGCCACCCCGTACATCGTCACGCTGCTCGTCCTCTCGCTCTCCGCCCAGCGGCTGCGGATGCCGAAGGCGGACGGCATGCGCTACCGGAAGGGGCAGGGCAAGTGACGGCCGCCGCGGAGGTCGACTGGGCCGCGCTGCGGAGCGCCGCACGGTCCGTCATGACACGTGCGTACGTTCCCTACTCGCACTATCCGGTCGGCGCCGCGGCCCGCGTCGACGACGGCCGTACGGTGTCCGGCTGCAACGTCGAGAACGCCTCGTACGGCATCGGGCTGTGCGCCGAGTGCGGCCTGGTCTCCCAGCTCCACGCCACCGGTGGCGGGCGGCTGACCCACTTCACCTGTGTGGACGGGGCGGGCGAGATCCTGGTGCCGTGCGGCAGGTGCAGGCAGCTGCTGTACGAGTTCGGCGGGCCGGAGCTGATCCTGGAGACGCCGGACGGCCTGCGCACGCTCGACGAGATGCTGCCGCAGGCGTTCGGACCGGACCATCTGAAGTAGAACTGCTGTGGCCCTCCCGTCCGTTGGGAGGGCCACGCCCGTATCCACCCTCTATGCGCGTAGAGTCATTCAGGACTCTTGCGTACGTACCGGCCGGAAGGACTCCCAGGACATGGACGCCATCTCCGTCATCCGCACCAAGCGCGACCGGGGCGAGCTGACCCCCGAACAGATCGACTGGGTCATCGATGCCTACACTCGCGGCGAGGTCGCCGACGAGCAGATGTCCGCGCTGGCCATGGCGATCCTGCTGAACGGCATGAACCGTACGGAGATCGCCCGCTGGACCGCCGCCATGATCGCCTCCGGCGAGCGGATGAACTTCGACTCGCTCTCCCGCCCCACCACCGACAAGCACTCCACCGGCGGCGTCGGCGACAAGATCACCCTGCCGCTCGCCCCGCTGGTCGCCGCCTGCGGCGCCGCCGTGCCTCAGCTCAGCGGCCGCGGACTCGGCCACACCGGCGGCACGCTCGACAAGCTGGAGTCCATCCCCGGCTGGCGCGCCCACCTCTCGAACGCCGAGATGCTGAACGTCCTGGACACCACCGGCGCCGTGATCTGCGCCGCCGGTGACGGGCTCGCCCCCGCCGACAAGAAGCTGTACGCGCTCCGCGATGTCACCGGCACCGTCGAGGCCATCCCGCTGATCGCCAGCTCGATCAT
This sequence comes from Streptomyces sp. NPDC037301, assembly GCF_055602785.1. Lineage (NCBI taxonomy): Bacteria > Bacillati > Actinomycetota > Actinomycetes > Kitasatosporales > Streptomycetaceae > Streptomyces > Streptomyces sp. NPDC037301. The sequence goes on from NZ_JBVJWD010000003.1 coordinate 412,583, forward strand.
GTCCAAGAAGATCGCCGAGGGCACCGGCGCACTCGTCCTGGACGTCAAGGTCGGCTCGGGCGCCTTCATGAAGACCATCGAGGACGCCCGCGAACTGGCCTCCACCATGGTCGCGCTGGGCACCGACAGCGGAGTCCGGACGGTCGCGCTGCTCACCGACATGGCCACCCCGCTCGGCCTGACCGCGGGCAACGCCCTGGAGGTGCGCGAGTCGGTCGAGGTGCTGGCCGGCGGCGGCCCGAAGGACGTCATCGACCTCACCCTGGCCCTCGCCCGCGAGATGCTGGACGCGGCCGGGCTGGGGGACGCCGACCCGGAGAAGGCCCTCGCCGACGGCTCCGCGATGGACGTCTGGCGCCGGATGATCTCCGCCCAGGGCGGTGACCCGGACGCCACGCTTCCGGTCGCCCGCGAGCAGCACGTCGTGACGGCCCCGTCCACCGGCGTACTGACCCGTCTGGACGCGTACGACATCGGCGTCGCCGCCTGGCGCCTCGGCGCGGGCCGCGCCCGCAAGGAGGACCCGGTGCAGGCGGGCGCGGGCATCGAACTGCACGCCAAGCCCGGTGACACGGTCACGGCCGGACAGCCGCTGCTGACGCTGCACACCGACACCCCCGAGAAGTTCGACTACGCGCTGAAGGCCCTGCCCTCCTCGTACGACATCGCCCCGGCCGGCACGGCCTTCACCGCCACCCCGGTGGTGCGGGAACGTATTGCCTGACCTGCGGCTTTCCCATTCGGGTGAACGGGACCGGTGGACTGCCGCCGGTCCCGTTCGGCATGCTGGACTCGGTGACGCACCGATAAGAGGAGACCGCCATGAGCGCACTCACCGTCGATCCCGCCCCCGGCCACGGCCAGGAGTGGGACGATCTCGTCCGGATCTGGGAGGAGACGGACGCACCCGAGGGCTGCAAGGTGGAGATCATCGAGGGGATCGTCACCGTGTCGCCACCGCCGTCCAAGGACCACAATCTCACCGCTGCGCGGCTGCAGCGCAGGCTTTACTCCGTGCTTCCGGAGGACTGGGAGATCTTCCAGACCCTCGGCGTCTCGGTGCCGGGGCGGGCCGGGCTCTACATCCCCGATCTGGTCGTCGTGCCGGACGCAGCGGTGATCGGGCCGGGCAACCGTATCCCGGCCGAAGAGGCCCGGCTCGTCGTGGAGATCACCTCGCAGGCCAACGCCAACCACGACCGCATCGGCAAGGTGCACGGATACGCGAAGGCAGGTGTCGAGCTGTTCCTGCTGCTCGACCCGTGGCACTCGGGCCGCCCCACCGCCACCCTCTACGGGGAGCCCGATGGCGGCACCTACCGGGTGCTGGACACGGTCGAGTACGGGGGGAAGCTGACGCTGCCCGAGCCGTTCGGGCTGGACCTGGACACCGGGGCGTTCCCGGTCAGTTGAGAAGGGGACGCCGACGCGGTCCGCGACGACCTGCGCGACTACGTGGTTGAGCACCTGCACGACGACCAGTTGGTGCTCGTGGTCGATGAGACCGGCGACGCGAAGAAGGGCAGCCACATTGTCGGTGTCCAACGCCAGCACACCGGCACAGCGGGGAGAATCGAGAACTCCCAGTTCGCCGTCTGCCGGGTCTGCGCAGGCTGACGCGGACGTGCAGCGGTGGACGGGTAGCTGTGCGTCCCGCGTTCGTGGACCGACCAGCCCGACCGCCGGGCTCGACCCAGACACCGCGTTCGCCACCAAGCCCGAACTCGCCGCCCGCGTGATCGCCCGGTTTCTCGAGACCGGCCACCACGCCCTTGGGCGGCCGGCGACGAGGTCTACGGCGGCAACCCGAAACTGCGCACCGTCCTGGAGGAACGCGCCACCGGCGAACTCGCCTACTACCGCGGCCACTTGCCGAAGCCGGTACCACTGACAACTTGGTGCGGGTCGCCGGATTGAGGTGGCAGGTCAAGGAGACCTTCCATTCCGGAAAGGGCCTGGCCGGCCTGGATGAGCACCAGGTCCGCCGCTACAACTCCTGGTCCCGCTGGGGCACCCTCGCCGCGATCGCCCACCCCTTCCTCGCCGTCGAACACGTCCACCGGCCCTCCCTTGGCGATCTGATGCCGCTGAACTGCAACGAGATCGCCCGCCTGTTCATAGTCCCGGTCGCTCTGCACGTTCACGACGTAGCCCACCGGCTCCACTGGCGACGACGCCACAGGCCCGCTCCTAGGCTGGCCACTACCGCCGCCAGGCCGCAGCACCGGCGTGATCACAATCGACCGCTGGAGTAGCAGGCCCCGGCGGAAGGAACCAGACTCAGGACAGGGCGACGGCGACAACGCCTGGGGCGATACGTGGAGACATGTACATCCTTCATGGTTGACGCGCTGGGTCTGCGTGTCCGGGCACGGTGGGGAGCAGGTAGTCCCCGGCTCAAGACGAAAGAAACAGGCGGGCGGTTGTGTCACGTTCGAATTTTTTGCGCACATGGATTCAGTGCATAGAGCCGGACACTTGGTGCCAGACGTACAGAGCCTGATGATCCAACAGGGGGGAATCGGACAGTCCGCTCCGTGATCGACGCGAAAGATGCGGCTGTGAGGCCACGGCACGGCATATGCCCGGGATCGTTTTGGACAGCGTTAGGGAACCCTGTTGCTACACAGTGCAACTGGACCGTACGTTTTGGCCGATGCACCGGGAAATCCCGGGCAGCGGACGACACTTCAGCGCATTGGTTTCCAGGCCATCGACATGTGCCGAAGCGCCGCCCGCACTCTTACCCGAGAGGAATTATAGTGAACAGACGCCAGGTTGGCATCGGGGTCGCAACTGTGCTGGCCGCGATGACCGTTGGTCTTGCCGCCCCTGCAGCAACAGCTGCACAGTCGCAGCGGGCCCAGAGCGCGCCCGCCGGCTTCCAGGCCGGTGTGGACGAGATCGACGTCAACTCCCACGCCACGTTCGTCAACTACCTCAACTCGGCCGAAGGCCAGGCCATGCTCGCGGACGCAGACCTCACACCGGAGGAGCGCTCGGCTCTCTACTCCGATGATGTGACCACCGAAGCTGTCGTCCAGGGCCGTTTCTCAGCCCTGGTCAAGGCTGTGAAGAAGGTCAAGGGCTGCGTCACCGCCGTCAAGAAGGGCTTTACTGCCTTCAAGGACTGGTACAGCGAAAAGGTCCCGAAGGCCATCCGCTGGGCGATCGCGTGGGCTTCCGACGTGTACACGATCTACGCTTACATCAAGGGCCACATCTGATCTGACACGCGCGCGGCCGCGGGTTGCCCTCTGCAAGGGGAACCGCCCGTGGCCGCCGGACCCGTTCGCCCACGCACCGGGACTGAGCCGGTGCATGCAGCCTCAGCCCGTCAGGGATGGCAGGCTGTCTCCGACCGGAGATACACATGCCCACGATGCGCCATGAAGGCAAAGATCCCGGCACGTTCGTCGGTACCTTGGACTGGATCGTCGCCTCAGTTCTGTTCGGCATAGTCCTTGCCCTGGACTACGGATTTGGAGCACGCTCCTATGCTGCCTACGCGGCTTGGCCGTTGTGGGCATGCAGCGTCGGACTGCTCCTCACACACTGGCACACCGTCATCCGGGGCAAGAATGTAGAACTCTGGGGTTTCTGGGCCGCAGGACTGGCCCACGTCCTTGCCGCGTGGCACGTCATAGCAGTCATCAAGGACGTGACATGAGCACAATTAAGACCCGTGCCGCAGCAACTGCGGCCGCCGTCATCGTGGGAGCTTCCGTTCTCATGATGGCGCCTGCCTCCGCCTCCACCACCGCCCTCACCTGCAGCACCGGCCCTCTGGGTGGCCCCAGCATCAACTACGGCGGGAAGCTGACAATCTGCAAAAGCAGTGATACCCAGCAGACCCGCATCACCGGTACGATTTCCGGGATGTCGAAGGTGGGTGGCCACGTCAACATCAGAATCGGGACTTACAAGAAAACCACATCCGTCTGCGGCGTCGAAGACAAGACCATCAACACCGGATGGCAAGCCGGCACCCATATCATTACGTACGCCGATGGTGGCTGCCCCAGCACTGGATGAGTATCTCCTGACCGGCAGTTCAGTCTCTGCTGGATAAACAGCCAGCCAGGAACTGCACGAGACTGGTCCCCTCGCGCGGCGCCCGGTGGTCGACCGGCCTTGCTTCTCGCGGGCCTGCCAGACCACCGGGCCTCAAGCTCCGCTGCTCTCCTGGATCCACTTCGCAGCGAATCCACGTCTCGTTCGGCCCGTTGGCCACCTGTACGCATCATCCGCCTGCGCCCACACCCCACCTGCAACGCCCAGTTCGACACCGCCGTCGCTGTGGCGTACACGGACGCCGCAGGTGAAGGAATTGACGCACCGTACGGCGCGCTGATTACCCTGGCCCGCGACCTCAATGCCGGGCGTACCGAGTCCTACGACATCGCCGACGGCATCAGGGCCTGGCGAATCTGAGAGCTGGCAGAGAGGAGCGTGCCCCTCCTCGGGAGCGGTGGAGCTGAGGGCTGTCATGCCAGTTGGTGAGAGGGGCCGTATCGGGTTCCAGCTCGCCGGGCGCCCTCGGGCGCCGGGGTCGATGCGGCCGAGGGCACGCAGGGCGGCGTTGTGGCTGCCTCAAGGTTGCCGCTGACAGAGTTTTCCGCGAAGAAACTTGATGATGAGGCTCATCGAGGCACGCCCGCCCAAGCCGCCGCGGGCTCCCCCGACACCCTGGAGCGGACGATCAGCGGAACCGCTGGCGACCCGCCGAAACGACCGTGATCACGATCTGCGGCAGGAGTGAGACGCTCACTTGCCGAAGTAGGCGTTGCAGATCGACACCGACGACTTGTTGCCCCCGCTTGTCCGTGACGTCGGCCGGGTAGAGATGGACTTCCCCTTGGCCGGGCTCTTCACGGAGAGCTTGCCCGCCTTCACCGCGGATTTCCTCCAGGTCACAAATAACGGGAGTTGACGGAAGTTCATCGGTCCGGGGCCGTTCGACGACGCGTGGGGTGCCCGGGGTCACGGCCTCCGGGGGAAAGTGCGGATCCGGGCAGCGATGAGTTTCGGCCGCCGGACCGGTCTCACTGGTGTGGAACCCATGACTCCGAACCTTCTCGTCGTCACCGGCCGCGTCACCAGGGCCGCGGTGCCGGGACTCTGCGCCGAGCTGGAGACGCTGCTGTACGACCCCGACGGCGCCGTCCGCGACCCGGACACGGGGGTGGACTGCGACGTGGGCGGGGTCGTGTACGTGGATCTGGCCCTGGTCGAGGCGATAGCGCGACTGGGGCTCGTCGCGCGCCGGGCGGGCGGCAGGAGACTGCGGCTGCGCAATGCGCCGCCCGAACTGCAGAGCCTGCTCGACCTGGTCGGGCTGGCCGATGTGGTGGACGTGGTGTGCGACGGGACGAGGGCCGGGGAGGGTCGGGGCTGAGGGCCCCGCCCCGATGCGGGGGAGCGGGTACGGGGTGCGCCCCGCGCCGCGCCCCGTACCCCGTGCCGCCGCCCCGCAGCCCTCGCCCCCTCGTTGCCGTCCTCAGCCCCCGTCCTGCTCAGTCCCCGGACCTGAGCCGGGCCCGCACGCAGATCACCTGCCTGAGCCGGGTCGCCCCGCCGTCGACCGGGGCCGCCGACGCCTTGAGGAGCGGGGCCGCGGTGGCGGTAGGGCGCCGGGACGCGGCGCTGATGAGGTCGTCGCAGGCGGACTCGGGCTGCGGTCCCGGTTCACCGCCGGGCCCGGGGCCGCCGGTGGCGGACGGCTCGCCCATCCACTGGGTCAGCCCCCAGCCACCGGCCGCCAGCACCACCCAGCCGGCCCCAGCCCGTTCCGTATGCCGCGTCTCACGCCGCGTCGGCGTCGAGATGGTCCGGCAGCCCGAAGAGCGGGAACCAGCGCGGGGTGTCCAGGAAGCAGTGCATCCCGGTGATGGCCCCGTCCGAGATGTCGATGACCTGCACCGCCCACGGCACGAACCCGGGCCCGTCCGGATTCGGCTTGTAGTGCGCGAACGCCGGGGTGCCGTTCGCCTCCGTCGCCACCAGCCGCGAGCCCGCGCAGCCCGCGCCGATGGAGAGCATGAAGCCGGTGATGTCGTCGTGCCCCTGGAGCCAGAGGTCGAACGGCGGCATCGTCATCACGGCGTCCTCGTGGAGCAGTGCGGTCAGCGCCGCCATGTCGTAGCCCTCGAAGGCCGCCACGTACCGCTCAAGGAGCTTGCGCTGCTCCTCGTCGAGCGGATTCGCGGCGTCGGCGGCCTCGCCCTCGTGTTCGGCGAGGGTGGCCCGCGCCCGCTGGAGGGCGCTGTTGACCGAGGCGACCGAGGTGTCGAGCAGTTCGGCGACCTCGCTCGCCTTCCAGGCCAGCACCTCGCGCAGGATCAGCACGGCCCGCTGCTTGGGCGGCAGATGCTGCAACGCGGCCATGAACGCCAGCCGCACCGACTCCCGCGCCACCGCGGCCTCCGCCGGGTCGGCCACCGACGGCAGGATCCGTCCGTCCGGCATCGGCTCCAGCCAGGTGTTCTCCGGCAGCGGGTTGAGCGCCGCCTGGGCGAGCGGCGTCGGGCCCGTCAGATCGACCGGACGGGCCCGCTTGTTCCCGGCGTTCAGCATGTCCAGACAGACGTTGGTGGCGATGCGGTACAGCCAGGAGCGCAGCGAGGAACGCCCCTCGAACTTGTCGAAGTTGCGCCAGGCACGCACCAGAGTGTCCTGTACCGCGTCCTCCGCCTCGAAGGCCGAGCCGAGCATCCGGTAGCAGTAGCCGGTCAGCTCGACCCGGTGTCCCTCCAGCCGGCTGTCGATGTCCGCCGTAGCTGTCTGATCACTCATCGCTCCACCCCTGTTGCGCTGTGACGCCACTCACTTCAGCACTTCGGAAGCTACAGCAGGGCACTGACAACGGGAGCGGGAAGTGCCGAAGCGGCACACGTTCCGGTCACGCTCCGGTCAGGTGCCGGGCTTGCGCCCGTACACGTACACGTCGTCGCCGTTCTTCAGCAGATTCCAGTACGACTTCGCGTCGGCGCCGCGCATGTTGACGCAGCCGTGCGACCCCGGCGGGTTCCACATCTTCAGGCCCACCGAGTGGAACGCCTGTCCGCCGTCGAAGAACTGGGCGTACGGCATCGACACGTGGTAGATCGACGAAACGTGGTTGATGTGCCGCATGTAGATCTTCTTGGACCCGGTGCGGGTCTCGTATCCGTTGCGGCCGCTGCGGATCGGCACCGGACCGAACTTCAGCTTGCTGCCGTCCTGGATCCAGCTCAGCTGCCGGGTCAGGTCCACACACGCGATGCGCCCCTTGTTGGTGGGGCACTTCTTGGCCTTGTTCGGGTTCTTGCCGGCCGCCTTCTGGGCCGTGAGCGTCTTCATCGTGCGCCAGGTGACCGGCCCCGCGTAACCGATGTCCGGGGTGACCCCGTGGGTGCGCTGGAACGACTGGATCGCCTTGCAGTCGGCGGCCGACTGCCTGCCGTCGACCGGCCGGTGCAGATACTTCTCGACCTGCTTCTGGTACGGCCCGGTGGACGTCGTGCAGGACGCCGCCTGCGCCGATCCGCCGGTGCCCAGGACGAGGGCGGGCGCCGCCATCAGACCGGCGGCGGCCAGCGCGACCGCGCGCCGCCCCCGGATCGCCCGTATGTTCCCTGCGACTCTCATGTACGCCAACTTCCCTTCGCGCGCCGTGAGGTGCTTCCGCCTGCTAGACGCGCGTCGGGGAGTGGATGGTTGTGCGTCGTATGTCTCAGTTCTGTACGGACGCCACCGGCGCGAGCCGGCACCGCTCGGCGCGTGCGGCCCGCGTGCCGTACAGCGTGATCGAGACGACGCCGAGGACCGCGAGCAGCCCCAGCGATACGGTCCCGGCCCAGCCTCCGGCGTGGAAGGCGACCGCGCCGAGCGTGCCGCCCGCGCTGGAGCCCAGGTAGTACGCGGACTGGTAGAGCGCCGACGCCTGGGCACGGCCCTTCGTCGCCGCACGGCTCACGGACGAGGAGGCGACCGCGTGCCCGGCGAAGAAGCCCGCCGTGATCAGGACCAGGCCGAGGAGTACGGCGGCCAGCTGGTCGGCGAGCGAGAGCAGCAGACCGGCGGCCGTGGTGGAGACGGCCAGGTACAGCGCGCCCCGTCGGCCGAGCCGGGCGACCAGCTTGCCGGCCGCGGCGGAGGAGACCGTACCGACGAGATAGACCAGGAAGATCGAGCCGACGATGCCCTGCGGGAGGTTGAACGGCGCCTCCACCAGGCGGTAGCCGATCACCGTGTAGACCGCGCCGAACACCGTCATGAACAGCGCGCCGATCCCGTACAGCCGACGCAGCAGCGGATCGGCGAGGTGCCCGCCCACGGTCTTGGCGAGGGCCTTCGGGTTCAGCGAACCGGGGGTGAAGTGCCGGGCCCGGGGGATCATGAAGTGGAATACGACCGCGCAGGCCACGGCCAGCAGCCCGACCGCGCCGAGCGCCGCCCGCCAGCCCCACAGCTGGGCGACCCAGCCGGTGAGGATACGTCCGCTCATCCCGCCGATGCTGTTGCCCGCCACGAACAGTCCGATCGCGGCGACCAGCGCCTTCGGCCGTACCTCCTCCGCCAGATACGCCATCGCGGATGCGGGCAGTCCGGCCAGCGCCGCGCCCTGGACGGCGCGCAGCGCGATCAGCCAGCCCAGCGAGGGCGCGAACGGCACGAGCAGCCCGACCAGTACGGCGACCGTGAGCGAAGCGGTCATCATCTGCCGCCGCCCGAACCGCTCGGAGAGCGCGCTCATCGGCAGCACACACAGCGCCAGCGCGCCCGTCGCGGCGGAGACCGTCCAGCTGGCCTGTCCGGCCGTGGCGCCGAGGGAGGCGGAGACGGCGGGCAGCAGGGCCTGGGTGGAGTAGAGGAGAGCGAAGGTCGCGACACCGGCGGCGAAGAGCGCGAAGCTCATCCGGCGGTAGCCGGGGCGGCCGGGTTCGAGACGGTCCGGCACGGCGGGGCCGGCGGTGGCGACAGCGGCGGCGACGGGGGACGGCTGGGGCGAGGCGGCCACGGTGAGGGTGGACGCCCCGGTACTGGCAGGAGGCATGGTTCAAAAGTAGGACCGCTGGTTTCATGCGTCCAATGCATGAACTCGTCATAATCGTTCCCATGGCGCATGAACGCAGCTCACAGCCCCGGCTGTCACCCAGTAGTTACGAAGAAGACATTCGCGCAGTCCTCGCGCCGCGGCTGGCCCACTTCGGGGCGGTGGCCCGCCACGAGCACGTCACCCGCGCCGCGCACGAGCTCGGCGTCCCGCAGTCGACGCTCTCGCGGTCGATGGTCAGGCTCGAACAGGACCTGGGAGTCGCCCTGTTCGCCCGCAAGGGCCGAACCGTCTCCCTCACCCCCGCGGGCCGCACCTTCCTGGGCTCCGCCGAGCGGGCCCTCGCCGAGGTCGAGAAGGCCGCCGACTCGGTACGGGCGGACGCCGACCCGGCCACCGGCAAGGTCGCCTTCGGCTTTCTGCACACCATGGGATCCGAGACCGTGCCCGCCCTGATCCGAGCTTTCCGTGTCGACCACCCCCGGGTCCGCTTCCAGCTCGTGCAGAACTACGGCGAGGCGATGATCGAACGCCTCCGGTCCGGCGGCCTCGACCTCTGTCTCACCTCTCCCGTCCCGGACGCCCCCGATCTGGTCGCCCGCCGCCTCGACGAACAGCGGCTGCGCCTCGTCGTCCCCGAGGACCACCGCCTCGCCTCGCGCCGCCGCATCCGACTGGCGGAGGCCGCCGACGAAAAGTTCGTCACCCTCGAACCCGGGTACGGCCTGCGGCAGATCACCGACGACCTGTGCGCGGAGGCGGGCTTCGCGCCACGTGTCGCCTTCGAGGGCGAGGAGGCGGAGACCTTGCGCGGCCTGGTCGCGGCCGGCCTCGGCGTGGCCCTGCTGCCACCACCCGCGGTGGCCCGCCCCGGCGTCGTGGAACTCACCGTCACGGCACCGAGGGCGGCCCGCGAGATTGGCGTCGCCTGGCTGGACGGCCACCCGGACACCCCGCCGGTGGCCGCCTTCAAGCGCTTCCTGCTGTCGCGCCGGGGCCATCTGCTGCCGGACTGAACGGGGCGGGGCGCTGTACACCATCCCCGGGAACGCGACGGCCCGCCGGGTTTCCCGGCGGGCCGTCAGAGGCGAGTGTTCAAGTCACACGTTGGGGGCGGTCCTGGAGATGGTCCAGCGCTCGTCCTGTGAGCCGTTGCAGGTCCACTGGATGAGCTGGCTGCCCTTTTGGGCATTGGAGCCCAGGCCCAGGCACTTGCCCGAGTAGACGTTCCGCAGTTCGTGGGTGTCCTGGTCGTACCACCACTTCTCGTCCACCTTGGTATTGCAGGTGTACTGGATCATGCCCTTGCCGTCGGCGAGGCTGTTGCCGGTGCCCAGGCACTTGCCGGAGTGCGTGTTCTGGATGAAGTAGGCGGGGTTGCCGTTGTTGTCCTTGGTCTCCTCGAACACCCAGCGCTCGTCCTGGGCGTTGTTGCAGCCCCACTGGATGACCGGCCTGCTGTTCTCGATCTTGCTGCCGACGCCCGAGCACAGCTTGCTGTAGTCGTTGTACAGGTACTGGTAGTTGTCGGCCATCCGTGGCAGCAGGGAGAAGACGACGCGCTTGCCGTTGCGCTCGTTCATGCCCCACAGGCGGCCCGAGGAGAACGAGAAGGACAGGTTCTGGGTGAGGGGCGGCGTGCGGGTGAGGATCGATACGGGGCCGTTCGGCTTGGCCTGCCAGATGCAGTAGTAGGCGTCTTTGCTCGCGGGGTTGGTGACTCCCATGTGGCCCGTGTCGCACATGGCTGACATGTAGTAGTACGTGCCGTCGGTGGCCACGCCCTGCAAGCCGTGGACAGGAGCGGCGTAGGCGGCCTCCGCCTTGACGGGGGACGTACCGCCCTCACCGAGGTGTTCGATCGGCCAGCGGATCACGTCCACAGGGGGGGTACGTTCGGCATTCCCGTACCGTCCGGAGACCAAGCGCGGCGGTGACGTGCTGCGGTCCAGGCTCAAGGAGCTCAGACACGCTATGGCTCCGTCGCAGTTCATGTCGGAGCGATCGGCCGGCTCGGCCGCGTCCTGCTGGGCCTTGGTGCGGTTCGAGTAGCGGGCGACCATGGGCAGGGCCCACTGGTGGTATTCGGCCGAGGACGTGCCGCCCGAGATGCCCGACTTATCGGAGAGGGAGTTCACCTTCCACAGGTGGTCGAGGTCGTAGATCTGCAGTTCGCCGCCGTTGGCCACGAACAGCCTGTTCCCGTACCAGACCATGCCGTCGGCGTGGATGTCGTCGACCGAGGTGAACTGGGGGTTGGCCCGGCTGCCGGTGGGCTGGACCAGCAGGACGTGCCCGTAGGTCCGCTCCGTGCCGGTCGATTCGAGGATGGAGACGCGGGCCTTCTTGTTGCGGTCGTTGTCCCCGCCCCCGACGCCGTAGTACCAGGTCGCCATGTACAGGTGGTGGCCGTCGACCGTGCCGCTCGGGTCCGCGTCGTGGGAGGCGGTGAAGCCCTGCGGATGCCAGCCATTGGCCCAGGCATTGGTCTTGTCGTCCGTCTCGTCCCAGCAGAAGCCGTTGTACTTGAACGTGCCGTTGATGCCGGTCGTGTGGCAGAGGGAGCGGCCGATGTGCTGCTTCGACTGGGCGACGCTCAGCGGGGAGGCCCGCGTCACGACGCCCTTCGCCTCGGCCCCCTCGATCACCGAGCGTGCCGTCTGGCCCTCGTTAACACCTGGCATCTCCCGCGGATGGAGAGCGAAGCCGGACGCGTCCTCGCTCTTGAACGGCCTGCCCGCGTCCTCGATCTTGGCGGGGTCGTTGGCGGCGACCGCCTGCTGGGCGCCCGATATCAGCGCCGCCAACGAGGACAGGGCGACCAGCGCCGCTGTGATCCGTCCTCTGCGACGGTCCCGTTGCTTGGCAATCATGTGGCCGTACCCCGATTCGTCGGTGAAATCGACGCAAAGTGTGATCGATTTTTCTTGAGTGGATATGTGGTGATAGTTCGTCAGGTCGCGGGATGGTTTGGGGTAAAGGGTGACCGGTGCGGGCTGGGCGGGGTGAACAGTCCGGGTTCGGGTTCGGGCCAGAACGGGTTCGACAACCCAGCGGGACAACCGGGCCCACTTTCCGTCACGGACGTCCTCCAGGATGCCTACGTGAGGCGGCCAGGTCGTTAGCACTGAGTGCACAACTGCGTTCGCAATGGGTTCACTCGCGGTCGTGGAGGGCTTGGTGCCGGTGGTCCTTGGGCGTGGTGCCGTAGGCCGCGCGGTAAGCGCGGCTGAAGTCGGCTGCGCGGGGGAATCCCCAGCGGGCGGCGATGGCGTGGATGGGGGTGGTGCGGAGCGCGGGGTCGGTGAGGTCGCGGCGGGCCGCCTCCAGGCGCAGGCGGCGTATCCACGCGGCGACTGTGGCGTCTGCGTCCTGGAAGAGGCGGTGCAGGTAGCTGGTGGAGATGTGGTGTGCGGCGGCAATGGTGCTCGGGGTGAGATGCGGGTCGTGCAGGTGCTCTCGGATGAACGCCTGGATGCGAAAGGTGAGGGCCCGCTGGTGCGTCTCCGGGGGCAGGCAGTCGCCGGCTTCGAGCAGATGGGCGAAGAGCGCGGCGACCAGCGGGGTCGCGATGGAGGCCAGCCGCGACCGGTCGGAGGGCTGGTACGCGGCCGAGTCCGCGATCAACCGGGTGAGGAACTGTGCCAGCAGGGCACCCATGCCTTCCCGGGCCGACACCGGCGCTCCGACGATCCGGCCGGCCATGTCGCGAGGCAGTGGCAGCAGGGCCTTGGGAACCTCCAGCGCCACAGTCTGGACCAGGTCGCCGGTGCTGTAGACGTCGTTCGGCAGCGACGACGAGTTGATGAACAGGTCGTACGGCTTGTACTCGGTCTCCCGGTGCCGCCACACGCCCGCCCCGCTCCCGCGTACGACGAGTGACAGGTGGTATGCCTCGGGGTCGGACTGCCGGATCAGCTTCGGCGTGCGCCGGAACACCAGCGGCTGGAACGTGGCAGACCACACGGTGACGGCCCCGAGGTCCAGCACGCGCTGGGAGGCCTGGAAGTCGTCGGTGTGGTCGCTGCGCAGGTCCATGGGCGCATGGGTACGGCCCAAGAGCTCGGTCCAGTAGTTGAACCGGTCCGCCGCCGACACGTCTTCGCTGCGGAACACCATCTCGTCCAACAACTGTCGTCTCACCGTTCCTGAAACCGCAGGTCAAATGCTCTCTGGGGGATGACGAGGCAGCTGAACGCCCCGGTTCCACTCGCGCCGGGCGGGTGCCGAAGGGTCGCTCACTCACACGACCTGCGGGACACGGCCTGGTGGCTGCCGACATCAGCAGCCCGCCCCACCCCCGTTGGCTGAGCGCAGGTCACGAGTGAGCCGGCCCAGACAGTGCTGTACTGCCTGGGCTCAGCCGACGGGCGGCCGGACAGGCGGTCGCCGTCCAGCCGTCCTCGCGATCACCGCGCACCCGCTCCACGGGCCGGTACCCGCCCCGGCCTCTTCAGCCCCGCAGCGACCTCCCGAACCCCGCGGCCAGCGGCATCCGCAACCCCAGCGGTGGCGGCGCCGCCAGGGCGTCGGCGACCGGGCGGGCGTATGCCCGGCCGAAGAGCGATCCGCGGACGAAGTCCGTTGCCAGGGCCACCACTTCGGCCCGGTGCTGGCGCAGACCGTGGCCGTCCGAGTGGACCTCGAAGCGGCAGGTGTCGCGGTTGGCCTTCTTGGCGCGTTCGGCCAGACGGAAGGAGAGTTCGGGGTCGGTGCGGGCGTCGTTCGTGCCGTGAACGAGCAGGACCTGCCGGCCGAGCAGATGCTTCACCGGCTCCGGCTCGTCCGTCGAGCTTTCGGGCAGCCAAGGGGCCATCGCCAGAACGGAGTTGACCGCGGCGTGGCCGCCCGCACGGAGTGCGGCCCGGCCGCCCATGCCGTGGCCGGCGAGGCAGACGGGGACGTCGCCGTAGCGTCGTACGACCTCGTCCACCGCCCATCGGGCGTCCGCCGCGAACTGCGCGTCGGTCGCGTTCCAGCCGCGACAGCGGTAGCGCACGACATGCGCGGCGAGCCCGTCCTCCTGGCCCGCGCGGGCCAGGGTGCGGGCCAGTGGCAGCTGGAGGGCGTACGAGAGAGGGGAAGGGCGGCGGTGCGAGTCGGCCTCGCCGTCCGGGAGCAGCAGAACCACGCCGCTGACCGCAGATGGTTTTCCGGCCGTCCTGACGGCCCGTCCCAGCCTTGCAGCAGGCAGGGGGAGTGCGCGCTGTGCCATGGCAGAACAGTGTCAGAAGGACAGGTGTACTCCACCCGTATTCGCGGTCACTGTTACGTATCGACAAGCGACAATCTACGCGCGTAGGCGTTAGAGTGCCCAGATGATGAGCCCGACCCTCCATGTGCCCGGCCAGGACCAGATCCGGCGTGCCCCCAAGGTTCTTCTCCACGACCATCTCGACGGCGGCCTGCGTCCGGGAACGATCGTCGACCTCGCCCTCGCGAGCGGCTACGACGGACTTCCCGAGACCGAGCCCGACAAGCTCGGCATCTGGTTCCGCGAGGCAGCCGACTCCGGATCGCTGGAGCGCTACCTGGAGACGTTCGCCCACACCTGCGCCGTCATGCAGACCCGCGACGCGCTGGTCCGGGTGGCCGCCGAATGCGCCGAGGACCTGGCCGCGGACGGTGTCGTGTATGCCGAGGTGCGGTACGCCCCGGAGCAGCACCTGGAAGCCGGGCTGACCCTCGAAGAGGTCGTCGAGGCGGTCAACGAGGGCTTCCGCAAGGGCGAGCAGCGGGCCCGCCTGGACGGGCACCGCATCCGTATGGGCGCCCTCCTCACCGCGATGCGGCACGCCGCCCGCTCCCTGGAGATCGCCGAGCTCGCCAACCGCTACCGGGACCAGGGTGTCGTCGGCTTCGACATCGCGGGCGCGGAGGCCGGCTTCCCGCCCACCCGGCACCTCGACGCCTTCGAGTACCTCAAGCGCGAGAACAACCACTTCACCATCCACGCGGGCGAGGCCTTCGGCCTGCCGTCGATCTGGCAGGCGCTCCAGTGGTGCGGCGCCGACCGGCTCGGCCACGGCGTCCGCATCATCGACGACATCGAGGTCGCCGAGGACGGCGGTGTGAAGCTCGGCCGCCTGGCCTCCTATGTACGGGACAAGCGCATCCCGCTGGAGCTGTGCCCGACCTCCAACCTCCAGACCGGCGCCGCCGCCTCGTACGCCGACCACCCCATCGGGCTGCTGCGGAAGCTGCATTTCCGGGCCACCGTGAACACGGACAACCGGCTGATGAGCGGTACGAGCATGAGCCATGAATTCGAGAAGCTGACCGAGACTTTCGGATACACGCTCGATGACATGCAGTGGTTCACCGTCAATGCGATGAAGTCGGCATTCATTCCTTTCGATGAACGTCTGGCGATGATCAATGACGTGATCAAGCCCGGATATGCCGAGCTGAAGTCCGAGTGGCTCTTCGAGCAGACCGCTGCGACCAGCGTGCCTTCCTCTTCCGCGGGCTGAACCACACCTCCGCGGAAAACGGCCGGGACTGCGAAATTCCGGCCGTTTTCCGTGTGTCGGCATGTTTGCGGGACGGGCAGTGGGCTGACTACGTTTCAGAGCCGCTCACATCCCCTTCCCCAAGGATGAATTTCACATGAAGCAGTCTGCTGTCAGGACTCTCGGCGTCGCCGCTCTCGGTGCCGCTTTCGCGGCTGCCGCCGCGGGGACCGCATCCGCCACCGTGCTGCCGGCCGACGCCGCGGCCACTGCCCTGCCGGTCGCCGGCTCGGCGCTGGAGAACACCCCCCGGACCCTGCCGCTCCAGGACACGGCCACCAAGCTGGTCGGCACCGGCCAGCAGAAGCTCGCCGGCGACGCCACCGCCCCGGTCAAGGGTCTGATCGGTGGTCTGCCCGCGGGTGGCCTGAGCACCAACGGCCTGTCGACCAACGGCCTGTCGACCAACGGTCTCCCGCTCGGCGGCTGATCCCCGTACACACGCCTGTGGGGGGGGGGGGGGGGAGGGGGGGGGGGGGCACCCCAGCAGGTTTTTTGTTCGGGGGGTCCCCAGCGGGAGAAAGGGGCTTCTCCGGCGAGGAGAAAAACCCCCACAACCAAACGAAGCAGAA
>NZ_JBVJWD010000003.1:428713-453260 GCF_055602785.1 Streptomyces sp. NPDC037301
CCATCTTCCCCCCTTTGTGCTTCCCCCCCCCACCCCCCCTCTTCGGGGACCCCCCCCCCCCCCCCCCCCCCCCCCCACAGGCGTGTTGTGCGTACGCGGGTCACCAGGCGGCGGACGGCGTCTTCTCGGACGGGAACAGCACCCACAGCGCCAGGTAGAGCAGGAACTGCGGCCCCGGCAGCAGGCAGGAGACCAGGAAGATGATGCGCATGGTTCCCGCGGAGGTGCCGAAGCGCCTTGCCAGCGCTGCGCACACTCCGCCGATCATGCGTCCGTCACGGGGGCGGGCAAGTGCGGCCATGGTGGGCTCCTTCGCGAACCGTTGCTGAGGGAGCAGCTCCTTTGTGCTCCCGATGCATCCATGGTCGCCCGGCGAACAGGGGCAAAGCGTCGCTCTACGGTGCGATACCGACCCTGGGAATCGTCGGGGTCGACCCCTGAGCCGCCTCGTCCCTGGGGTGGGGCAGCACCCTGACCCGCTGCTGGTTCCTGCGGCGCAGCCGCGCCCGGCACATGGGTACGACCAGCAGATGGGCGAGCGCCACACCGGTGGTGTTCAGCAGCAGCGAGTCGACGTCGACGACCTGCCCCGGCACCCCGGTCTGCGCCAGTTCGATGGCCAGCGAGATCAGCGCCCCCGCCGCGACGGTACGGGCCAGCGAGGCCCACGGGGAGACGAACAGCCGGCCCCCGGCCACCGGCAGCAGCACGCCCAGTGGGGCGAGCAGCAGCAATCCCTCACCGATCCGGCGGGCGGCCTCGACCGGGCCCAGGGACAGGTCCGCTCTGATACCGGCGAACGGTTGAAGATTCGAGGCGGTCGTCCACGGCACATCGAGCGGGCGCAGCGTCAGCCACCCGACAAGCAGCAGATGCGCGAGGAGGAGGGATACCCCGGCCGCGCGGAAGCGGATGACAGCTTGACTGCCCGAACCTTGACGCACGCCACCCAAGACGCGCCGGGCGGCGGGATCGGTTCCGCCCGGCCCGACTAAGACCGACCGGCAAATGGGGAAGGCGGCGTCGCGGGGCTGGCCACGCACCGCCCCCCCCGCTCAGGCCCCCGTCCCCGCCCCCAGCGTCGGTGCCGCCTTCGGCCTGGCCTTCGTCTCCGAGGTACACAGATACCCACGCGGCGCATAGTTCCCCGGCCCGCCCAGCACCACCGTGCCGTCCGGGGCGAGCGACTCGCTCTCCGCGTACGTGCACACGATCTGCGCCAGAGCCTCGGACGGCAGGTCCTCCGGCTGCTCGCTGAGCCGCAGCGTGCCCTGCCGGTCGCCGCGGCGGCCCGCGCTGATCTGCAGGGTCGCCGGGACGGCCGTGGAGAACCCGGCCTGCCGCTCATCGGCGGGCGGCTTCTGCTCCAGCTCGTCCAGGAGCGCCTGCGCGATCCGGACCCGGTCCGACTTCGTATCGCCGACCTGCACCGTGCGGTCCACCGTGACCAGCTGCGAGGAGCAGACCAGATAGATCTGTACGGGGATGCCCTGGACGGCCTGGGTGGCGACGTCCTCCGCGGACATCGAGCACGGCACCTGGGACGGTGCGGCCCCGGCATCCACCGGCACGGAGGTGGTCCTGATCCCGCAGCCCGCGGCCAGCACGGCCGTGATCGCGGCACCGGCCAGCGCCACTGCCGAACGGTGTGCCCGGCGGTTGCTGCCCATCACGTCGCGTCGCCCTCCTCGTCCTGAACCCCCGCGTCGTGATCCCCGGCGGAACGGGTGAGCGGCTCGGCATCGCGCGGCAGCCGCAGTACGAACACCGCGCCGTCGCCGTCCGGCGAGTTCGCGGCCGTGATGTCACCGCCGTGGATGTGCGCGTTCTCCATGGCGATCGACAGACCGAGACCGCTGCCCTCGGAGCGCGGCCGGGAGGCGCTGGCCTTGTAGAACCGGTCGAAGACATGCGGCAGGACGTCCTCGGGGATACCGGGGCCGTGGTCGCGGACCTCGATGACGAGTTCGTCGTCCTCGGTCCGTACCGAGACCCGTACCGGCGAGCCGCCGTGCTTGAGCGCGTTGCCGATCAGATTTGCCAGGATCACATCGAGCCGGCGCGGGTCGAGGCGGACCATCATGCCGCGCTCGGCGTCCAGATCCACCGCGTCCAGCCAGGCGCGGGCGTCGATGCAGGCGGTGACCTGGTCGGCGACATCGACCGTGTCGAGGACGAGCCGGGCCGTACCCGCGTCGAAGCGGGTGACCTCCATCAGGTTCTCCACCAGGTCGTTGAGGCGCCGGGTCTCGCTCACCACGAGATGCACCGCGGGCGCGATCATCGGGTCCAGGCTGTCCGCCTCGTCCTCCAGCACTTCGGTGACGGCGGTCAGCGCGGTGAGCGGGGTGCGCAGTTCGTGGGACATGTCGGCGACGAACCGCCGGCTCGCCTCGTCCCGCGCGCTCATGTCCGCGACCTTCTTCTCCAGTGAACTCGCGGTCCTGTTGAACGTACGGGAGAGATCGGCGAGTTCATCGGTGCCGGACACCACGAGCCGGGTGTCGAGCTTGCCCTCGCCGAGCTTGCGGGCGGCGTCACCTAGCCGTTGCACGGGCCGCAGCACGGTCGTCGCGGCGGCCTGCGCGAGCAGCGCCGAGCCGACCAGGGCGAGCCCGGTGGCGATCCCCAGCGACCAGGCGAGGGAGTTCAGGTCCTGCCGCTCCTGGTCGAGCGACTTCAGCATGTAGCCGGTCGGACCACCGCCGATGATCTTCGTACCGCCCACCAGATACGGCGTACCGCGGATGCTGACCCGCTGCCAGAACAGGTGGTACTCGTACTTGTTGCCCGCCTCCACCGGCTGCTTCTTGTTGACCGCCTTCTGCAGCGACAGCGGCACGTTGTCGAGCGTGAAGGTGTCCAGGTCGGAGTTGCCGACGATCGGCTTGCCGGTGTCGCGCTCGTCGACCAGCAGCACGCTGTAGCCGGGCGAGCTGCTCGCCATCTGCACGGCGGCGTTCTGCAGATCGTCCTTGGTGGGACGCAGCGGCAGCGACGCCGCTCGGTTCTGCATCTCCTGGCGGAAGTCCCCGAGCGCGGAGTCCTGGGTACGCGTCAGTACGGCCTCGCGGTTCAGCCAGTACGCGATCCCCGAGGCGGACACCGCGGCGGTCAGCGCCACCAGCGCGAACACGACGACGAGACGCAGTCGCAGACTGGTCCAGCGAAGCCCGGTGAGCAGACTCCGTCTGGCGGCGTCGCTCACTGAGGCGAATCCAGCCGGTAGCCCACACCCCGAACGGTACGGATCAGGGTCGGCGAGGACGGTACGTCCTCCACCTTGGCGCGCAGCCGCTGCACACAGGCGTCCACGAGCCGGGAGTCACCGAGGTAGTCGTGCTCCCAGACCAGCCGCAGCAGCTGCTGCCGCGACAGGGCCTGGCCCGGCCGGCGGCTCAGCTCCAGCAGGAGTCGCAGCTCGGTCGGCGTGAGCTGAAGATCCTCGCCGTTCTTGGTCACGGTCATCGCGGAGCGGTCGATCACCACGCTCCCGAAGGACGCGGAGTCGGTGGACTCGCGCTCACCGCGGCGCAGTACCGCCCGGATCCGGGCGTCGAGCACCCGGCCCTGCACGGGTTTCACCACATAGTCGTCGGCACCGGACTCAAGCCCGACCACGACGTCGATGTCGTCGCTGCGCGCGGTCAGCAGAATGATCGGCAGCTGGTCGGTGCGCCGGATGCGCCGGCACACCTCGAAACCGTCGATGCCGGGCAGCATCACATCCAGCACGATCAGATCCGGCCGCTGCTCACGCAGCAGTTTCAGGCCGTCCTCTCCCGTCGCCGCGGTGGCCACACGGTGGCCCTGGCGTGACAGCGAGAGTTCGAGGGCCGTGCGGATGGCGTCGTCGTCCTCGATCAGCAACAGGAAAGGCACGCTGGTCATTCTGACCCATGGCGGAGCCCCAGTTCGACAGTTGGCGCCGACTCATACATCCGGCGCACCGCCGACGCACGGACGGCAGGCCCTGTGACAGGGCTGTGACAGTCGGGGGACAGCGCGATGAAACTGCCCCGGCAAGCTCATTGGCACAAGGAACGGACGGACTCCACCGATGGGGGGCGCGAGATGAACGCAACTCACAGCACCACCGCAAGCGCAGTTGTCACGCGTCTCCACGATGTCGGCCGGAGCGCCGAGAAGTCCGGCGCCGGAGGGGGGCCCTCCCTGCTCGAGCGAAGCCGAGAGCTCGGGGGAGGGCGGGGGTGCGAACGCACCGCCAGGCGTCAGCACACGCCGTACATGACGGTGGTTGACGCGCCTGTGGGGGCCAACGGGGGAGCCGCGTACGGGGAGGCCATGGGGGAGCGGAAGCCCCCGGCGCAGGCCGAGGACGCCGAAACGGCGTTCACGGCCTACGTCCGGGAGCGCCGTGCCTCCCTGTACGCAACCGCCTACCACCTGACCGGAGACCGGTTCGAGGCCGAGGATCTGCTGCAGAGCGCCCTCTTCTCGACGTACCGGGCGTGGGACCGGATCAGCGACAAGGCGGCGGTCGGTGGCTATCTGCGCCGCACCATGACCAACCTGCACATCAGCGCCTGGCGCAGGCGCAAGCTCAACGAGTACCCGACCGAGGAGCTGCCGGAGACGGCGGGCGACACGGACGCGATGCGCGGCACGGAACTGCGCGCCGTGCTCTGGCAGGCGCTGGCGCGGCTGCCCGAACTCCAGCGCACGATGCTGGTCCTGCGCTACTACGAGGGTCGCACCGACCCGGAGATCGCGGCCATCCTCGACATCAGTGTCGGCACGGTGAAGTCCAGCATCTGGCGGTCGCTCCGTCGGCTGCGCGAGGACGAGGTCCTCAGCTTCGGCCGTGACGAGGAGGAGTCCTTCGGCGAGCTGGTGGCCTGAGGGGACGGGGGGATACGAGGGAAAGCGGGGCCGCTGCCTCGGGGGAGGCGGCGGTGCACGGGGGAGTGCTGCGGGGTCGGACGGGCCGGGGGGTCCGGTCCGGCCCCGTCGGCGTGTGTGCAAGATCAGGCCCCGCCGGCGATTGAGGAGCGGGGGGCCGAGGGCGGCGCCCCCGGATACGGGAAGCCCGCTACACCGTCCCCCGCGCCGCGGACGCCCGTCGGCAGCGTCCCGCCGCCGCGGCGGCCAGCCGTCCCAGTGCCTCCTCCTTGCCGCACGGATACGCACCCAGCGCCGTCTGCCGCGCCACGATCCGCCGTTCCGCCCGCATCAGCCGCCACCCCCGCCGCAGCAGGAACGTCACCGACTTCCGTCCCTCCCGCAGATCCCGCAACAGCCGACGGCGGAACGTCGTCGTCGGACGGCCGCGCAGACACAGTGCGTCGGCGAGCACGCCCAGCTCCTGGCACCGTTCGACTATGTCCGCCGCGAAGATCCCCTCGGCCACGAACAGAGGCGTGCGCTCGATGTGGAGGGCCTCCCGGTCGACCCGGGAGCTCGTGGCGATGTCGTACACCGGGACGTTCGTGCGCCCCGTGCGGCACAGCTCCATGATCGCGGCGACCGCCGCATCGGCGTCCCAGGACTGCACGGAGTCCCAGTCGATGTCCATACTGCCGGTAACGAGCGGCAGCGTGGGGTCGTCGCCCTCCTTGTAGAAGTCGTCCAGGCGCAGCACCGGCAGGTCGGTGCGGGCGGCGAGGGAGGACTTGCCGGAGCCGGAAGGTCCGGCGAGCAGCACGACGCGGGTCGGGATCGGTTGGGAATTCACAGGACACGAGTGTGAGGCATTGACCCGCGCAGGGGATCCCCCGGTGCCTGTGTTGGTATCGAGCATCACACCTCAACTACTCTACGCACTCAGATGGTTACTCGATCGTCACGATCAGGTGGGAACTCCATGGCACGTCACGCACTTTCCAAGTCCCGGCGCCGCACCCTGCTGCGGGCAGGTCTGACCGTCACCGCGGTGGGTGCCGCGCTCGGTGCGGGGGGTGCGGCGGCCCAGGCGGCGCCGCTGCCCCTCGCACCGGCCGCGGGCGCCGACAGCAGCCTCGGCGGGGTCGGTGAGGAGACCGGGAGCGCGGTGACCGGGACGCTCGGGCACTCGCTCAAGAACGGCATCGCACCGGTGACGCATCTGCGCCTCGACCCGCTGGCCGGTACGGGCGTGGACCCGCTGGACAACGAGGTGGGGACGCAGGTCGCCGACTTCAAGCCGCTCTCCACGGCCGCCGTCACCGACCCGGTGACCAGTGGGGGCGAGGTGAAGGACCTGCCGGTGGTGGGGCAGGTGACAGAGGTGCTGCCCGGCTGAGGTGGACGCGGGCAGGGGGGACACCGGCACGGACACGGCCCGCCCTTCCGGGATTCAGGAGGGGCGGGCCGCCGTCACGCGGTCAGTACGACGATCCCGAGGCACCCAGTGCGCCCGTCGGGTGCCAGACCGTCTTCGTCTCCAGGAAGGCCGTCAGGCGGTGGGTGCCCGGATCGGCCGACCAGTCGAAGGCGCCGTCTTCGCCCACAGCAGAGGAGGGGGCGGCGCTCTGCGCCTCCTTCTCGGGGCGGTGGCGGGAGACGGGTGGGCTGAGAACTCGCTTCAGGTTGTCCGCCGCAGCGATCTCCAGCTCCTTCGCCAGAGCGGGGTCCGCGCCCGTGAGGTCGATGGCGTTCACGTCCTGGTGGGACGCGAGCGGTGCCGCGATCTCCGCCGTCTTCCCGGACAGGATGTTGACGACGCCGCCCGGCAGGTCGGAGGTGGCCAGCACCTCGCCCAGGGACAGGGCCGGCAGCGGGGAGTGGGCCGAGGCGATGACGACCGCCGTGTTGCCGGTCGCGATCACCGGAGCGATCACCGAGACCAGGCCCAGGAACGAGGACCTCTGGGGCGCCAGCACCGTGACCACACCGGTCGGCTCGGGCGTGGACAGATTGAAGAACGGGCCCGCGACCGGGTTCGCCCCGCCCACGACCTGGCCGATCTTGTCGGTCCAGCCCGCGTACCAGACCCAGCGGTCGATGGCCGCGTCCACGACGGCCGCCGCCTTGGACTTCGACAGGCCCTCCGCGTCCGCCACTTCCCGTACGAACTGGTCCTTGCGGCCCTCCAGCATCTCCGCGATGCGGTAGAGGATCTGGCCGCGGTTGTACGCCGTCGCGCCCGACCAGCCGCCGAACGCCTTGCGGGCGGCCACGACCGCATCACGCGCGTCCTTGCGCGAGGACTGGGGGGCGTTCGCCAGCCACTTGCCCTTGGAGTCCGTCACCTCGTACACCCGGCCGCTCTCGGAGCGGGGGAACTTGCCCCCGACGTACAGCTTGTAGGTCTTGAAGACGCTCAGACGGTTATCGGACATCGAGGTACGCCTCCAGGCCGTGACGGCCGCCTTCGCGGCCGAAGCCCGACTCCTTGTAGCCGCCGAAGGGCGAGGTCGGGTCGAACTTGTTGAACGTGTTGGCCCAGACGACGCCCGCCCGGAGCCTGTTCGCCACCGCGAGGATGCGGGAGCCCTTCTCCGTCCAGATGCCGGCCGAGAGGCCGTACTGGCTGTTGTTGGCCTTGGCGACCGCCTCGTCGGGCGTACGGAACGACAGCACCGACAGCACCGGGCCGAAGATCTCGTCGCGGGCGATGGTGTGCGCCTGGGTGACGTTCGTGAACAGCGTCGGGGCGAACCAGTAGCCGGAAGAGGGGAGTTCGCAGGGGGCGGACCAGCGTTCGGCGCCCTCCGCCTCGCCCGTCTCGACGAGCGCGGTGATCCGGGCGAGCTGCTCCGCGGAGTTGATCGCGCCGATGTCGGTGTTCTTGTCCAGCGGGTCGCCGAGCCGGAGAGTGGACAGCCGGCGCTTCAGGGCGTCCAGCAGCTCGTCCTGGATCGACTCCTGTACGAGCAGGCGCGAGCCCGCGCAGCAGACCTGGCCCTGATTGAAGAAGATGCCGGTGACGATGCCCTCGACGGCCTGGTCGATCGGGGCGTCGTCGAAGACGATGTTGGCGCCCTTGCCGCCCAGTTCCAGGGTGACCTTCTTGTCCGTGCCGGCGACCTGGCGGGCGATGGCCTTGCCGACCGCGGTCGAGCCGGTGAAGGCGACCTTGTTGACGTCCTCGTGCTCGACGAGGGCGGCGCCCGCGTCCCCGTACCCGGTGAGGATGTTCACGACCCCCTTCGGCAGGCCCGCCTGGCGGCAGATGTCCGCGAAGAAGAGCGCGGAGAGCGGGGTCGTCTCGGCGGGCTTGAGGACCACCGTGTTGCCGGTGGCGAGCGCCGGGGCGATCTTCCAGGCCAGCATGAGGAGCGGGAAGTTCCACGGGATGATCTGGCCCGCGACGCCGAGGGGGCGGGGGTTCGCGCCGTAGCCGGCGTGGTCGAGCTTGTCGGCCCAGCCCGCGTAGTAGAAGAAGTGCGCCGCGACCAGGGGGAGGTCCGCGTCGCGCGTCTCCTTGATCGGCTTGCCGTTGTCGAGGGTTTCGAGAACGGCGAGCTCGCGGCTGCGCTCCTGGATGATCCGGGCGATCCGGAAGAGGTACTTGGCGCGCTCGGAACCGGGCAGCGCCGACCACTTCTCGAAAGCCTTACGGGCCGCCTTCACGGCCCGGTCGACGTCCGCGGCGCCGGCCTGCGCGACCTCGGAGAGCACCTCTTCGCTGCTCGGCGAGACCGTCTTGAAAACCTTGCCGTCGGCCGCGTCGGTGAACTCGCCGTCGATGAACAGGCCGTACGAGGGCGCGATATCGACGACCGAGCGCGACTCGGGGGCGGGGGCGTACTCGAATACAGATGCCATGGGGATCAGTCCACCGTCACGTAATCGGGGCCGGAGTAACGGCCGGTGCTGAGCTTCTGGCGCTGCATCAGCAGATCGTTCAGCAGGCTGGAGGCGCCGAAGCGGAACCAGTGGTTGTCCAGCCAGTCCTCGCCCGCGGTCTCGTTCACCAGCACCAGGAACTTGATCGCGTCCTTGGAGGTACGGATGCCGCCGGCCGGCTTCACGCCGATCTGTACGCCGGTCTGCGCCCGGAAGTCGCGCACGGCCTCCAGCATCAGCAGGGTGTTCGCGGGCGTGGCGTTGGTGGAGACCTTGCCGGTCGATGTCTTGATGAAGTCGGCGCCCGCCAGCATGCCGAGCCAGGAGGCGCGGCGGATGTTGTCGTACGTGGACAGCTCGCCGGTCTCGAAGATCACCTTCAGCCGGGCGTCGGGGCCGTCGGCCCGCGCGCACTCGGCCTTCACGGCGAGGATCTCCTCGTACACCTTGAGGTAACGGCCGGAGAGGAAGGCGCCACGGTCGATCACCATGTCGATCTCGTCGGCCCCGGCGGCAACGGCGTCGCGGACATCCGCGAGCTTGACGTCGAGGGCGGCGCGGCCGGCGGGGAAGGCCGTCGCCACTGACGCCACCTTCACGCCGGAACCGGCCAGCGCGGCGACGGCCGTCGCCGCCATGTCGGGGTAGACGCAGAGCGCCGCGGTGCGCGGGGTCGTGCGGTCGGTCGGGTCGGGATTGACGGCCTTGGCGGCGAGAGCCCGGACCTTGCCCGGGGTGTCCGCGCCTTCCAGCGTCGTGAGGTCGATCATCGAGATGGCCAGGTCGATGGCGTACGCCTTGGCCGTCGTCTTGATCGAACGGGTTCCGAGGGACGCGGCGCGCGCTTCGAGGCCGACGGCGTCGACGCCGGGCAGCCCGTGCAGGAAGCGGCGCAGCGCACTGTCGGACGCGGTCGCGTCGGAGAATGCGGGAGCAGTGGTGGGCATGGTCACCAGAGGAGCATATCTACGCGCGTAGCGACCTGTACAGGGGGCCCGTTCATCCGTGCGTCGCACAGTACCGGGACGGCCGCCCCGGCGCCCCTTGCGCACGTCAGGCAGAATCGGGCCCATGACGAGCCCCACACCGCCTGCCGAGCCCACCTACGCCGACCGGACCTTCCGGTCGCCCGCCGGGATCGCCGGGGGTGTCCTGCTGCTGCTCCTCGTCTGCTGGATCGGCGGGGACGCCGTGTTCCGGGGCGACGGCCGGGTGCCGTGGCTGGCGCTGGCCGGGCTGCTGACCGCGGTGCCGCTGGTCGTCGCGTTCACGCTGCGGCCCGTCGTCCTCGCCAACGAGCAGCGCATCAAGATCCGTAACCCGTTCCGGACGATCACCATGCCGTGGACGGCGGTCGCGGATCTGCGAGCCGGGTATTCGAGCGAGCTGTTCACCGAGGACGGCGCCAAGTACCAGCTGTGGGCGGTACCCGTGTCGCTGCGCCAGCGGAAGAAGGCGGCCAGGCAGCAGTCCCGGCGGTCGCTGGACGACCCGTACGACCGTACTTCCGTGCATGCGGACGTCCGTGACACCAAAACCCGGACGGCGACGGCCGACCAGACCATGGCGGACCTGCGGGAGCTGGTGGAGCGGGCGAAGGCGGGGGCAGGTTCCGGGAAGTCGTCGAAATCCGTGGCGACTTCGGACTCTTCGTCGTCCTCGGTCTCGGTGCGCTGGGCGTACGAGGTGATCGCACCGGCGGTGGTGGGCGCGGTGCTGCTGGTGGTGCTGCTCGCGACGGGCTGAGGTCTCAGCCGCAGAGCAGCCCCGTCCTTTCTGCCTACCTCTTGGTGGCCGGCCGGTAGGTGCACACGTGCACGCCCGTGCCGCTGGTGACCGTCGAGACCAGCTCAAGTGTGCGCAGCGCACCGTCGTCGGGGAAGATCGTCTTTCCGCCGCCGAGGATCACCGGCAGGATCATGAGCCGGAGCTCGTCGGCCAGGCCCTCGCTCAGGAGGCTGCGTACGAGCGTGGGGCTCCCCATGACCAGCAGGTCACCGCCTTCGGACCCGCGCAGCTCCTGGATGCGGGCGACGGCCTTGTCGCCGGGGATACGCGTGGTGTTGTCCCAGGACAGTTCCGAGTCGCCCAGCGTGTCGGACACGACGTACTTCGGGATGGCGTTCATCCGGTCGGCGAACGGGTCCCCGGACCGCTCGGGCCACGCCGCGGCCATCGACTGCCACGTGCGGCGCCCGAACAGCAGCGCCTCGGCCTTGGACAGCGCGTCGTCGAAGGCGCCGCCCACCACCTCCGGATCGAAGAACGGGTGCGACCAGCCACCGTGGGCAAAGCCGCCGTCGGTGTCCTCGTCGGGCCCGCCCGGCGCCTGCACGACGCCGTCCAAGCTCATGAACTCGCTGATCACAGTGCGCATGGGACTCGCTCCTCATCCTCGATCCGGGTGGACTGCACTCCGGGTGTACGGCAATGGAGACTGTCACACCGCCCCGACCGGGTTCCCCGATCGGGAGGGACAGGCGGTGCCGCAGCGTCCCGATCCCGGCCTCCAGATTCCGGATGTGCGCCGCCTGACAACGCCGGGCCAGCGCCCACTGATCGTGTGTGGCCTTGGTGATCGTACCGGCGATCCGCGACGACGACTGGGCGGTCAGGTCCCGCTTGCGCGACGCCCAGGTGTCCGCGCTGTGCTCCAGACCATCCGCACAACGAGCCCTGAGGTCACGGGAGGCGAGCGCGCCCTGATGCTCACCGATCGCGCGCAGAACCTTCTCGTCCTGGGGGGTGAGGTGCTTGAGGCGGTCCCGGATCGCCACCCCGCAATGCCCGGGCGCCACGAAGGGCGCGGCCAGCTCCCGCCAACCACCCACCACAACACCCCCTCCCACGAGACCGGACACCCGCTACCCAGTAGCGAGCAGCAGACGCCAAGGTCACCCGTTCGGCCCCGGAACTTCCGTTCCCGCCCCGCGAAGCCGCCGACAGGACTCACTCCTGCTCACTACAACGCACTTCAGCTCAGCAAACCGACAGCAGCTCACACCCCCTTGCCGCGAGCGGACGGTTCCCATCTGACAAGATCGTGCGCTTGAACATGCGCCGGCTGTGGGGGCTTTGCCGCCCGGCCGGGCAACGGGAATGTTTCAACGGGGAGATCGAAGAAGATATGCGCACGTGGAATCGTGCTGTGCCGGCGGCGGTGGGCGCCCTGGTGCTGGCCGTGGTGCTGACCGGTTGCAACGACTCGGATTCGGGGAAGGGCGGGCACAGTTCCAGCTCCTCGTCGGAAGACAGGACGAGCTACCGTCTGGGCGAGGCCAGCCCGCCGCAGGAAAGCACCATGCAGAACTCGAAGGACAGCAAGTTCACGGTCACGCCCACGAAGGTGCAGACCGGAACGAAGGCCGACATGGACGACTCCGGCTTGGAGAAGGACAAGGACGAGGCCCCCAAGGTCCCCGTGTACGTGTGGTCCACCCTCACCCACAAGAGCGGCAAGCCCATGGAAGTCGGCGACATGGACGACGACTTGGTCGTCAAGACGGACAAGGGCGAGCGCACCAAGGCCCTCGTCGTCATCATGGGTGACGCCAAGTGGCCGAACTGCCCGGCGACCGACACCGGCAAGAAGCTGAGCCCGGGACAGTCGGAGAAGATCTGCACCGCCTTCCTGATCCCCGAGGGCCAGAAGGCCGCCGCGGTCCAACTCAGCCAGGGCTTCTACAACGACCCGCTGGAGTGGCCGGTCAAGAACTGACGCTCGGCCGGGGCCTCGCCGAGCCCGATAGCCGGGGCTTCGCCGCTTGACGGAGTGCGCGCACCCGAGACGGAGGGTGCGTGCACTCCACCGCCATCTTTGCCGGAGACGGTGGACACGACCGAGCCCGGTTCCGGAGCGGACACGCCTGCCTCACCGCACCCCCGGGCAGCGGTAGTGATTGTGCGCGTGGGAGCAACCGGTCGTGCGCAGATCCGCACTTGGCCCGGGGGTGCGGTGAGGCAGGCGAGACCGAATGGGCCGCAGTGCAGACGATGCGGCAGCAGAACGGGTCAGACAGGCGTCGGGAACACGAACCGTACGTCGGTGAGTTCTTCCGACACCTCCCACAGCCGACGGCCGGTCTCGGCGTCGGATGCCGTGGGGGACAGCTGGACCCGCGTCGGTCCGCCGCGCAGTTCGGCCAGGCCGTCCGGGCCGATGAACTGGCCGCCCGCCACGCTCGGGTCGGTCGCCGCGTACAGCTGAGGCAGTGCGCCGTGGGCCGGGGGCTGGGCGAACAGGGGGTTGCCGATGCGGCCGAACACCACTCGCCACAGACCGATCGGCGCACTCGTCTGCAGATTGGTGGCGGTATAGCCGGGATGGGCGAGCACGCTGCGCACCGGGCTGCCGGCTTCGGTCAGCCGTCGGTGGAGCTCCCGTCCGAAAACGGCATTGGCGAGCTTCGACTGGTTGTAGAAGGTCATGGGCCCGTAGCTGCGCTTGCCGCCGAGGTCATCGAAGTGGATGCGTCCCTGCCGGTGGTTGATCGAACTCACCGTGACGACGCGCGGGTCGTGTCCGGCGGCCAGGAGATCGAGCAGCAAGCCGGTGAGCGCGAAGTGGCCGAGATGATTGCAGGCGAACTGCAGCTCGTGGCCCTGCGCGCTCAGCGATCGAGGCGGTGCCATCACGCCGGCGTTGTTGACGAGCACGTCCACTCTTGGGTGATCGGTGTGCAGCTGATCGGCGAAGGCCCGCACCGAGTCCAGATCGGCCAGGTCGAGGTGGCGCACTTCGAGGCCGGCGTCCGGCTGCTCGGCGGCGATCTCTGCGACCGCCCGGCGGCCCTTTTCCTCGTCGCGCACCGCAAGGATCACGTGCCCGCCCCGGCGGGCGAGCGCCCGGGTGGTCGCCAGGCCCAGGCCGCTGTTGGCCCCGGTGATGACGAACACCCGCTTGGTCTGGTCCGGGATCTGATCAGGAGTCCAGCGCTGCTGCTGTGTCATGCGGCACAGATTGCCGCTAGTGGCACTTAGTGTCAAGATGCGCCTGAGTGTCACACGAGGCATGGCGTTACGATGGTCCGGTGAGTTCCCGCCCCGAAGTGAGCATGGCCCAGCGCAAACGTCAGCTCGTCTCGAACGAGCTGACCGAAGCGGCGCTGCAACTGCTGGCGCTGAAGGGGTTCGAGGTGGTCACCGTCGACGAGATCGTGACCGCCGCCGGTGTGTCCAAGAGGACGTTCTTCCGGTACTTCGCGTCCAAGGAGGACGTGGTCGTCCAGTTCCTGGCCGACATGGGCACCGGCATTCGCGCAGAGTTGGCGGCCCGCCCCATCGAGGAACGGCCCTCTGTGGCGCTGCGGCACGCCGTCTGGGTCTCCGTCGCCGCCTGCGGTGACCACTCGGACCGGGCGCTGCCGGTGGTTCAGCTGATTCTGCGCACCCCCGCCCTGCTCGCCCGTTTCCTGGAGCGCCGGGCGCAGTGGTGCGACGACCTGACTGCGGAGCTGGCGCGCCGCCTGGAGCTCGACCCCGGTACCGATCTGTACCCGCAGCTTGCCGCCGGGATGGCGCTGGCCGCCTTCGACGCCGTGCTGCAACGGTGGAGCGGCAGCGACGGCGCCGAGGACCCCGCCGAACTGACCGACCGGGCCTTCGCCCTGATCGCCCCGGCGTTGGACGCCGTCGAGCGACGGTAGCCCTCCGGCTGCTCTCGCCGCCGTTTTCCCGGCTGCTGCCCGGCGGCCATGGCGGCCTCCCGCGACTCGTGATTGGGCAGACCGGTCTGCCCAATCACGTTCCCGATGCACCGGCCGTGCGGATGCGGCCCGGTCAGTGCTCCGGGAGCCGGGCCCAGAAGTGGTTGACGATGTCGTCGATGTAGCGTCGCCCGTTTTCGCCGGAGGCGGTGGTGCCGCCGGCTCGGCTGAGGGTGGCGGCCATGAGGGTCTGGTACTCGTGGTGCATGTCGCGCAGGGGGTCTTGCAGGTCGCGGCGTTCCGTGGAGACGAGGCGGGCGATGGCGCGGATGTGGGCCTGCCAGCGGGTGGAGACGGCTTCGGTGAGGAGGCGGGCGAGTTCGTCCTCCAGGCCGGTGATGGCGATGAAGTCGCGTGGGGGCAGGTTGAGGAGGGTGCCGAGTTTGGCGGACTGTCGTTTGTCGCCCGTCCATCGGCCGGTTTCTTCCATCTGGTGGTAGGCGTCGAGGGTGAGGCCGGTGGCGCGGGCGACGTCCTCGACGGCCAGTCCGCGGGCGAGACGGTGTTCACGCAGGGTGCGGGGAGCGCCCATGAGTTCGTGGGGGTTGCACCACAGGGCACCGGCCAGGGCTGTGAGTTCGCCCGCGGTGGGCAGTGCGGTGCCGCGTTCCCACGCGGTGATGTGCTCGGGAGTGATGTGGGTCGTGCCGTAGGAGGCGCGCATGCCGTAAGCGACGTGGCCGGGGGCCATCCCGAGTTTCTCGCGCAGGATGCGGGCGGCGCGCGCGTTGAAGGGGAGCGGTGGATGCACGGGCTGAGAGTAAGGAGTCACCCGGGGTGAACTCCATGGCCGCTGTCGCCCGCATCCCGGTTTGGCTGGATAGGTCGCCGGTGATTTTGGAGGAACCGACAGGGGGTGGTGCGGGAAAGTCAACTGGTGTACTCCGCAGGGCAATTGAGATCACGTCCCTGCCGCGTATGATCCGCTCGCAAAGCGCCGTATGTGTGTTCGTACAACCGACTGACACACGCTTCCGGCGCCACTGCCATGTTTTCCCTCGCACTTGCAGGTCCAGGAGACGCAGTCATGCACACCAGCACGACAGGCCCGGCCGAAGCGCCGACAGTCAGACCCGGTGGCCCGCTCAACCGGTTCTTCCGCATCGGCGAACGGGGCTCGACGTACGGCCGTGAGATACGTGGCGGGTTCGCCACCTTCTTCACCATGGCGTACATCCTCGTACTCAACCCGATCACCTCAGCAGTACCGAGGACAAGTTCGGCCACCAGTTGGACGCCGGTCAACTGGCAACCGCCACGGCCCTGGTGGCCGCCGTGATGACCGTGATCACGGGTGTGGGCGGCAACCTGCCGCTCGCTCTGGCCGCGGGCCTGGGTCTCAACGCCGTCACCGCCTTCCAGATCGCCCCTCTGATGAGCTGGGACGACGCGATGGGCCTCATCGTGCTCGAAGGCCTGCTGATCTGTGTACTGGTGTTGACCGGCCTGCGTGAGGCCATCATGCACGCCATTCCGCAACCTCTCAAACAAGCCATCAGTGTCGGCATCGGCCTGTTCATCGCCTTCATCGGCTTCGTGGACGCCGGGTTCGTCACCCGCATCCCGGACGCCGCGAACACCACCGTGCCCGTCCAGATCGGCACAGGCACCCTCACCGGCTGGCCCATGCTCGTCTTCTGTCTCGGCGTGCTGATGACGATCGTCCTCCTGGCCCGCAAGGTGCAGGGCGCCATCCTCATCAGCATCGTCGTGATGACCGTCGTCGCCGTCGTCATCAACGGGATTGCCGACATCAAGTCCTGGGGTCTGACCGAGCCCTCGCTGCCCGACAAGCCCATCGCCGCACCCGACTTCGGACTCCTGGGCAAGTTCGATCTGTTCGGCTCGTTCGGTCAGGTCAGCGTGCTGACCGTCGTCCTGCTCGTCTTCACTCTCCTCCTGTCCGACTTCTTCGACACGATGGGCACCGTCGTCGGCGTCACGGCCGAAGCCGGACTCCTCGACGAGCGCGGCCAGGTCCCCGGTCTGGGCCGCGTGCTGCTCATCGACGGCGCAGCCGCCGTCGTCGGCGGCGCCGCCTCCGCCTCGTCCGCCACCACCTACATCGAGTCCGCCGCCGGTGTCGGCGAAGGCGCACGCACCGGCTTCGCCAACCTCATCACCGGGGGCCTTTTCGCCCTCGCCCTCTTCTTCACCCCTGTTCTGACCATCGTGCCCCTCCAGGCGGCGGCCCCCGCCCTCATCGCGGTCGGGTTCCTGATGATGACCCAGGTCAAACACATCGACTGGGACCGGTACGAACTCGCCATCCCCGCCTTCCTGACCATCGCCGTCATGCCGTTCACCTACTCCATCACCAACGGCATCGGCGCCGGCTTCCTCGCCTGCGTGGTCATCAAGGCGTGCCTGGGCAAGGCCCGCGAAGTCCACTGGCTGCTCTGGGGCACTGCGGCGCTCTTCCTCGTGTACTTCGCCATCGACCCGCTGGAGCAGCTGCTCAACATCAAGTAGCCGACGTGGTGGACCCGAAGCGGAGCGGGGGACGGCCCGAGACGATCAGCGACGGAGTGTGTGAGCACATCGCGTCCGCCTGATCGCCCGGACGTCCCCCGCCGGCCAGGAGACCACTGCCCGCATCCGCCGGCGCGACGCCCGCGCGGCCGGAGGCCGGCTCATCAGCTGTCGGCCCGTGGGCGGTTCGAGGACCACGGGCACCGGCACCGGGATGCCTCCGTGCACCACCCGCACCCGGCCGGACCCGAGTGCGACCGCGCTCGAGGTGAACCTCCGTCCGCGACAGCCGTGCGCTTCGGGGAATCACCGCGGCGACCGCCACCTCACACCGGGCCGCGGCACCCCGGCCCACGGCCGGTACCGGGGTGACCTGACGCTCCGGTCCTGCGTGGGCCCGGACACCGGCTTCACGTATCTGACGCGTACGTGAAGCCGGCGGTCACAACAGGTCAGATCCCGGCCGCCGCCGCCAGGTCCCGCTTGATCCCGGCGAGCAGCTCCGCACCCTTCGCGCGGGCCGCGGGCAGCTCGTCCGCCGAACCGACCGGCACCACGACCTCCAGGTAGCACTTGAGTTTCGGTTCGGTGCCGCTCGGGCGGACGATCACCCGGGCGCCGTCGAGGCGGTAGCGCAGCCCGTCGGTGGGCGGCAGCTGCTCCGTACCCTCCGACAGGTCTTCGGCCGAGGTGACGGCGAGACCGGCGAGCGCGGTCGGAGGCTGCTCGCGGAGCCGCCGCATGGCGTCCGCGATGACCGACAGGTCCTCCACCCGGACCGACAGCTGGTCGGTGGCGTGCAGCCCGTGCTCGACCGCGATGTCGTCGAGGAGACCGAGGAGCGTACGGCCCTGCTCCTTGAGCACGGAGGCCAGCTCGGCGACGAGCAGGGCGGCCGTGATGCCGTCCTTGTCGCGCACGCCTTCCGGGTCGACGCAGTAGCCGAGCGCCTCCTCGTATCCGTACCGCAGGCCGTCCACGCGGGCGATCCACTTGAAGCCGGTCAGCGTCTCCTCGTACCCGTTGCCCGCCTTCTCGGCGATCCGGCCGAGCAGTGACGACGACACGATCGACTCGGCGAAGACGCCGGTGGCGCCTCGGGCGACCAGGTGCGCGGCGAGCAGCGCGCCGACCTCGTCGCCGCGCAGCATTCGCCAGCCGCCGTCCGCGGTGGCGTCCGGCACGGCCACGGCGCAGCGGTCGGCGTCCGGGTCGTTGGCGATGACGAGGTCGGGGTCCGTACGGCGTGCGGTGGTGAAGGCGAGATCCATCGCGCCGGGCTCTTCCGGATTGGGGAAGGCGACGGTGGGGAACGCCGGGTCGGGCTCCGCCTGCTCTGCGACGAGCACGGGCTCCGGGAACCCGGCCCGTGCGAAGGCGGCGGTCAGCACGGAGGTGCCGACGCCGTGCATCGCGGTGTACACGACCCGGGCGGTACGTGGCGATCCGGTGGCGAGCACGGCGTCCGTACGGGCCAGGTAGGCCGCCAGGACCTCGTCACCGAGGGTCGCCCAGCCGTTGTCGGGTCGGGCCACGTCGTCGAGCGGGCCGACCGCGGCGATCGCGGCGGCGATCTCGCCGTCCGCCGGGGGGACGATCTGCGAGCCGTCGCCGAGATAGACCTTGTAGCCGTTGTCGCGCGGCGGATTGTGGCTGGCGGTCACCTCGACGCCCGCGACGGCGCCCAGGTGCCGTATGGCGTATGCCAGCACAGGAGTGGGGAGCGGGCGGGGGAGTACCGCCGCGCGCAGGCCCGCTCCGGTCATCACGGCCGCGGTGTCGCGGGCGAAGTCGGCGGACTTGTAGCGGGCGTCGTACCCGATGACGACGAGCCCGCCGGTCTGTCCCTCGGCCTTGAGGTAGGCGGCGAGTCCGGCCGCGGCGCGGATGACGACCGCGCGGTTCATCCGCATCGGCCCGGCCCCCAGCTCACCGCGGAGCCCGGCCGTGCCGAACTGCAGCGTGCCGGCGAACCGTGCGGCGAGCTCGTCGAGGTCCTCGGTGTCGATGAGCTTGCCGAGCTCGTCACGGGTCTCGGGATCGGGGTCCTCCGCGAGCCACGCCCTGGCCTGCGCGATGAGGTCCTGCTGCACGGTGTCCGCCTTTCTGCGGGGTGGGGTGGGTTACGGGGGCGCTGCCCCCGGTTCGGGAAGGGGCGGGGCGGGGAACAGGCCGCCGCGGGCGTCATGCCCACCCGGAACCCGCACCCCGTGGCCCTCACCCCCGGCTCAGATCCGCTCGAGCACCCGTGCCAGCAACGCCCCCATCCGCGTAGCGGAATCCCGCCCCGCCTGCAGCACCTCTTCATGGTTGAGCGGCTCCCCGCTCAGCCCCGCCGCCAGGTTCGTGACCAGCGAAATGCCCAGCACCTCGGCGCCCGCCTCCCGTGCGGCGATCGCCTCCAGCACGGTGGACATGCCGACCAGGTCGCCGCCCATGACACGGACCATGTTGATCTCGGCCGGGGTCTCGTAGTGCGGACCGGGGAACTGCACGTACACACCCTCTTCGAGGGTCTCGTCGACCTCCTTGCACAGCGCGCGCAGCCGCGGCGAGTACAGGTCGGTCAGGTCGACGAAGTTGGCGCCGATGATGGGGGACGCCGCTGTCAGGTTGATGTGGTCGCTGATCAGGACCGGCTGCCCGGGGCGCATGCCCTCGCGCAGACCGCCGCAGCCGTTCGTCAGGACGACGGTCTTGCAGCCGGCGGCGACGGCGGTCCGGACCCCGTGCGCGACGGCGGCGACGCCGCGGCCCTCGTAGAAGTGCGTGCGGCCGAGGAAGACCAGGGCGCGCTTCTCGCCGATCCGGTACGAGCGGATCGTGCCGCCGTGCCCCTGCACGGCGGGCGCCGGGAAACCGGGCAGGTCGGTCACCGGGAACTCGGCCTCCGGAGTGCCGAGCGCATCGCCCGCAGGTGCCCAGCCGGAACCCATCACGAGCGCGACGTCGTGGGTCTCGGCACCGGTCAGCTCGCGCAGGCGGGCGGCGGCGTCGGCGGCGGCCGCGTGCGGGTCGCCATGGATGTTGTCCGGAATAACTGATGCGTTCACGCGGATGAGGGTAGCCGGTGATTCCCTACGCGCGTAGATGCCCATGCGTAGAGTCTGCACACGCTTCCTCGTACATTCACACAAAAGCGCTGGTCCGGCAGGTCAGCAGGGACGCTTGCGCAGTTCCATCACATAGTCGTGCGGCGCGCCCGCGGACTCCGCGGCGTCCGCGATCTCGCCCAGATAGCGGGCGGACGGCAGCCCGCCCTCGTACCCGTTCAGCACATACATCCAGGCCGGCTCCTCGCCGTCCAGGGTGTGCACACGCACCCGCATCCGCCGGTAGATGTCGAGGCCGACGCCCTCCCACCGGTCCATGGAGTCCTCGTCCATCGGCGCCAGGTCGTACAGCGCCACGAAGACCTGGGAACGGGGGGCCTCCACCACCGTGGCGAGCGCGCCCTCCCAGCCCATCTGCTCCCCGCCGAAGGTCAGCCGCCAGCCGTTGAGCCAGCCGGTGCCGCGCAGCGGGGAATGCGGTGCGCGGCGCGTCATCAGCCGCGCGTCGAGGTTGCCGGCGTACGCGGCGTAGAGCGACATGGGGTCGAGGGTACGGGAGGCGGTGGGCGGAACGCCGATTCCTGTGAGGAAGACCCCTTACGGGGTTCCGCGCAGCGTTCCGCTTGCCGTCCCGGAACCCCGTCCCGCACGCCCCGGCGCACGTATGGAGGGCCCCGGGGCGAAGCACCTTGGCGCGTGCGGGACAATGAAGTACGTACTGCATTCCCCGGGGCGACCCCCCGGACCCCCGGCCGGGGCAGCAGACGGCCGCGGGATGACACACGCGAGGCGGACTTTTCGTGACCCGGATCGTGATCATCGGCGGCGGACCCGGCGGGTACGAGGCGGCATTGGTGGGCGCCCAGCTCGGCGCGGAGGTGACCGTCGTCGACTGCGACGGCCTCGGCGGCGCGTCCGTGCTCACCGACTGCGTGCCCTCGAAGACCCTGATCGCGACGGCAGAGGTGATGACCACCTTCGACTCTTCGTACGAGGAGTTGGGCATCATCGTCGCGGACGACACGCCGCACATCGAGCAGGCGGCCCGTGTCGTCGGCGTCGACCTCGGCAAGGTCAACCGGCGCGTGAAGCGCCTGGCGCTCGCCCAGTCCCACGACATCACCGCCTCCGTCACCCGTGCCGGGGCGCGCGTGATGCGCGGTCGCGGCCGCCTCAAGGGCCTCCAGGCCGCCGACGGCTCCCGCACGGTCGTCGTGACCGCCGCCGACGGTACGGAGGAGACGCTCACCGCCGACGCCGTACTGATCGCGACCGGTGGCCACCCCCGAGAGATTCCGGATGCGCTCCCCGACGGCGAGCGCATCCTGAACTGGACCCAGGTCTACGACCTCGACGAGCTTCCCGAGGAGCTCATCGTGGTCGGCTCCGGCGTGACGGGTGCCGAGTTCGCGGGCGCGTACCAGGCGCTCGGCTCACGCGTCACCCTCGTCTCGTCCCGTGACCGGGTGCTGCCGGGTGAGGACCCGGACGCGGCCGCCGTCCTGGAGGACGTCTTCCGGCGCCGCGGCATGAACGTCATGGCCCGCTCCCGCGCGTTGGCTGCGAAAGTTGTGCCGGGAACCACTGAGGGACCCTCCTCGCCGAAGGCGGGCAAGGAGGGACGTGTCGGCGACCGGGTCGAGGTCACCCTCGCCGACGGCCGGGTCATCTCCGGTTCGCACTGCCTGATGGCGGTCGGCGCGATACCGAACAGCGCGGGCATGGGCCTGGAGGAGGCCGGGGTCAGGCTCAAGGAGTCCGGCCACATCTGGACCGACAAGGTCTCCCGCACCAGCGCCCCCGGTGTCTACGCGGCCGGTGACGTCACCGGGATCTTCGCCCTCGCCTCGGTCGCCGCCATGCAGGGCCGGATCGCGATGTACCACTTCCTCGGTGACGCGGTGGCCCCGCTGAACCTGAAGACGGTCTCCTCGAACGTCTTCACCGACCCCGAGATCGCCACCGTCGGCTACAGCCAGGCCGATGTCGACTGCGGCAAGATCGACGCCCGGGTGGTCAAGCTGCCGCTGCTGCGCAACCCGCGCGCCAAGATGCAGGGCATACGCGACGGCTTCGTCAAGATCTTCTGCCGGCCCGGCACCGGCATCGTGGTCGGCGGCTGTGTCGTCGCGCCGCGGGCGAGCGAGCTGATCCACCCCATCTCGATCGCGGTCGACAACAATCTGACGGTGGAACAGATCGCAAACGCTTTCACTGTGTATCCGTCCCTGTCGGGATCGATCGCGGAAGTGGCCCGTCAATTGCACACCCGTAAGCTCACAGGCGAGGCGTAAGCGCCTTCGGGAACCCGGCAATCCCCGGCAACTCCCGGCAACTCAGGCGGTCGGGTGACCGCCTGACGATCAGTACGGAACAACAACGGGGCCGCCTATACCACTTGGTGGCCCCTTGTATGTACAACTTCTGTTATTCGGCGCAAACTGCTGAAAACACTCGAGCGTCACGTTACTGTCAGTTTCGTGTTCGCTGCAGAACGTCGTCAGTTGATCCTCGAAATGGTGCGTGCCAACGGGGCGGTATCGCTCCGTGAGCTCGCCCGCGTCGTCCAGACCTCCGAAGTGACCGTACGGCGGGACGTGCGGGCGCTGGAGGCAGAAGGACTCCTCGACCGCCGGCACGGCGGTGCGGTCTTGCCGGGCGGTTTTACGCGGGAGTCCGGCTTTCCGCAGAAATCCCATCTCGCCACCGCCGAGAAGACGGCCATCGCCGATCTGGCCGCCGGTCTCGTCGAAGAGGGTGAGGCCATCGTCGTCGGTGCCGGTACGACCACGCAGGAGCTGGCCCGTCGGCTCGCGCGGATCCCCGGTCTGACCGTCGTCACCAACTCGCTGCTGGTCGCCCAGGCGTTGGCCCATGCCAACCGGGTGGAAGTGGTGATGACCGGCGGCACCCTGCGTGGCTCCAACTACGCCCTGGTGGGCAGTGGGGCCGAGCAGTCCCTCCAGGGACTGCGGGTCTCGCGAGCGTTCCTCTCCGGGAGCGGGCTCACCGCGGAACGCGGCCTCTCCACGTCCAACATGCTCTCCGCGAGTGTGGACCGGGCCCTGGTGCAGGCCGCGGCGGAGGTGGTGGTCCTGGCGGACCACACCAAGCTCGGCTCCGACACCATGTTCCAGACGGTGCCGACGGATCTCATCACCCGTCTGGTGACGGACGAACCGCCCGGCCACGACGACCGTGCCGCCACCGAGTTGCAGGCCCTGGCCGACCAGGGGGTGCAGATCGCGGTGGCCGGCGCCGGAAGCGGGCCCGCACCGGCCGAGGCCCTCCCGCCGGGCCGCCAGACCCGCCGGGACATGCCACTGCCCGGGCAGCGCCGTACGCGCGGGGGTGGTCCCGGGGGGCCCGGCCCGCAGCCGCTACGGAGCGCTGCGGTACTGGCGGAACAGGGGCAGGGGGATCGCGCGAGAGTGGCGGATCTGCGGCGCCGGTAGGGGCGGGGGGTTACTTTCCCCGACCCGACCTGACCCGCCCCTTCTCGAACCCGGGGCGGAGCCCCTGGTCGTTGTTCCAGACCGTCCGGCGACTGAGGGCCGGGGCCCGGGGCAGCGCCCCGGTTCGGGAAGGGGCGGGTAGGGGAACAGGCCCCGCGCAGCGGACCCGCAGCGCCCACGGCCACCCGCGCCCGCCGCACGCACCCGCACCCCTCAAGCCCCCTCCGCGTTCGGCCCCTTCAGCCCCTGCAAGGTCAGCATCAGCAGCCGCCCCGCCAACTCCGGATCATCCGGCGACTGCTCCGCAGCCAGCGCGATC
This sequence comes from Streptomyces sp. NPDC037301, assembly GCF_055602785.1. Lineage (NCBI taxonomy): Bacteria > Bacillati > Actinomycetota > Actinomycetes > Kitasatosporales > Streptomycetaceae > Streptomyces > Streptomyces sp. NPDC037301. The sequence goes on from NZ_JBVJWD010000003.1 coordinate 452,448, forward strand.
GCGTTCGTCAGCTGCATCAGGTCGTCGATGGACACATCCGCCCGTACGGCCCCACTCGCCTGCGCCCGCGCCAGCAGCACCGCGCCCGCCTCACGCAACGGCACATTGCACTGCGAAAGTGCCGAAGTCTCGTCCCGTGACGTCGACATGAGCGCCTGGGCGAGCCCGCGGTACTCACCCGCATGAGTGATGATCGTGCCCAGCCACTCCACCAGGCCCCCGCACGGCTGCTCCGCCCCCGCGAGTTCGCGGGAACGGGTGATCAGGGAGGTGAGGGCCTCCTGGAAGACGGCGTTCATCAGCGCGTGCCGGTTCGGGAAGTGCCGGTACAGCGTGCCGATCCCCACGCCCGCACGTCGCGCGATGTCCTCCAGGGACGCATCGGTGCCGTGTTCCGCGAAGGCGGTACGGGCCTCACCCAGCAGCCGGTCGTAATTGCGGCGCGCGTCGGCACGCATGGGCCGGGCCGGCGTCTGTGCCGTGCTCATCGCCATTGCGCAGTCCTCCCTCGTTTCCGCCCCAGGGTCCAGGATGCCATCGCATATCCGGAGGACGCCTTCGTATCGATGGTCGAGGGCTACGAGACCGGGCTGCTCGCCGGGGCCGGCTTCCTGGCGCTGCCCCTGATCCTGCTGCTCGCCACAAGCACGGCCGCCGCGCCCACCCGCCGGGAGTGGCACACGCCGCCGAACGACCGGGGGGGGGGGGGGGGGGGGGGGGGGGGGGGGGGGGGGGGGGGGGGGGGGGGGGGGGGGGGGGTGGGGGGGGCTGCGTTGCTTTGGCATCTTAGCTAGCGGGAGAGTGGCGGGTTAG